>JAAETV010000153.1 GCA_024227975.1 Actinomycetes bacterium
CTCGCGAACGACGGCCTCGGCGATCGCGTCGAGGCTCTCGAAGTATCGATAGATGACACCGGTCGAAAACCCGAGGCGGTCAGCCAGATTGCGAATCGTCAACTGTTGTGCGGCGGGGTCGGTCAGGATCTGTCGGGCCGCCTGGAGGATGGCCTCGACCTTGGCATGACTCCGGCTCTGCTGAGGCCGAGCGCGGCGTCCCCGGTCTTCAGCATCGTGTGACGTCATACCGACAGCATACATGAACATGAATCATGTTCATGTCTCTCTTCGGAAGAATTGGGAGGTGGAGCCCAAACGCGTCGGCCTCAGCTGGATCCAATCGGCTTACCGCCGACGACGTGAGGCCACTCGATAACGTTCACCGCCGGCATTCCGTCGAGTACAACACTGCGGCACTGACTCCGTGCTCGGCATCACCGGCCGCTCGGCGCAGGCGCTCACACACAGTGGCGATCCCCGACGGCCGGGCGGCGAGGGCCAACGCCCGCGCTCCGCGGTCGCGTTTCCGTGCACCCAACTCGCCCGGAATCGGCCGGTTGAGTTGTGCTCGGGCCAAACTCCTCTCCGCAGGAGGTCTCTAGCGGCTACCGTTCGGACAGGACATCGAACTGCGAGGATGAACATCAAACAAGGACGTGCTTGGCGACGGGCGAGGACAAGAGTGAAGGCCCGGACTGCACACAATAGACGGTGGCAAGATGGACCGCGAGAGAAGAACTGGAAGCTGATGTACACCCGAGCTGACAAACTGGCACGGGCCAAGCAGCTCGGCTTCGATTACCCCCGCCGTCCTCTGACCGACGCCGATCAAGAAGAGTCGAGTTCGTGAACGTGCTCTTCGTGTGCAGTCGCAACCAGTGGCGAAGCCCAACCGCAGAGTGGCTCTTTCGTAGCGACCCACGAGTCTCGCCCAGATCCGTCGGGACCAGCCCACGGGCAAAGCGCCCGGTGACACTCGGAGACATTCGGTGGGCGGATCTAATCCTTGCGATGGAGGCCAAGCACCGATCGCGACTCAAAGCCACCTACCGACAAGAACTCTCCCACAAGCCGCTCCATGTTCTTGAGATCCCGGACAAGTACCGCTACCGAGACCCCGAACTCATCGACATCCTTGAGGTCGCTGTCGACGAGATCCTCGAAGCACCGACCCAGTGACCAGCTGACAAGCCCCACAACGCCGCATCGGCCGGACACAGGCTTCACCCGCAGGTCCAACAGTTCACACATACCGTGATCGAGAACGCCAGGGACCATGCCGACGCCGTCACTACGGGTGGCGGTCTGCAGCCTGTCGGGCCTTGATGGCCGGTGGCCGCTCTCGGTGGTCTTGTTTCCGATCGCCTGGACCACCCTAGGACGCCGGTACTCCGTACACGGCTGGCCGGGGTCGTGAACGAGAGTTGTCGGGCAGCTGTGATGGAAGGAGTGGCCTCGCTGCACGATCTACTGTGAGTTTGTCGCCATGCCTTGCCGTCCGCCGCACTAGCGGTGGGGGTCAGTCTGCGAAGATGCAGAGGAACGACACGACGTGGTCGTTGTCGCCAACGACCACCTCAAGAAACTGATACTCCGGAAAGACCACACGATCGTCCTCCACCCTCCCGCCCTCACGGCATCCCTCGAAGATCGCATCATCAGCGACAGGCACGGAGATATTGACGTCGCCGTCGATCGAGGTGATGGCGTTCCGCCCCTGGGTCTCGACCAGCCCCCCGATATTCACACCACCGGTGATCGAGTCGCTGTTGTCACCCAACGTGTAGAACCACGCCGCCGTGGTCGAGTCGCCCCTGAGGGCCCCGATGATCAGGCAGTCGTCGGGTTGATCTTTGCCAGCGAACCTCCCGCACCTGTTCCCTCCAGGCGTGTCAGCCTCGATCTGAATCTGCTGGCCATCATCAAGAACCATGATGCCAGGCCCGACCAGAACCGGGCTACTGGGACCGCCACGCACGAACTCGCTCGTTCTCGTAGCTGAGTTCCATACCAGGTCAGAGTCGACAAGATCACCCATGAAGTCGAACTGGACGAGCGCTGCCGTCTCCACTCCAGGGCCACCGCACGATGCGAGTATCACCCACCCAGCAGCTAGCAACAGCACTACGGATCCACAACGACGACGGCTGCGCCTGCCTTCAATATCTGTAGCCACACTCCAAGTATCGTCTGTTGCTGCCTGCGGCTTCAGCACCCCTCCCGGATGCACGCCGAACGAGGCACTACCTACACACTTGGGTACGCCGGCCCTTGGACAGCTTCCGTCACTCCCGGTGGTGGTCTATGGCTCAACGGACCTGACGGTGGTCGGTCGCTCTTGCGTGGTCTCATTTCCGATCGCCCAGACCACCCGATCCCGCCGGTTGTGCTGCGCGTCGGTCTGTCGTTTCCGGGTGGTGCTGTCGAGCGGGCCATCGATCACGGTCCGCAACCACGAGCGGGGCTGGTGCCGTGGTGGCGAGGCGGCCCGAGGTGCCGACATGGCTCTCCTCGGCAGCCGGCGGTCTGAGCTCGAGCTGCCTTTTCTAGGCTGTCGATGAATCCGTTGAAGCCCTTGTTCATAGGTCGGCTGAGCATCGCGGCCACGACGACGGTCTCTCGCATCGCTCCCGAGGGGGTCAGCTCGCAATGGCGCTGGGCTCCGACGCCTTACAGTGATTCACCGATGGCGTAGCTGTTCTGTAGCCCGTCGTTCCACGCCGCGATGTTGGGGTAGTCGGCCAGTACGGCCCAGATGTTGGCCCGTGGGGCGGCAACTGTCCGCTCGACTTTGATGCTCCTCATCGAGACTTCCCTTGCGTCTTGGTTTGAGCCACCGTAGTTGGTCGTGGCCGGTCGATGACCGTGTTCATATGTTGCTCCCGCTTTCTGGTGCTAGTGCCTCGTAGAGGGTGATGCCGTCGACGATGGGACATCCTTCGAGGAGTTGCTCGGCGGCGTCGATGTGTTCGGCGACAACGATCGAGAATCCACTCACCGGGTTCGAAGCCAGCGAGAACTCATCGACGGTGTCGTTGGTGATTCGTTGACCGGGCCCGAACGGGCTACCGACGTCAGCAACGCTCGCGGCACGGCGTCGGAGCCAGGTGTTCCACGCCGCCACACGGTGTGGGGTCGGGGCCTCGTAGCCGTGGTAGAGAAGGATGAACCTATTCATGATGGGCATCCTGGTGATGCTCAGCGACACCGTTATGTCAGTGTTTCCGAACTATCCGTTCGTTGCCGACCTGTTCAGGTTGCCGAGAATTCCTCGACCGATGAGGTAGGGGAGCTCGACATCGGCGGGGTCGAGGCCTCGATCCTGAACCCGCTCTTCGAGAAGCGTGGCGGAACGGATCCGGTCGAGCCGGAAGGCTCGTGGAGCTCCACGAAGTCGACAGAAGCCCCATAGGTACCAGTACGGCTTCACACCAAGGACTGCGACCGGTTCCACCGTCCGCGCCGTGAAGTCACCAGCCTTGTCCACATAGTGGAGCTCAACAACTCGTTGCTCCACGATCGCCCGTTCGACCGAGGCAAGCGAACGGTGTCCCACAGCGCCGTCATCGAACAGCCGCACCCGAGCAGCAAGCTCGCGGGTACTCTCGGCATCGACTTCCCGAAGCACCGCCAGGATCTTCTGCAGCGCGGTGCGACCCGCATGGGTGAACGGGGTCGACGAGTCGACAGCCAGCGCAGAGGCCACCGCCGCCACCTCGGCCGCCGACAGATTCAACGGAGGAAGAGTGTGCTGAAGGTCGAGCGCATACCCACCCCGCCGACCAGGGGTCGCATAGATCGGCACGCCAGCCTGCTGAAGGGCCGACAGATCGCGCTCGATCGTGCGCCTGCTGACCTCGAAGTGCTCGGCCAACGAGCTCGCACTCCGCCACTGCGGGGCCGCAGCCCGCAACTCCTCAACCAGCGCATACAACCGATCCGTACGATTCACCCCACCACACTCACCAACCAGACCAGGAAAGACAACTCAGCCCACCCAAACCCGCAACAAGCCACACACCCCATCGATCCATCCGGTACCAAGCGTCGCCCATCACCGACGATCCAACGCCGATCGAGGCCGCTCGATAATGCTCACCGCCGAGCACCGAGGGTGCCCTACACATCCCTGCCGGTTTCCGATTGACGAATGGCCTCAGCCAAGGACAACTAGGGTAAGAACGATGGCCAAAGGGAGCGCCAAGAAAACGAGGAAAAGACGAGCGTAGAGCCGGCCCCGGCGGTGTCGCTGCATCCCCTGCGCCAGCTCACCAAGTTGTTCAACCGTGCCTTCAAAGGTGTACTGATGGTTCTCCACAGAGAGTTCCTCCCGACCCTTGGATCCTCAAGGGTATCGCAGATCGATCCATAGCTCAGGGGAGCGATGACTGCACGACTGAAGCCCTCGCAAACATCACCTCGACCAGCTCCGACCCGGTCTGGGAATGCTCGGTCGTCGGGTCAGTCTTGATACTCCTGGCGCCCCGCGAGATCACCTCGAAACTTCTGCTTGCGGATCGCCGCTGTGATCTCATCTTTCCGCGCTCGACTCTGGCTACCGGCGAGGGGTTCCACAGCGCTCAGATGAAGTTGACGAGCCTCTGGATCAGTTGCTCTCCTCAATGGTAGGGCATCGTTCTCGCCCCCTCTTGGCCACCACGCAGTACGAAGCATCACCCGAGCGCTGTTGAACGCGCGGTCGACCAGGGCCGACGCGCCCGACCGCCGTACTGGTGCACCGGGACCGTCGCAGTCCGCCGGTTGAGTTGCACGGTTGGACGTGGCGTCGGAGTTCGAGATCGTCAGATCCGGGATGTGGCGTGGGGGTCAGCTGGGGAGCTCTCCGTTGACCCGGCTCAACTGGGTCGCGGATGCTCAGAGGTCAGCATCGTCGAGGTAGTCGGCCCGACCCTGATCATCGAAGTTGAACGGGGCGTCGGGGATGAGGCAAAACGGAGCTTCGCGTTTTGGCGGGGTGTGATGGTGGGGAGTAGGTCCCAGTTGGCGTCCGGCGTAGAGTAGGGCTCGGATCCGGTAGTTGGCGAAGCGGCGGAACCGGAATGCCATTCGCCGCTGGAAGGTACGGCCGTTACAACAACGCTAGACGCCGCTCTTGCATCGGTCGCACTCGCTGGAGGGGATCTCCGAGAATCGGACCCTGCGCTCGTAGAGGAGGTTCGTCACCCGTTCGACGATGTCGAGCAGTGCCCATCCCTTCGCCGCGTGCCCGCCACGTGGGACCTCCCAGAGATTCGGGGCGCGTTCGAACAACGCTAGGCAGTGGCCCTCGTCGTGGGCCGAGCGGTAGTGGATGCCCTCAATGGGACGACCGGCGGGCTCGTCGCGATGGATCGCCCGCGCCCATGCCTGCGACTCCTTCCGACTCAGGGCGCCGGTGGTGAGCTGGGGAAGTGCCCCGATGGCCATCGCTCCGTTCCCTGTGAGGTCCTGGACCCGGCAGTCCTCCTCGACGTGCACGAGCCCGACTCGGTAGTTGGGACAGATCGTGGCAGTGGTCTCATCGCCGAAGACCTCGGCTAGCGCCGTGCCGAGATTGCGGGCCAGGTAGATGATCGTCCGCCCTTCGGAGCACTCCGCGGGTCGGGAGATATGGCCCGTGTGATGGTCGAAGCGGAGCAGCGGACCGAACCTGCGTCGAAAGGTTGCGGTCGGGCAGTGGTGGCCCTGGTGGAACACGCGGACCCAGGCCGCGGCATCCGGATCATCGGCGGTGGCGGGCGAGATCGCGTGCCACGTCCAGTGGGATCCGCCCTCCAGTTTGGGTCCCGGCTGTGAGATCCTGTTCACCATGCCCGGAGCGCCCGAACGTGCCCGATCACCGCATCGTGCTCGCCCTGCATCATGAGCATCACCGGCAGGTGGCCGCGCAGGCCCCGGCAGGGTCTGGTCAGCCACTCGGCCAGGGACAGCTTGTCCCCGGGGAAGTTGTCGTTGATCTCCTGGAGCCCGCGGAGAACGGTTCCGCTTGCGCCGAACTGCCATCGTGGGATGTATCGCTCGCCCTCCATGTCGATGACGAGGATTCTGTTGGTGCTCATGAGTTGTTGGAATCGCCGGTCGTCGACGGCGAACTCGTGCTTGAACTCGTCCTCGGACATGCTGGCTTGCTCGACGAGCTTCCTGGCGTGGTCAAGCGACCACATGTTCCACGACCGGGCCGTGGCAAGGTGCTCGCTCGTCGGGGCCGGTCCGAAGGCCGCTTCCTCATCGGCGGCATCGTCCGGCTGCTCATCTTCCGCCGGCCCCGGGCCCTGCCATACCTCGGGAAAGACGGTCCAGAGGGAAACGTCTTGATCATCATCGTCGGTTGTCCCGACGACTCCGGCAACGGCGACGCTCGCCTGCCTGTGGAGGTCCCTAATCTCCTCCAGGGTGATGGCGTCGGTCCCGGGTTCGGGGAGGGTCTCCGAACGCTTGAAGCTCTCGATGATCGAGAGTGTCTGGCCCGGTGCGCCGACCCGGTTGGTCAGGCCATCGTTCAGCTCGTCGGTGAGCGGGATGGAGCTGAGCAGGTCGCCGATCGGCGTGTCGACCGCGTCGGCGATCTGGGACAGCATGCCGACCAGGAAGCCGGAGCCCGCAGCCATCCCGAGCCGTTGGCCCACCAGGTCGGCCAACGTTGCGTACTCCATGAGTTCGAGCAGGTCGCCGTCGGTTGCCAGATCCTGAGCGATACCGAGGTGCACCGCTCGACGAAGACGTTTCACTCCGAGCAGCGTGGTGGCCTGTTCGATCGACGTCACTCGCTGCTTCAGTCCGAAGCTGGCGCTGTTGCATGACCGCAACACCCGCAGGGAGAGATCGGGGTCGCGTTTCACCGCGGCGGCGACCATGCTCATATCGATGACGGCGTCATCGACGGCCAGGAGCTCCAAGAGCTCGATGTAGTTGGCAAGGGAGCCCTGGAGGAGCTTCTTCCTGTCGATCCGGAGCGCTTCGATCTCTCGTCCCTGGAACAGATCGCAGCCCAAGTCGATCGCCTTCTGCCGCTCGGCCTTCGTTCCTATCTTGGTGCCGATGAGGATGGCGTGGCTGTGCTTGCGGACGAACTCCGCTGTCTCGCTGAGGGTCTGATCGTCGGCACCGTGCAGGTCCAGTTTGACATGCGACGCGAACCTGAGGAGCCGTTCCTGCCGGTTCCCCTGCCCATGTTGATACCGGTCGAGGGCCAGCCCATAGCCGCGGGCTCGGAGTTGTTCCGCACCGTGCAGGACCGCGTTGTCAACATGGACGTCGGGCTGGACCTCGAGCACCGCGATCTGATTTGCATCGGGGAGCGGCGCCGCTCCGACGACAAAGTCCCGGGTGATGTTGACGAAATACAGCGGCGAGCCACGCTCAACGGTCGTCGCCGTGTGCTCGGCCAGGACCTGTAGCGTCGCTGCCGTGTTCTGGAGCGTCGCTTCGGCGGCATCGTCGGCGTGTCGGAAGAACAGCTCGTAGCCGACGGTTCGCCCTGTCTGGTCGTGAATCGCCTGGAGGGCCGAGCGGCGGGTTCTCGTCGGGATCCCAGGGTGCGCGGCCTTGGTTTCCACATCCGACGATTGGTGCGTCATCGGCTCCCATCGGTCTCGATGGAGCTGAGTTGAGAGGCGGCACCGACGGGCGGACCCTATCTAGTTGCTGACTGCGGCCGATTTCTACGACGACGCCCTGGCCGAAACCACCAACGGGCTCTACAAGACCGGGTGTGTCCAAGACCGAGAGCAGAGTGCAGAGTGCAGAGTGCAGAGTGCAGACCCCAGCTCGTCACATCAGGTCACTCCATAGTCGACCCCGAGACCAGCGAGCTACATCCATATCTACACGACTTGTGTGCAACACAATCCCGGGCCGAGCTGCGCTGATGCGTCCGTGCGGCGTACCCGTGCACCGGGACCGTCGCACATCGCCGGTGATGTGGCGCTTCGGTCGGGATTCCAACCCGGTGGTCGCGGCCTCTAGCCGCGCGCTCGGCCCGACCCGGTCAGGGATTGCTCCCAGCTGTGCTAGGCCGCTGTGGGTGATCAGTCCCTCACCATTGCTCGTCGCTTTCCGTGGCAACACCAGACCAGTAGTATGAGACGCGACATGACCCCCTGTTTCCCGGGTTCGATGGCTGCTTCAACGACATCCATTGTCCCAGGTCAGGGAGTCTTTCGCGAACCCAAACCAGAATCAGTTGCGACTATTCCGGGTTGGGTTCAGGCTTGGTCCGATTCCCTTCTTCGACTTGTCCGTCGTTCTAGACCCACGATTCCAGCGATCATGAATATGAACGCCCCAAGGAGCGATTGAAAGATCGCCTCACCGGGGTCCGACCCCAGTAGGAGGCTGAATAGGGTCCCGACTGCGACGAAGCCTACTCCGCCAAACATGAACCATCTGTTGTCTCGGTCGCTCATCACTTCTCGAATATGTCGCATGGAGTCCTCACTCAGCACTTCGCCCGGAATGCATTGATTCCCACCGATGCTGTGTTGGC
>JAAETV010000154.1 GCA_024227975.1 Actinomycetes bacterium
CGGGGCCAGGAAGGCGTGGTGCCTTGGGTGCTCATCGTGAGCCGTACCGTGCCCCAGTCTGGGTGATCGAGCACGGCGTATCGGCGCCTGGCTGCCAGCGCCATCATGGCCTTGTTATCGACGAGGACGAGGGCCTGGATGTTGGGAACACCCCGCTCTGCGGCGTGGCGGAGGAGCAGGTCCAGCAACCAGGGACCGAGCCAGCCCCGAGACGCGGGATCGACGGCGATGCCCAGCTCGCCATCGCCGTCGGCCAACAGGGCGTAGCCGGCCTCTCCAGCCAGGGTCGAGTGGCTGTTCCTATCGAGGAAGGCCCCAAGGTCGAATCCCCCTCGGGATGCAACCGAGGCCCACTGGTCGAAGAAGCTCGAGGGTGGCCTTGCACTGGTGAAGAAACGGCGCTGGAGGTCTCGTCGGCTGAGCGTCCCGTAGAGGGCTTCGAGCGCCGGCCGATCCACCTCACTCAGATGCTCGAGCCGGAGCGTCCTTTCCTCGTCGAGGACGAGTGGAGGGCCGCAGATGAGGCATGGATGCTGGCCACCGACCGACCGAGGAGGGGCGGCCATCGACACTCAGCGACTGAAGGTCGAGAGGTGTTCAGCCAGTCTGTCGAGGCTTCTGAGCATTGGATAGTCACGCTCGGCAATCTCGACCCCGGTCCGCTCGAAGATCTCAACCATGATGTTCTGATGATCCATCGAGTCGAGCTCGAGCACGTCCCAGAGATCGTCGGCCGGGTCAACGCTGGCGAGCGCTTCGACAAGATCAGGGGCGACCTGGACGATGGCGCCCCGCACCACCTCCTCGGCCTCGCGAGCGAACAACTTGGTCATGACTCCTCCGGACGTTGAAGATGATCGGCAATGATTGACAAGAATCGACTGCCCACGATCCCATCACTGGCCCGGTGATCGGCGGCCAGTGAGACCGTGAGCACCGGCCGGGCAACGACAGCACCGTCGACCACCCAAGGACGCTGGCGGACCCCACCGAAGCCAACCAGAGCGACCTGGGGCGGGAAGATGACCCCGCTCACCCGATCGACGCCGCGATCACCGAGATTGGTGATCGTGAGGCCTGCACCCTCCAACCAGCTACTACGCAGCGCGCCCCTTCGAGCGGCAGTCACGATGGTGGTGAGAGCGGCCATCATCTCGTCGAGCGTCAGCTGATCGGCAGCCGTGATCTTCGGGGTCACGAGGCCACCGCCTCGAAGGGCAACGACAACGGCCAGGTCGATCGTTGGAGCCGGCTGGAAATGATCTTCGACCCAGAACCCATTCAAGTCAGGCATGGCTGCTGTCGCCGCCGCAGCCGCTGACAGCAGTAGCGCCGCTGGCAAGACCCTGTCAGCGATGCTTCTGGATGCGTTGCGTTCTTCCAGCCAGGCCAGGGCGGGTCCCAAGTCGACATCATGCTCGAGGTAGTAGTGGGGGATCTCGCGATTGGCTGAGGCCATTCGGGCCGCGATGGCTTGGCGCATGGTTGCCGCCCGATCGGCGGCCGGAGGAGCCACCACCCCCACCCTCACCTCTTCAACATCGGTCAGGGGAGGAGCCAGCCGGTAGGCCTCGACGTCACGGGCAAGCACGGCCCCTTCGGGGCCGGAGCCGGTCACGGTCCGCAGATGGATCCCAGCCTTGGCCGCCTCGGCTCGGGCCAAGGGGGAGGCCGCCACGATCTCACCTTGGCTGGGGAGGGTGATCGATCTGCTGCTAGGCGCCGACACCCCAGATGGAGGGCCCTCGACAACAGGTCGGGTATCGGTGACCACGGTCGGGGCCCCAGTCTTGGCCTTGGTCTCAGGTGTGGGGGTGGTGCCGACGATCACCAACCCGAGGCGCAGTATCGGGGTCCCGACCGGGATCTCAATCCCGAGTTCAACGAGCTGCTCGATTACCGTCCCGGACTGCCAGATCTCGATGTCGACATCAGCCTTGTCAGTAGAAACGAGGGCGACGACTGACCCGCGCTCGACGGTGTCACCCGGGGCCACATACCACTCCAGCAGCGTGCCGTATTCCATGTCGGCTCCAAGCGATGGGAGCTCGAAGACGATGTCGGCCTCGTCCCCCGGGGGCTGCTCAGGCACGAACGGTACCTTTCTCGATGAGGTTCGTTGCCGCCTCGACGATGTTGTCGACTCCGGGAATCGCCGCCTCCTCGAGATGACGGGGGTAGGGGATCGGGACCTCAACCGAGGCCACTCTCCCCACCGGGGCGTCCAGCGTGTAGAAGCAGGACTCGGTGATGGAAGCGGCAAGCTCGGCTGACAAGCCGACCGACCTCCA
>JAAETV010000155.1 GCA_024227975.1 Actinomycetes bacterium
CGCCGAGCACTGAATTGGTTCCCAGGTTGACTCCCGGCTCATGGTTCGGATCTGAACCGCCATTACCTGCAGATCCCTGAGCGGGAAGAATGTCGTGGAGCTGAGGGGAATCGAGTTTCGCTCTAGAGTAGTCATCCTAAGGAGTCAACACCCGCGACCTGCGTGGGCGTGGGGCACCAACCGTCTTTCCTAGGCGCACCTCGACGGCGGCGTTGAAATCCGAGAGCCATGCGGGAGTTGGTTGGGGATTCGCCGACTGCCATGACGAGCTACCTGCTGAGCGACTGAGACGAGCAGCAACGGCACCCTGTTGATAGATCCTCGGCCCTCCAGACCGAGAGAATGAGTCCACACTGGGTCGACCCTCGTTGTTCAAAATGACCTGGTGTCCCTCCCGATCGTGTAAAGAGCTTTCGACAGAGAGAAGCGAGAAGGGACTCCAAGCCCGGAATCTCGAACTATGTCATATGGCGAACGCTTCTGACTTCCGGTGTCTCTCAGTCGTTCCCGTCGAATTCACTTTCGATCATGGCGATTGTCCTCCGCTCTCTGAGAGTGGGTATTGGATCCGCACCGTCCAGTGTGAATAGATCGTTCATTAGGACTCCGACAGCGAACGCCAGATAGGTCCAAGGCTCATCGTCCACAGTCACAGTCGGTCGCGAATGGAGCCCATCGTAGACAGCTGACGGACCTAGTCCATCAGCAATAGATGCGACGATTCCGGTGAAAAGACCAAGCGCCACGTCCATATCAGCACTGCTTCGAGCCTCAAGGCCGAAGACCGTCGCGACCTCCCGATAATAGTCGTAGTAGAAGCGTCGAGACGAACGGATTCGTTCTGCAATAGTCCGCCAAAGCTCTGTTGGCTCACCGCGCCTGGCCAAGGCACGCTCGCTTGCGGTTGCCGCTACTCCCGATCGAGCTGACATGCCAACCAGGAAAATCTGCGAGTCTGAAATCGTTTCGACAAAGAGACTCGTCCTCTCTCGGACGAAGTCCGTCATGAGCTGCTGGCGATCACCGACCGGATTCGCAGACATGTCTGATGGCAGCGACAGCGGATCCAGAGGCAGCTCGTCTCCATGGACCGAAGCCTTCACTAGGGTGAGCCGGAGATCATCCTCAAACGCCTCGTTTGTCCGCCAGGCTCGCTTCTGACCAAAGATCGAACTGTCCCTGGTGCCGCCGACGACCGCAGCTAGGCGGTTCTGACTGACGCTCAGTGGTAGCCACCCGACGTGTGGTTCTTCAGCTTTTTGACTCTTTGTTTCACGTCCGGTCCGTCTGCGGACAACGTTCGGCAACGGGACGCCATCGAGTATGAGTGCTCTGCACGCTTTCAGTATGCGCTCGCGCTTGTCTGTTGCAGAGCTACGATCGAGCATCGGCCAACCCTCCCCGGACCCATGGCCCGATTGCGGGTACTACCCACAATCGGCTACGGTACCCGGCATGACGCAGCACGCCACGCGGACCTCGACCTGTCCTGACCTACAGGAAAGGCCGGCCGCTCCGGTGTTTGAGCTTGTCGTCGACTACTCGATGGTCGGACGGTCGAAGCGGTTTCATGTGACCGTCGACATCTGCCAGCGGTCCCAGCTCGAAGAGGGATCCTCGGTGCTGTTGGTTGGTGATTCTGTTGACCCGGTCAAAGCGATCGTTCGTGGCTTCTGCGGTTCCACGGAGGTGGATGTCGAGATTGTAGCCATGGACTGAGTCAAAGAGCGTAGTTAGGTTCAGTTGGCTTGAAGAGCGCGATGAGCTGCCGAAGGTCGGCCTCAACTGCACCTATGATTGAGGGATCAATCTCACGTTGGGCGAGTAGGCCCGTCTCACAGCCCTTCGTCGGAAGCACGATCGAGTAGTGGTATGGCTGTAGCTCAATAAGACTCGTGCCACGAACACTAATCGACGTTGGGATCATCTCAAAACCGGCCTTGAGTACATCCCCGACGGAAGAACGCCCGAAACGACTGTGCGGCATCTTCTCCAAGACAAAGCGCTCCTCTACATCGATAAGGGCGTATACCGATATGGTGAAGCGGCCCGCATCGTCGAACTTGTCGATCCAACGGTCATGATGCTTCAGAACGTTTTCTCTCTTGTGACTCATCGCTTTGCGGTCATCCGCGCCCAGGTGGAGCAAGACCACCGCGTCGTTCGGTGGTGCTTCGTCTCGGATCGTGAACGTGATCCGACTTGGCCGGTTACGGCGGGATGACTGTTCGCTGACCTGACCTCTGGGTTTGATCAAGCTATCTATCATAGAGAGAACTAGATAACAATTCACGCACGCTCGGCTCGATTGCGTCCCTAGCCCGGATTGGTCGTAGCTGGTTTGGGTTTGGGTTCGCGAAAGACCCCCTGACCTGGGACAATGGGTGTTGTTGAAGCATCCATTGAGCCTGGGAAACAGGGGGTCTTGTCGTCTCTTATGCTACTGGTCTGGTGTTGCCACGGAAAGTGACGGGTGGGGGTGAGGGGCTGGTCACCCATGGCGGCCTGGTATGGCTGGGAGCAGTGGCTGACCGGGTCGGGCTGAGCGCCGGTCTGCGGGCTGCGACCACCGGGTTGGAATGGC
>JAAETV010000156.1 GCA_024227975.1 Actinomycetes bacterium
GCTCTGTGCAGTCCACCGAGTACGGCCAGGACGCCCTCGGTGAACCCATAGTCACAAGCAGGCCAACCGATATTCCACGAGGCTGGCAGAGTCACGGGCACAATTGCTAACTTGCGCACATACCGTTGCAATCAGGTCGGGGAATCACATGCGGGAGAGAGCACCGGGGGCGGTGTTGGAGGTCGATGATCTTCGAACCAGGTTCGACACGCGTTTCGGCGCCGTAGAGGCGATCAGCGACGTCAGTTTCCGGATCGATGAAGGTGAGACGGTAGCCCTCGTCGGCGAATCGGGGTCGGGCAAGAGCGTCACCGCCCTCTCAATAGTGCAGCTCCTCGAGGAGACGGGGGACATCGTCGGCGGTTCGATCATTTTTGGCGATCGGGACCTCACGAAGCTGTCGGAACGAGAAATGCGCAATGTCCGAGGTCGCGACATCTCGATGATCTTCCAGGATCCCGCCACCTGCCTTGATCCGGTGTACACCGTCCAGAACCAGCTCATCGAAGCCATAACCACCCACGGAACCATGGGCAGGGAGGCAGCCAAGAGTCGGGCCCTGGAACTCCTCCGAATGGTCAAGATGCCTGACCCGGAGACCCGTCTTCGCAGCCACCAACACCAGCTCTCCGGTGGCCAGCGGCAACGGGTAATGATTGCCATGGCCCTGGCCCTCAGCCCCCGGCTGGTCATCGCCGACGAGCCGACAACGGCCCTCGACGTGACCGTGCAGGCCCAGATCCTCGACCTGTTGCGTCTGCTTCAGGAGGAGACCGGCACCGCCATCTTGTTCGTCACCCATGATCTCGGCGTCGTGGCCGAGATCGCCGATCGAGTAGTAGTCATGTACGCCGGGAACGTGGTCGAGCAGGGTTCGGTACGCCAAGTCCTGAAGGACCCACAGCATCCCTACACCGAGGCCCTTCTGTCATCGATGCCGGGAAAGGTGGCGGGTACGGGTACGCGGCTGTCACCCATCGAGGGGGTCGTCCCCTCACTGTTCGAGATGCCGAGCGGTTGCCGCTTCGCCCCCCGCTGTGCCGCCGTGCACGATCGTTGTAACGCCGAGCAGCCGGAGCTTTTTGAGCTGTCGGAACGGCGCCGCAGTCGGTGCTGGCTCAAAGAGCCTGAACCGGCTTACGGAGCCCTTGACCGATGACAGCCGCTTCCTCGACCCCGGCCGAAGCCGACGATGGCGGAATCGACGACCCCACCATGACCACGGCCGAGTCGAACGCCACGCCGGTGATCGAGGTCAACGATCTGGTGATGCACTTTCCCATCAAGAAGGGCCTGTTCCAGCGCACCGTCGGCCAGGTCCGGGCTGTCGACGGGATCAGCTTCACGGTGGAGAAGGGGACTACCCTGGCCCTGGTCGGTGAATCGGGTTGCGGCAAGACCACAACCGGGCGCTGTGTGTTGCGGCTGCTGGAACCCACCGCCGGGACGGTTCGTTTCCAGGGGCAGGATCTGGCCGCGGTGTCGGTTTCGGAGCTGCGCTCATTGCGCCGGCGGATGCAGGTGATCTTCCAGGATCCCTACAGCTCGCTCGACCCGCGAATGTCGACCGCCGACATCGTTGGCGAAGGGCTCGAGATCCACGACATCGCTTCGGGGGAAGCGAAGCTCGAACGGGTGGCCGACCTCCTCGAACAGGTCGGGCTCTCTCGCGACGATTTGCGCAAGTACCCCCATCAGTTCTCGGGCGGGCAGCGCCAGCGCATCGGTATCGCTCGGGCTCTAGCCACTGAGCCGGAGCTCATCATCTGCGATGAGGCGGTCTCGGCCCTCGACGTGTCGATCCAGGCCCAGATCCTCAACCTGTTGATGGACCTTCAGGAACGCCTGCACCTCACCTTCCTGTTCATCACCCATGACCTGAATGTGGTTCGTTACATCTCCGATCGGGTGGCCGTGATGTACCTGGGGGAGGTGGTCGAGATGGCGGAAACCGAAGAGCTCTTCACCAGCCCGGTCCACCCCTACACCAAGGCCCTGCTCTCGGCCGTACCCAACGTTGACCCCGACGAGGCCCGCTCGGGCGATCGGATCCACCTCGAGGGAGATGTCCCCTCGCCGTCCAACCCACCGTCGGGCTGTCGATTCCACACCCGTTGTCCCAATGCCATTGACGAGTGCTCGGTGGTCGAGCCCGTCATCGAGGAGTTCCAGTCTGGCCACCTGGTCCGGGCTTGTCCCGAATCCACCCGATCCGCTCCTGGGGGCGGACGATGATCGAATACATCATTCGCCGGGTCCTATCTGGCATCCTCGTACTGTTCCTGTTGAGCACGGTGCTCTTCTTCGTCATGCGGCTGGTGCCGGGCGACGTCGTCCGCCTCCAATTGGCCGACGCCGGGTCGGTGACCCCAGAGCGCATGGCCGAGATCGAGGCACAACTCGGACTCGACAAACCGGCCCTGTCTCAATACGGCACCTGGTTGAGTGGTGTGGTGCGAGGCGACCTCGGCGAATCGCTGTGGGAGCAGCGTCCGGTAGGCGAGATGATCCGCCAACGATTCCCCGTCACATTCGAGCTGGCTCTGTTGTCGATCGTGATAGCGGTGACGTTGGGGATCCTGGCCGGGGTCGGCTCCGCTATCAAGCGGGGGTCGTCCGCCGACAATCTCCTGCGGGTCGGATCGGTGGTTGGTCTGTCGATCCCGAACTTCTTCCTGGCCTTGCTGATGATCACGGCCATGTCGTTGTGGTTCAACTGGGTGGCCCCGCTCGGCTACCAGCGCCCAAACGAGAACCTGTGGGTGAACCTCCAACAGATGGCGATGCCATCCCTCGCCCTCGGCCTGGGGGTAGCAGCCGCCATCGCCCGCATGACCCGCTCCTCGATGCTCGAAGTCCTCGGCGCCGACTACATCAGGACGGTGCGGTCGAAGGGGGTCGGCGAGCCGAAGGTCAACTTCAAGCACGCCTTGCGCAACTCGATGGTGCCGATCATCACCCTGATCGGACTCCAGTTCGGTGCCCTGCTCGGTGGCACCGTGATCCTGGAGAGCATCTTCGGCCTTCCTGGGATCGGGAGCCTGGTGTTTCGGGCCGTTGAGCAAAGGGACTATCCGGTCATCCAGGCGGCCGGTGTCCTCTATGGCGGCATCTTCGTGTCCGTCAACATCGCGGTCGACATCACCTATGGCTGGATCGACCCCAGAATCCGTCGGAGCTGAACCATGAACCGAGCCAGGACATGACCGCTCTCCACGGACCGCCCGAGATCGACACCGCAGGTCAGCCGGACGCCGTTCGTCCCGAAGACATCAAGAAGACAGCCTGGGGTCGCTTCGTTGTCAGCCTCAAGCACTTCATGAAGACCCAGCCCCTCGGTGTCTTGTCGGCGGTCGTCATCCTGATCCTGCTGATCTCTGCCATCTTCGCCCCGATCCTGGCCAATCATGACCCGTCGGAGCTGGGACGTACGTCCCAGCTCGACTCACCGTCGACCGAGCACTACTTCGGCACGGACGAGATCGGTCGGGACATCTTCAGCCGGGTGTTGTACGGATCGCGGATCTCCTTGATTGTCGCCACCTTCACCGTTGTCGTCTCCACCGTCTTGGGCACGGCCCTAGGGGCGGTTTCGGGCTACTTCGAAGGCCGGATCGATATGGTGCTCCAACGGCTGGTCGATGCAGTCATGTCGATCCCGGTCCTGATTCTGGCCTTGTTCATCGTTGCTCTCCTCGGCGCCAGCGTCCGCAATGTCGTGATCGCCTTGGCCGTGATCTACACCCCCCGTTTCAGCCGCATCGCCCGGGGTGAGATGCTGAGGGTGAAGAACGCCGACTATGTGGCCGCGGCTGAAGCTCTGGGGTCCAAACCGTGGCGCGTCATCCGCAAGCACGGCATCCCGAACATCGTGGCACCGATCATCATCCTGGCCAGCCTCACTTTCGGGCAGGCCATCGTGGCTGAGGCGGCCCTGAGCTTCCTCGGTGTTGGGGCGCCCATCACCGAACCGTCATGGGGCCAGATGCTGTCACGAGGCCGCGAATACACCCGGGTCGCGTGGTGGGTCGTTGTGTTTCCTGGCACGGCGCTCAGCCTCGGGGTACTCGCCTTCAACTTGCTGGGCGACTCCCTGCGGGACCACCTCGATCCGAAACTCGTTCGCTAGTAACTCCGGTAGTGATACCGGGCGGGCCGGGAATACTCGCTCCGCAGACAACAAGGGGGAATCCCATGAAAGATCCGACCAGACGAGCGATGAGGTGGTTAGCCCTCATCGCCGCAATGCTGCTGGTGGTGGCTGGCTGTGGGGACAGTGACAGTACCGACGAAACCAGCGACGCCACGGTGGAGGCCGAGGAGGAGGAGTCCTCGTTCGACGAGCAGGCCGAGGCCCAGCAACAAGGGGAGGACGAGGCTACGGCCGAGCAGGAGGAGGTGGCTGGCGATGGCGACCCGGTCCGTGGCGGCCACCTCGTCATCTCCGGCCCGTCCGACATCGGCAGCCTCGATCCGATCGCCTCGTCTTCGTTCAACACCCAGTACCGGATCGCTCACGTCTACCAGCGGATGCTGTCATTCGAGACCGGCCCCGATATTGGCTACACGCAGAACGTGCTCAAGCCGGAGTTGGCCACCGAGTGGGAGATCTCAGAGGACAACCTGACCTACACCTTCAAGTTGAGAGAGGGGGTGAAGTGGCACAATGTGGAGCCGGTCAACGGGCGCGAGTTCACCTCGGCCGACGTGAAAGCCACCTTCGATGGCATCCAAGCCGAAGGCCATCAGGCCAACCTGCTGGAGCGGGTGACCTCGATCGACACTCCTGATGACTACACCGTGGTGCTCAACCTGTCGGAGCCGTTTGCTCCTCTGCTCAATAATATGGCCAGCCACTTCATGTGGATCCTGCCGGCCGAAGCATTCGAGGAGGGCTACGAGCGGGCCTCGACCGTGATCGGAACTGGGCCGTTCGTCCTCACCGAACGCGAAGTCGACGTCGCCACTGAGTACGAGGCCAACCCCGACTACTGGGATGTTGGTGCCGACGGGGAACCGTTGCCTTATCTCGACAGCTTCGAGCAAGTCGTCATCAATGACACCCAGCAGGTGATCGCGGCCTTCCAGGCCGGTGAGATCCAGCTATTGACCAACGGTCTTCCGGTACCCCTGCTCGAACAGCTCAAGACGGACTACCCCGAGGCTTTCTACGGGGAGTGGATCGATGCTGGCATGGGCCAGATTGGGGTCAACATGGCCCGCGAGCCCTTCGACGACATCAGGGTCCGTCAGGCCATCAGCCTTGCCATCGACCGCGAGGGCATGGGTGAGAGCATTCGGGGTGGAGGCACAATCCCGTCCAACGTTGCTCCTGCTCAGTCTGATTACGCCCTTCCCGAGGAGGAGAGGGAGGAGCTATTGCCCTACGATCCAGAGCGGGCCAAAGAGCTGCTGGCGGAGGCAGGCTTTGCCGATGGACTCGACGCCACCCTGATAGCAACCGATCGTTACGGTGCCCTCTATACCTCCCAGACCGAGTGGGTGGTCGAGGACCTGGAGGCGATTGGTATCAATGTGGAGCTGGAGTTGCTCGACTACGCCACCTACTTCGGTAGCCGCTGGCCTGACATCGAGTACGACCTCCAGTTCGGGCCTCAGACCCCGTTCCTCGAACCAGACGAATGGCTCCGGGGGCAGATGGGCACTGGCGGCGGTCGGAACTGGTACAACATCAGCGACCCGGAACTCGATGCCCTGCTCGATGAGCAGCTCGGCCTCGTCGACCCTGACGAACGGGCGGACAAGATTCGCGAGATCCAGCGCTACGCCCTGGAGAACGTGATGAACCCGATCCCGGTTTGGACCTACCAGACCCGGTGGGCCTACGCCCCGGAGCTCACGAACTTCTTCCGCCACGCCTCCTACGGGTTCAACGGGCTCGAAGCAGCCTGGCTGGTGCCAGAGTCATAGCGCCAGAGTCATAGAGCCATAGCGTCGCCACCGGGAACGGAGCGCAACGATGACCTCGTTTCGTTCCCGGTTCGGCGCAGCATCCAGCATTGGGCGGTATTGATCAACGCCGCCCTCAGCTGATGCGACTGGTCGTCTGGTCCGCTTTGGTCGAGCCCGCCTCGCCGGGTACCGGATCGGTTGAGCGTCGATCGTGGGGGGTGGACCGTTTGGCCCTTTCATCGGCTTCGGCTTCTGATCCGATTGCTCCAGCCGAAAACTTGGTCGCGAAACTCGCCAGTGAGTCGACGACTGTCAATGGCTCACCGCTCGTTGCACGGAGCTCAGCGACTTCGGGTGCCTCGTCGTCGACCGCAAGTGCGCCGGCTACGGCCAGTGCTTCGGCGTCGGCTTCGGCATCGACGGAGGGGCCACTGGAACGTGGTGTCACCTTCCACTGCCGGTCGCGCATGACCTCCTTGATGTGGGCAGTTCGGGACACCACATTCTTGATCTCGGTATAGAACACGAGGGAACTGATGAGGAGGAGCCAGAACCATCGTCGGTGCTGGCCGATCGACTCATGCGATAGGCGCCAGCCGTACCAGACCTGGACCGGCCCCGCCATGAAGGTCGCCAAGCTGGTGATGACGAAGATGGGGACGAACCAGTCAATGACGCCATCGTTGCGAATCCACCAGTACGCCAGCAGAGGGAGCATCTGTAGCGAGATCCATGGATAGAGCTCCCGCCACCCCAGTAGATAGGCCATCCCGAAGCGCTGTCGAGCATTGGGCGCCGCTCCCATCGCCGCGGCGATATGACGCAACGACACCTGTGACCAGCCTTGAGCCCACCGCAGGCGCTGGTTCCACAAGGCGCTCGCCGACTCCGGAGCGAGCTCGGTCGACACCAGATCACGATCGGAGACGATGGTCTCCCCCGACTGGAGGACCCGCATCGTCGAGTCGATGTCCTCAGTAAGCATGAACCCACGCATCCGGGTCGATTGCAGCAACGACGTCCGCCAGTAGCCGTTCGATCCTCCGAAGACCCCGAAACCATGAAGTCGGGCTCGGCCCGGATGGCTCACGGCATAGATCACCTCGAACTCAGCGGCTACGAGCCGGGTGACGAAGTTGGTCTCGCCGTTGCGGATCACACAGTGCCCTTGGACTACGCCGACCCCGGAATTGATCCATCTCCACGCCCTTTCGAACGAGCCTGGAGCTGGATGATGGTCAGCGTCGAATACTCCGACGAATTCGCCTCTCACCCGGCTGACGGCGGCGTTCACGTTCTGTGCCTTCGATACCGAGCCCTCCACCCGGATCGGTTCGAAGCGTGGGTCCCGAATCGCAATCGCTTCGATCTCCTGCTCGACGTCGAGGGGCTGTGGGGTGTTGTAGGCCAGGATGATCTGGAGGTTCGGATAGTCCTGGGTCAGGAATGCCTCGATCGTTTCGATGATCGTGTCGGCCTCGTTCGGGAGGTAGGCCGCGATCACGGCCGAAGCCAGGGGTGGTTCGACGTCAGGCGCAAGGGGTGGTTCGGGGCTCTCCTTGGCGGCGTTGCTCTCGGCGGCCACTGCGGCCGACGTCACCAACAAGGCGAACAGAACCACGAGATACATGACCTGAGTGACGTCGACTCCGGCCGCTCCGAGGGCCAGGTAGACCATGAACGGGGCCCCCAGGAGCAAGGTCTGCTGCAATGTGACCTGGATTGGGGTCCGGATCCGATCGAGTGATCGCATGAATCGTGACCGGGTCGGGGACGGCTCCGACATCGCCACCTTCCATCGGGTGGGATGAAGGTCACGCTGTTCGGCCTGGACCGACAAGGCAGCCCACGCTCGGCTGGCGAGGTCGTCGGCAGTGACATCGGGGATCGATTCGGTGTAGCCGATGATGGGTGTGATCTGGACTTCGTCACCGCCGAGGGTGAACGGGTGCCGGTAGATCAGCTTGGAGAGACGGTCGAGGCGGATCTGTGCCCCTTGTCGTCCCGTGCCCGGCATGAGCAGGCCAACTACTCCCATGGAGAAGCCGACGAAATCAAGGGTCCGGCTGTCCTCCTTTATGAGATGCACGACCTGGCTCACGATCTCGTCCCGGGCTCGTGAGCCGTACTCGGTTTCGAGCTCGGGAAGCTCTTCCAGCGCCAGGAATCCAAGGGCGCCCTGACGCCCTCCCCGGTGAACCCGCTCCAGCTCCCGATCGACCTGTTCGGAGAAGGCCGCCTGGGTCAAGGCCCCGGTTATGGGATCCTCCAGAAGCTCCTGGCGTGGGAGTGGGCGCCGCTCCATACGGACCCGGAGCCGGGCAGTGAGCTCAGCGGGATGGGGCCTTCCGGCGATGACGTCATCGGCACGGCGGCCGAACGCTTCGACCACAAACTGGTGCCGCCGTCGTGGCGGATTGCACACGATAGGGACGCGGTCCCCGTCGGGCTCCTTCCGGAGGCGATCCAGAAGGCCGAGCTCAGCCATTGCTGTCCCCTGGAAGGCCAGCAGCACGAGGTCGGGTGGGGCCTCGCGAAAGAGGCTGACGGCATGGTCGTCGTCATTGGCCATCAGAGCCAGCCAGCCGGCGGCTTCTACTATCGCTGCCAGTTCTGAGCCCCGGTCGGGATCAGTCGAGGCAATCAGGATCGTGGTCTGACGGGCGCCAATCGAAGCCGCCAACCTGTCGTCATCACCGACGACGGCATCGATAGGTGAAGAGGCCATGCAGGGTTCCGTCGGCCGGCACACGTTTGGTGTGAGGAGCTGCCATTGATGCCGGCTGGAGGGCCGGGGCGAGCAAGACTTGGTCCATGACCGATCTGCTGCCACCTCTCGACGGCATCCGCGTGCTCGACTTCTCCCGAATCATCGCCGGCCCCCTCTGTACCCAGCAGCTGGCTGACCTCGGGGCTGATGTCGTCAAGGTCGAACACCCGCTCACCGGTGACGACACTCGATCCCGCTCGGCCCGAGGCGACCGTCGAGGGGCAGCCTTCTTGGCCTTCAACCGATCCAAGCGCAGCATCACTATCGACCTCGGTGCCGACCAAGGCCAGGATCTTGCCCGCCGCCTGGCCGGTATGTGCGACATCGTCATCGAGAACTTCCGGCCGGGAGTCATGGCCCGACTCGGCCTCGGCCCCGAAACTCTTCGAGCGGCCGATCCCGCACTGATCTATGTCTCTATCTCCGCCTACGGTTCCACCGGCTCGTTCGCCGACCGACCCGGCCTCGACCCCGTACTCCAGGCCGAGTCCGGCATGATGTCCATCACGGGTCCGATCGATGGTGGCCCCACCCGCCATCCCCTGTCAGTGATCGACACCCTCACCGCAGCCCACGCCACCTCGGCCATCTGCGCCGCCCTCATCGGCCGCGGCCGCCATGGTGGCGGCGACTACATCGATCTCTGCCTGCTCGATACCGCCATCGGCGCCCTCGGCAATGCCGGCCTCCAGTACCTCGCCACCGGCAGAGCTCCTGAACGCTCTGGCAATCGCCATATCGTGGCCGCCCCGATCGACTTGTTCGAGACGGCCACCGTCCCCATCTACGTGGCCGTGGCCACCGATCGGCTGTTCGCCGACCTCTGCACCGTGATCGGGTGCCCCGACCTCTCGACCGACGAGCGCTTCGACAGTCCAGCCACCCGGTCTCGCAACCGCGACCAGCTCAAGGTCGAGATCGAAGCGGCCCTCGCCGCCCGCTCGGCCGAGGAGTGGCTAGTCGAGATGGCTCACCTGCCGGCCGGTGGGGTCAGAACCATCGACGAGGCCCTCCACGCTCCGGAGGTCCTCGAACGGGACATGGTCCGCCAGATTCCCGAGGGCGACGACACGATCTCGGTCCTCGGGACCTCCTTCAAGTTCACGGACAATGTTCTCGCTCCCTTCCGGCCCCCACCCCGCCTGGGCGAACACACCGACGACGTCCTGGCTACGGTTCTGGGGCTGACCGAAGCCGAGATCGCCGAACTGCGAGCGGCCGAGATCGTTCGCTGAACCTGGCCCGACAGGACAACCAGCGGCGGACCGGGCAGTCGATTGGTGGACCACGGCGCTCCGAGCGGAATGGTCTTTCGGTTTCCCGTTGAGCATCACGGACCTCGACCCCGCCGTTGGGCCTGCCAGCAACGGCGACGCTGGCGGTGGGCTCTCATCGTCATCGACATGATCGAGACCGACGGAGGTTGGACAGTCGAAGGGTGGTCGGCCGCTGTCTGCTGATCTGGGAAGCAGGATCCAGCGCCAGTCTCCCCGTCTCCCCGTCTCCGAGATGTGGGATCGGCTCGCGGTCGGAGTCGGCCGCTCGTGTAGGTTCGGTCCGTGGACGGTTCCAGCAGTTCCGGAGTCGATGGGCGGAGGGCATGGTTGGTCGCGTCGGCCGGGTCGGCCATCAACACCTGGACCTTCGGGGTGTTCTACAGCTTCGGGGCCGCCTTCGAACAGATGGCCGACGAGTTCGACGCCGGGTCAGGGGCCACGGCTGCCATCTTCGCCATCACCACCTTCCTGTTCTTCGGTGGCGGGGCCATTGCCGGCCCGCTCGGCGATCGCTATGGAGCCAAGCCCCTGGTGGCCTTCGGAGGCATCGCCATGGGCGCCGGTCTGTTGCTGACCGCTCAGGTCACCTCGTTGGAGCTCGGGTATCTGACCTATGGGGTCGGTGTCGGTGTCGGGATTTCGGCCTACCTGGTACCGATGACGGCTTGCGTTGGCGGCTGGTTCGAACGTCACCGCTCGATTGCTCTGGGGCTCTACACCGGCGGGATCGGGCTCGGAACCCTGCTACTGGTTCCCCTCAGCGAGCGTCTCATACGAACTGAAGGGTGGCGTTTTGCTTTCCGAGTGCTCGGAGTTGGAAGTGTCGTCGTCTACGGCCTAGCCGCTCTGGTCATCACCCGCCCACCGGGAAAGGCCAGCTTGGCCCCGCGCAAGCCCGTGGGTGAGATCATCAGGTTCTACGGTTTCTGGCGCATGTACCTGGCCAGCTTCTTCATGTCGACCGCCCTCTTCGTACCCTTCGTCTTCATCGTGAAGTACTCGACCGACCGGGGTGTGTCGAGCCCGGCCGCGGCGGCCCTGATCAGTGTGATCGGGGTCGGGAGCGTTGCCGGACGGTTTGGTCTCGGCGCAATCGGGGTCAGGGTGAACATCTTTGGCCTCGCCCTGCTCGCCTATGCCGTCCAACCGTTCGGCTATATCATCTGGCTCTTGTCGGATGGCAGCTATGTTGCTCTGGTCATCTTTGCCGCCATCTTGGGCGCCGCCTATGGCGGCTATGTCGCTCTTGGGCCAGTATTGGCAGCCGAGCTCTATGGCATCGAGGGGCTGGGCGCGATATTGGGGGTGCTGTTCACCTCGGCCGGTCTTGGTGGTCTGATCGGCCCCATCGCAGCAGGGTTCATTCTCGACTGGACTGACAGCTTCACCATCGTCATTTGTCTGGCCATCGTCTTGAGCCTTCTAGCCACCATTGCCTTCTGGCCGTTGCGCCACGGTGTCCCGGTTGACGAATCAGGACTGGTCACCGACGGGGCTTCCCACTCGGAGACAACCCATACCTCATCACCAAGGTCATCTCCGGCATGATCAGCTCTTGGGTCATCACTGGTAACGTTCGTGCCCGTGGATAGCTGGCCTCGTGGTCGTTCAGCTGATGGAGGGATCGACGAGATCCCTCTCAATGGCATCCCAGGTCGGCTGTGGTTGTGCGGGAAGCATGTCGTCGGCCCTGATCCGGTGGCTGCCCTGGCTCGGGTCGATGCCACCGAGCTCCTCTGCTTCAACGAGCGGCATGAGCTCGAAGAACGCTACCCCGACTATGTGACCTGGCTCACCAGAAGCGACCACGACCAAGCCACCTGGTTCCCAACCCCCGACCTTGGAGTCCGCCCTGTCGATGACTTCGTGCCCCTGGTCGAAGCCACCATCGAGCGGCTGTCATCGGGGAGTAGGCTCATCGCCCACTGCGGGGCCGGGATCGGGCGGACCGGCACCTTTGCCATCTGTACCTTGCTCCACCTCGGCCACGACATTGACGGGGCCTCCGATCTGGTGGCGGCCAACCGACCCATGGCCGGCCCCGAGAACGGAGCCCAGGCCGAGCTGGTCCAAGCCGTGGCCCGACACCTCAGGAGCCGATCATGAGTGAATCCCTGCCCCCAGGTCTGCACGACCGGCTCGATGCCTCCTTCCGCCGTGACCCCCACGCTGCCCACCTCGGTATCGAGATCATCAGCTGGGCCCAGGGTTCGGCCACCGTCGGCTGCACCATCACCGAGGGTCACACCAACTTCCTGGGTGGGGGCCACGGGGGCGTCATGTTCTCCCTGGCCGACGTGGCCATGTCGATCGCTTCCAACACCGTCGGCCGGATCACGGTGGCGGTACAGGTCGACATCAGCTACCTGCGCCGGGTCGTTCCCGGTGATCGGTTGACGGCGACGGCTACTGTCACCAACACCTCCCGCCGCCTCACCCACATCGACATCGAGGTGATGGCAGGGGAGAGGAAGGTATCGGCCGCCACCGCCATCGGCTACCGCACCGATGACTGGCTCTTCGGGGCCGAAGCGTGGCCCGACAGCTGGCGCTCCACCCACTGATCATGCCTACGGCGCCGTCGGACCCAAAGTCCGGCCCTCTGCCCGCTTGCCGCTGGGCTGGCGGTGAGCTATCCCGAGGGGAACACGACTGAACGATGGAGCAATGGACATGAGCGATGCAGGTGGATTCTCGGGCCGGGGATTGATGTCGACGGTGACCAGCGACGGTGAGGTGACGTTGACCGTTGAGCCGATCGAGGTCGGTGAACCTCGTTCTGATGAGGTGGTGATCCGGGTCGAGGCTTCCCCCATCAACCCCTCCGATCTAGGCCTGCTATTGGCCGGGGCCGACGTGGCCACTGCCACCGAGGTCGATGGAGGGGCGAAGCTCTCCCTCTCACCGGGCGCTCTGGCCGCTTCGGTCGCCCGAGTGGGCAAGGCCATGCCCGTCGGCAACGAGGGGGCGGGAACGGTGGTGGCGGCCGGAGACTCTGACCTGGCCCAGTCGTTGGAGGGGAGGACGGTGGCCTACCTGGGCGGGGCCATGTATGCCACCCACCGCACGGCCAAGGCCGACCAGTGCTTGGTCCTGCCCGAAGGGGCGACGGCGACCGAGGGGGCGTCGTGCTTCGTCAACCCGTTGACGGCGTTGGGGATGACCGAGACCATGCGACGGGAGAACCATCCGGCCCTGGTCCACACGGCGGCCGGCTCCAACCTGGGGCAGATGCTGAACCGGATCTGCCTGGCCGATGGGATCGGTCTGGTCAACATCGTGCGGCGCCAGGAACATGTCGACCTCCTGCGCAGCCAGGGGGCAACTCATGTGGTCGACTCCTCGACCTCGACCTTCAGAGAAGATCTGATCGCAGCCCTGATCGACACCGGGGCCACCATTGCCTTCGACGCCATCGGCGGCGGCGAGCTTGCTTCTGACATCCTGGCCGCCATGGAAGCGGCGGCCAGTGCCGGCGACGGTGAGTTCAACCGCTATGGGTCGACCACCCACAAACAGGTATACATCTATGGCGGCCTCGACCGCTCCCCATCCCTCCTGCGCCGGACCTACGGGATGGCATGGTCGGTCGGGGGTTGGTTGTTGCCCCCCTTCCTGGCCGAGGTTGGCCCGGAGCGGGCGGCCGAGCTGCGCCAGCGAGTGGCCGACGAGCTGACCACCACCTTTGCCAGCCACTACAGCACCACCATCTCCCTCGACGAGATCCTCGACCTCGACCAGATGAGGGCCTACACCGCTATGGCCACCGGCGAGAAGGCCCTCGTCATGCCCCAGACCTGAACTGCCAACCAGGAAGCGGTGGTCTCAGGTGCCAGCGATGCGATTGACCGAGGCCAGGAACTGCTCGACCTCCTCCAGGGTGTTGTAGTGGCTGGCCGAGACGCGGGTACAGGTCTCCAACCCGAGGGGTCCGAGCACACCGGCTGAGTAGTAGTCAGCTTTGCGAGCGTGGGTCCGGACCCCGTCGGTGTCGAGCTCGGCCACGACTTGTGGCCCGTCCATCCCGTCGACGGTGAACGACACCATCCCCGATCGGTGCTCGCTGGTGTCGGGCCCGACGACGTGCACATTGTCCAGCTGGGCCAGCCCGGGGAGGCCGGCGATACCCCACAACATGGCGTTGACCAATCCATGTTCATGACCGCGGATAGCGACCGACGCCGCCTCGATCAGTTCCCGCCCCGACAGGCCGCCGGACCCTTCCCCGGTCTCGCCTTCTGTCACCTGCGAGCCGACCCATTCGAGGTAGCGGACGACCTCGGAGAAGGCGGCATAGGCTGAGGTGTCTCTGGTGCCGACCTCCCACACTTCGGCCGGAGCTCCGACCAGCTGATCGTGGGGGATGGTGGCCAGCCGATCCGACACCCAAGCCACCCCGAAGTTGTGGCGGGAGAAGAGCTTGTAGCCACTGACCACGTACCCGTCGACCCCATAATCGTCGACATCGATACGTCCGTGGGCCGCATGCTGGATCCCGTCGACGATGATGAAGCACTCGGGGGCCACCTGGCGGATCCGCTTGGCGATAGTGGCGACGTCGACGTGCATCCCGGTCACCGGGCTGGCGTGGATGATGGTCGCCACCCCCGTCCCCTCGTTGACGGCGGTGGCGTACTGTTCGACGCTGACCACCGACGTAGAGGGGTCGAACGGGACCTGCTCATAGTCGAGGCCCGCGATCGGAGCCCAGCGCGAGGCGGCGCTGTAGGTGGCCGGATGCTCTAGATGGCTGCCGACGGCGTTGGTGCCCGCGGTGGCGAAGAGAGCGTTGCGGATCAGCCGGCCCAGCAGTTCGGTCCCCGTCTCCCCGATGAAGACCTCACCCGAACTGGTGCCGAACATCGTCTTCATATCCTGGCGGCCCTGGGCGATGATCTTCATCAGCTCGATCGAGGCCACATTGGCCCTCCCCT
This sequence comes from Actinomycetes bacterium, assembly GCA_024227975.1. The sequence continues at coordinate 14,895 of JAAETV010000156.1, forward strand.
GATTGTCGGGGATGGTCATCAGCTCCGCGGTGCGGGCCACCGCCGCTTTCAGGGTCAGCGATCCACCGGCATTCTCGAAGTAGACGCGGGGCCCCTGAAAGGGGCAAACGGCGACATGATGGAAGCGATCGCGGATCTCGGCCAGGAGGGAGGCATCGAACGTCATGGGTCGAGCATGGCCCGTCGGCGTTGCCAACTCCACCTCCGGTGGGGACCTGGATGTATGGTGCCGCCATGTTGGCCAACTACCGAATCCTCGACCTATGCGACGAGCGAGGTGTGTTCGCCGGTGCCCTCCTGGCCCAGTTGGGGGCCGAGGTGGTGCTGGTCGAACCGCCAGAAGGGTCGCCGACCCGCCACTGCCAGCCCTTCGTTGGCGACGAAGCCGGTGTCGAGCGGTCCCTCCACCATCTCGGGTTCAATCGGGGTAAGCGCTCGGTCGTGATCGACTGGTCGACGCCCGAGGGTTGGGCCGAATTCGATGAGTTGTTGGCGTCGGCCGATGCCGTGCTGATGTCCGGTCGTGCCCTGGATCATCGGCGACGGGGCCTGCCCGGTCCGAGCGAGCTGGTGGCCCGGTATCCCCAGTTGGTTGTGGCCAATGTGTCTGGGTTCGGGCTGATAGGGCCCAAGGCCGGCTGGGCCGACAGCGACCTGGTGTGCGGGGCAGCCGGTTTCCAACAATCGGTCACCGGCAACTTCGATCGTGCCCCACTGCGAACCGCCGTCCCCCAAGTGTTCCTGAGCGCGGCCGCCGATGCTGTGGTCGGCGTGCTCATTGCCCTGGCCGAGCGCGAGTCGGGATCGGGCCACCCCGCGGGCCAAGGCCACCCCTCGGGCCACGGCCCCGGATCGGGGCAGGGGCAGCTCATCGACATCTCAGCTCAGGAATCGTGGATCTGGGCCGGCTTCTACCTGGCCTACTCCGGACCGTGGGAATCCCCGGTCTCTCATCGGTGTGGGGCCGCCCCCAAGACTGGTCCCCTCACCACCCGTTTCGACTTCCCAGCGGCCGATGGTCATGTGACCATCACCTTGATGACGGGAGCTGCCGTCGGCCCCTTCACCAACCGACTGGTGGAGTGGATGGTGGAAGAGAACCAGTGCCCGGCCGAGCTGGCCGACACCGATTGGGCAAACTTCGATCCCTTCAGCGACCCGACCCGACTCGACCGCCTCAACGAAGCTGTCGGTCTCTTCACTGCGACCAAGACCAGGTCCGACCTGATGGTGGGAGCCCGGGAGCGTCGCCTCCTGCTGGCCCCTGTCCTCACCATCGACGATGTGCTGGCCGCTCCCCAGTTCGTCGAGCGAGGCCTGTGGCGGGCGGTCGAGCTCGACGACGGGCGAACGTTGTCAACCCCGGGACCCTTTGCTCTGTGCACTCCGGACCCACTCCCAGAAGTTGGGCCCGCCCCTCACCTCGGCGCCGACACCGACCGTATTGGGTCTCGGCCTGCCACCAACCTGGGTCCAGCGCCCACCGCCGAGTCCGACCCGGTAGCTCTCGACCCCGCCGATCCCACTCACGCTTCGTTCCCGGCCGCAGAACTGATGAGGGAGGGACCGCTTGGAGGTCTGCGGGTCCTGGACCTGACCACCTCCTACGCCGGGCCCCTCATCGGGCGGACGTTGGCTGGGTTCGGAGCGACCGTGGTCAAGGTGGAGTCGGCCCGCCGTCCCGACCTGGCTCGTACCTCGCCTCCTTTCCTCGGTGATGGGTTCGAGTGCTCAGCCGCCTACGCCCACACCAACGCAGCCAAGCTCAGTATCGCCCTCGATCTCTCCCGACCTGAGGCTCGTCCCGTCCTGTTCGACCTTGCCGCCTGGGCCGATGTCATCATCGATGCCTATGCCCCCGGGGCCTTGGCCCGCATGGGCCTCGACCGGGACACCTTGGCTCGTCTCAACCCATCGGCCGTCGTCTGTCAGACGACCATGCTCGGCCAAAGCGGACCCCTGGCCGACGTCCCCGGCTACGGCAACATGGCAACCGCCCTGACCGGATTCTTCGCTGCCACCGGGTGGCCCGATCGGGGCCCCGTCGGCCCCGTTGGTGCCTACACCGACATGATCTCCCCTCGGTTTGCCGGTGCCGTGGTGCTGGCTGCTCTCGATCAGCGGCGACGAACCGGCAAGGGGTCCTGGATCGACCTCGGCCAGGGTGAGGCCTGCCTCCAGCTCCTCACCCTCGGCTTCCTCGACGTCCAAGCCAACGGACGCTCCTATGAAGGTCAAGGCAACGCCGATCACACCATGGCTCCCCACGGGGTCTATCCCGCCGCCGGTGACGACCGCTGGATCGCCATCTCTTGTGTCGACGATGACCAGTGGCAGGCCCTGGCCGCTGAGCTCGATCGCTCCGACCTGGCCCCCCTCACCGGGACCCAGCGCCGCGCCCGACGAGATGAGCTCGATGAGATCATCATCCGCTGGAGCTCGGGTCTCGACGAGGAGGAGGCCCAAGCTCGTCTCCAGGCTGTCGGGGTCGCCGCTCACCGGGTCCAGAACAGCCCCGACTGCTTGAGCGACCCCCACCTCCAGGCCCGAGGCTGGGTGGTCGACGTCCCCCACCCCGTGATGGACATGATCCCCGTCGGGACATCACCCGTTCGCTTGGCCCGTACCCCGGCTTCGATCCCGACCGCAGGCCCGACCCTGGGTCAGCACACCTTCGAGGTCCTGACCGAACTGCTCGGCTACGACCCCGATCGCATCGCCGATCTGGCCGTAGCCGAGATCCTGGAGTAGCCGTTCCTCTGGTGAGCTCAGGTTTCGAGGTGGAGTAGTTCGCTCAGCGATCCCCCATTGTGGATCCGGGCCACTGCTTCACCGACGAGGGGCCCGATGCCGAGCACGACCAGCTGATCGCCGACGATGTCGGGGCTGAGCCGGTCGGGCTCAACCGTGTCGGTCACAATCACCTTGGCCACTGAGGGGTGGGAGAACAAGGCGGCGGCGTCGGGGGTCAGCACCCCATGAGTGGCGGCCAGATAGACCATGTTCGCCCCTTGCGCGACCAGCATGTCGGCCACCCGTCGCATCGTGCCACCAGAGGCGATCATGTCGTCGAAGACGATGGCGACGCGACCCTCCACGTCGCCCAGGATCCGCTCCGGGCCCGAGATCACACCCCGGTTCCGCAGCTTGGCGGCGAAGGCCAGATCGATGGGTCGGCCCATCTCGGCCTCCAGCCGCATACGGAACCGTTCTGCCCTCTTCACCCCACCGATGTCGGGCGACACGACCACCACGTCGGCCCCCGCCATCGTCTGACAGACATAGTCGACGAAGAGCTGGGTGGCTTGGAGGTGGTCGGTGTGGCAACGACTGGCGTTCTGGAATGCAGCCAGGTTGTGCACATCGAGGGTCACCAGTCGGTCGGTTCCGACGGCCTCGAACATCTGAGCCACATAGCGGGTGGCGATCGGGTCTCGGGCCTTGGTCTGTTGATCCTTGCGGGAGTAGCACAGGTAGGGGGCGACGACGGTCACCGAGCGGGCCGATGCCTCCTTGAGAGCACCGACGAAGAACAGGACCCGGCACAGCTTGTCGTTGGCGGATCCCGTCTGGTTGCCAGCCAGGGAGGCGACAACGTAGGTGTCGCGGCCCCGGACATTGACGGCAGGTCGGGTCTTGCTCTCCCCGCTTTCGAAATGGCGCTCATCATGGTCGGCGACGGCGACACCGAGATGGGCAGCCACGGTCTGACCCAGCTTCCGCTCCGTGTCGAGGGCGAACAACATCCCATCGAAGCGGCTCAACGCTTGGCCTCGTCCCAAATCGAACTGGGTCTGTTGGCATGCGTCACGTTGGCGTCATCCAGTCGACCCGGTCCGCTTCGTCTCGGGCTCAAGACGGAGCGTAGTGCCCGAGACGCCGTCAGGCCACGCCACCGCTGAAGCCAAGGGGTTGGAACTCGGCGTAGCCCATGCCATGGTGTGAACCACACCCCGCCGGCCTCCACCGGACTGGGATTCGGCGCTTCTCCCAATGTTGTCAAAGGTTGGTTCATCGAGGCGGATGCTGATGAGTGGGGTTGATATGAGTGATGCGGCGATGGCGTTGGCCAGCCGCTACCGGGCGGTGGCCCACTTGGTTGAGTCATTGACCGAGGTGCTCGACAGTCGGGTCGATCGGATGCAGTGGCGGGCGCCCACAGCCACCGACATGCGGCTTCGGGCCGCAGACCACCGGTCGAAGGGGGTCGGGGTGGGGGTCGAGCTGATCGCTATGGCTCTGGCCCTCGAGATCAGTGCCGACATCTCAGGGGAGGAGCCATGAGCGACTCCTACATCAATCCTGGTGATGTTGACCTGGTTGGTCGAGCGATGCTGGGGGCGGTCGAGACCTTGAGTCGGGCCCGAGCTGCGCTGACCGATGACCTCGATGCCTTCTTGGTCCGGGTCGGGAACCAGCCTGAGCTGGTCTCCATCGACTTGGTCGCTCGCACCGACCATGTGTTGAACGTGCTCGATGATCTGGCTCGGGGTTGTGGGGCCGACGGCCGCCACATGATGGCCACGGTGGCCCGGGTCCGAGCGGCGGACGAACCGTTGGCCATGCCTCCCGGCGACGAGTTGACGACCGCCCAACGGTGGTGGAACCGCTCGGTCGATGTGGCCGCTCCCATCGTCGCCAATGACATCTATGAGGTGGCCGCAGACGGAAGGAAGCTGATCGATCTCGCAACCAGCCCCCAGCGCGCCCTCGATCGATTCCTATTCGGTCGAGCTGAGCGCGATCCCGCGGGCGGTGACCTAGGCGGTGCCTATCAGACCAGGCCGACGCTCGGCTTCGACGGCTCGATGGCTCGGAACCCGACCGATCGTGGTCGACAAGCCCTGAGCTACTTCCTGGCTGAGACCGATCCCGGCATCCAGCACCATGACGGCGAGGAGCCCCAGATCCGCAGCGACGAATTCGAGCTCATCGACCATGGAGGCAACGCCTACACCGTGGTCCTGCCCGGGGTCACCGACTTGAAGCGCCCGTCGGTTGGGATGGACCCCGACACCAATACGGTGCGGGATCTGGACGGGTTCTCCATCCGCTCATGGCTCGATACGTCCAAGGAGGCCAACTACTACGCCTTGATGGTCGAACAAGGCCTGGTGTCAGCTGGGGTTCCTCTAGGGGCTGAGCTCATCATCGTCGGCCACAGTTTCGGGGCCGACACCGCTCTCGACCTTGCCGCCGATCGCGCCTTCAACGGTGGAACCTACGACGTCACCCACGTGATCGCTGCCGGCTACCACTCCCAGCCCCAACTCGAGTATGTCCCCGATGGCACCAGAGTCCTGGTCCTCCAGAATCGAAACGACATGGCGGTCAAGGCCGAGTCAGTTCTCGACCGGATCACATTCGACAGCCCGACCAAGCACGACCACGACGCTATCGTCGACGTCTTCGACGGGGGGTTCTCCGGGGCCGGTCACCATCAGCGTCACTATGTCGATCACATCGAGGCCAGCGATGATGCCTCCGTCGGGCGCTTCCTCGCCTCCCTCGACGCCCGCGGTCACACCCGACCGGGCTCGAGCCTGGCTGTAGATGTGTCAGTCCCAATGTCGAGCCCGAAACCCGATCTCTGAGCTGCTATCAGTCGTCGGCGTCGGCGTCGGCGTCGGCGTCGGCATCGGCATCGGTGTCATCGGAAGCCGTGCCGGGGCCTGGACCCCACGCCTGGGCCCCGATGAGGGGAACGAAGCGGACAGCCCCCAGGTCCTCGATCGTGGCACCGTCTCCCGAGCGCCGCACCCTCACCAAAGACTGCAATCGAGGGTCATGGCCCACGGGCATGATCAGACGGCCACCCTCGGCCAGTTGCTGGCGAAGAGCGGGCGGCACCTCGGGCCCGCCGGCGGTCACGACGATGGCGTTGAACGGTGCCTCCTCGGGCCACCCCAGTGTGCCGTCGCCCACACGAACTTGGACCCGTTCGAAGCCTTGCTGACGGAGCCGATCGCGAGCCGAATCGGCCAGGGCCTCGACCCGCTCGATGGTGAACACCTCGCCGGCCAGACTGGCCAGAACGGCGGCCCCATAGCCAGAGCCAGTGCCGATCTCCAACACCCGATCGGTCGGTTCGAGCTCGGCGGCCTCAGCCATGGCCGCGACGATGAAGGGCTGGCTGATGGTTTGACCCGACCCGATAGGGAGGGGGCGGTCGGCGTAGGCCACGTCTGCCAGTTCCTCCCCGACGAAACCTTCCCGCCTCACGGTTGCCATGGCCTGCAGGACGCGTTCGTCTATGATCCCCCGCTCCACCAGGTCGTGGTCGATGAGGTCCTCCCGAGCATGGGCATAGGGGTCCTGTCGGGGGTCTTCGGATCGATGGATTCGGGGTCGGCTCATCGTGGGCATCCGTTTCTGTCGGCAACGGCTTGATGGCCCTACCAGAACAGTATGTCTCTCTGGCACTAGGTGGCGACCCGTCATGCGTGGGACCCTGGCCTCGATGGGATCAGGAATCGATTCAGCGCGGGCATGGAAGGTTGCGGTGGCGGCCGCCGTCACCAATGGGGTGGCCTTCGGCACCGTTTACACCTTCGGTACCTTTTTCGAGGCCATGGCTTCGGAATTCGGGACGGGGCTGGGGCCGACGTCGGTGGTGTTCAGCATCACCCTGTTCCTGTTCCTGGGCACTGGGGCTGCTTCGGGATTCCTGGCCGACCGCTATGGGCCCCGTCCCCTCGTCTGGGTGGGGGGGCTCCTGTTCAGCGGAGGATTGTTCCTCACCAGTCAGGTCGACCAGTTGTGGCACGGCTACCTGACCTATGGGGTCGGGGCCGGTCTCGGTGGGGGGCTGTTCGTTTCGCCCTTGTTCGCCGCGGTCGCCGGTTGGTTTGATCGGTACCGGGCCATAGGGCAGGGGGTAGCGGCCACCGGCAATGGGCTAGGAACGCTGATCCTGCTACCCCTGGCCAACCGGCTCATCGAAACCGACGGCTGGCGCCACGCCTACGTCACCCTGGCCGTGATCTCTGCCGTCACCTTCGCCATCGGTGGCCTCCTTCTTGATCGCCCGCCCATCGAGCGACCGCCTCGAGCGGGCCGCCACCTGAGGGCCGTTTTGGCAACGACCAGCTTTCGACGTCTGGCCATCGGTGGCGCCCTGGCCACAGCCGGCCAGAGCTCAGCGTTTGCCTTCACCGTGTTGTTCGCCACTGACGCCGGGGTGTCGTCGGCCCGGGCCGCACTCCTGATTGGGATCGTTGGCGCTTCCAGCATCATTGGCCGGCTCCTCCTGACGGGGCTGTCGGATCGGGTCGGTTCGGTCCGGATGCTGCAAGCGTGCCTGTTGGTCCAACCCCTGGCCTTTGTCTTGCTAGCCATCGCCGGGGCCAACTACACGGTGTTGGTGGCCTATGCCGTCCTCCTGGGCCTGGGCTATGGGGGCTTCGTGGCCCTCATTGGTCAGGTGTCGGCCCACCTTTTCGGTGTTCGAGGCCTGGGAGTGGTGTTGGGCTGGGTCTACCTGTCGGCTGCTGTTGGGAGCTTGCTCTACCCGCCTGTGGTCGGATTCCTAGCCGACGCCACCTCGACAGGAGACGTCTCGACCAGCATCGTCCCCAAACTCGCTATTGCTGGGGTCTCCTTTGTCGGGTCGCTCTACCTGCTCCGCCTCAGTCCTGATCCGGTGCCGACCGAGACCTTGGAAGCCACCCTCGAGCCGGCAGCCGTGGACTGAACGTCACCCCTTCCGCCCCCGCCACCGTGCCAATGCCACAACGATTGTGACGGATGTCGCATCAAAACTTGCGCTGCCGGGTACTGACTGCAACCGTAGGCCCAGATCAACATGGGGGAGGTTCTCTTGACTGCGCGACTGAGCAAGTTAATGGCGATTCTATTCGCCTTGGCCCTAGTAGCCGCTGCCTGCGGTAGTGGCTCCGACGAGGAAGAATCCGAGGGCGCGACGGCGGCCGAAGATGACGAGCAACAGCAGGTCGAAACGGACAGGGCCGAAGGCGACGCCAGTGGTGAGGACACCGCGGAGGACACCGGCGAGGCGGTCCATGGCGGCAAGCTCATCTACGGGATCGAGGCTGATTCGGCCAATCCCTGGACCCACTATGCGACCTCCTGTGCCATCAGCTGTCGCATGATCTTCAGGGCTGTCACCGACAGCCTGTTCACCACCGACGAAACTACCGAGTTCGTTCCATACCTGGTGTCGTCGGTCGAGACCAACGAGGACTCGACAGAGTGGACCATGACCATCCGTGACGGGATCATATTCCACGACGGGACTCCGCTCGACGGAGCGGCGGTCAAATACAACCTCGACACCTGCCGGTTCAGTCCGCTGACCGGTCCCGCCTTCCTCGGCTTGAACGATGTGACAGCCGATGGGCAAACGGTCACCATGACCTATGCCGACCCCTCCGCCTTGGGCCCCATGGTTCTGCGGACCGAGGTCTGTGGGATGATGTTCTCACCGACCTGGATGCAGACCCTTCCCAACAATCCGCTCCTCAGCGAGGAAGAGGCCGCGGCCGCCACTGGCAACCCGGCGGAGCCCGTCGGGCTGGGGGCGTTCAAGTTCGTGTCGTACACCCCCGGCAACGGCAACAGCTTCATCGCCGAGCGCAATGAGGACTACTGGCGAGGTGACGGCCCCAACTCTGTTACCAACGAAGGGCTTCCCTACCTCGACGAGGTGGAGTTCGTGGTTGCGGTCGACATCCAGGGCCGGTCGAACGGTCTCAAGTCTGGGCAGTTCGACATCATCCATACGGCGAACGCCGACGAGATAGCCAAGTTCGAGGGCAACGACGAGTTCAAGCTGCTCCAGGCCAATGACTTCGGTGCCACCAGCCATTACTTGGTCAACAGCGCTCAGGGTGAGAACCCGACGCTGGCCTTCGTGCGTGGTGTCGACAATGTGGTCATGGATCCCGGCGGCCTCAATGCCGCCAACCCGATGATCCACCTGAGCTGTCGCCGGGCTTTCGCTCATGCCATCGACCGTCAAAGAGTGGCCGATGAGCGGGGTGCCGGCATCGTTACCCCCGCCAACGGTCCCTTCCCACCGGGATCGATTGGCTACCTGGAAGACTCGGGCTATCCCGACTTCGACCTCGAGGCAGCGGCGGCCGAGTTCGAGACCTGCAAGACCGAGCACGGAGCGGTCCCGGTCGAATTCACCTTCAATACCACCAACGATGCGTTCAACGTCGAGACCAACGAACTAGTGGCCTCCATGTGGGCCGATGCCTTCGGTGATGAGGTCAACGTCACCATCGCCCCGATCGAGCAGGGCCAATACATCGGCCTTGCCCTCGCTGGTGTCTTCCAGGTGCAGAGCTGGCGCAACCATGCCGGCGTCGATCCAACAGAACAGTGGTACTGGTGGAATTCGGCAACGGCCAGCCCGATCGATCCCGAGGTACCAGAGTTGGCCCTGAACTTCGGCCGGTTCCAGGATGCGGCCATGGATGCGGAGTTCACCACCATCCGTCAGAGCACTGATCCCGCGGCCCGCAAGGCGGCGGCGGAAGAGGTCAACCGGCTCTTCGGTGAGAATGTGTGGAACTTCTGGACGACCTGGACCTTGTGGGGCATCGTGGCCAATCCTCGGGTCCAGAACATCACCAATATGGAGATCCCCGATCAGACGACGTCGTTCCCCGTGATCGCCGGAAAGCACCACCTGACCCAGGTCTGGTGTACGGAGGGCGACTGCCAGGGCTGATCACTCGTACTGCATCCGTCGGGGTGCCTTGCTTTGCTCATGAGCGGCAAGGCACCCCGACAGGTACCACATCTAGGAAAGGAACCAGCCACCTGTGCGTACGCTGAGACAACGGCCTGGTCCGTTCGCAGTGCTCGCCATCCTCGTCGTCATCATCTGGGCCTGGTTTGCCCGGCCGCCCGTGAGCTGGACCTTCGGTTTGGTCATAGCGATCGGCACGACAGCCGCTTTCCTCACCAACGGACGCTACGCACTACGACGGATTCTGGGAATCATCCCCATCCTGATCGTCGTCTCGTTCATCGTGTTCACGCTGATGGCCACCCTGCCCGGTGACCCAGCCATCAACATCCTCGGCCCTTCGGCCACTCCCGATGCGGTAGCCAGAATCAACGCCGAGCTGGGCCTCGACCAGCCCTTCTTCAACCGATACGGCGACTGGGTCGGCGATGCTGTGGTGGGGGACCTCGGCGACTCGATCGTGCGGCGCCAGGCAGTGGCTGATGGGATCTCACAGGCCATCACCCCGTCGCTGCAGCTGATGTTCTACTCGCTGGTCTTGGCCACCGCCATCTCGTTCCCCCTCGGGGTGTACACCGCCTATCGCAACGGCCAGCGTCAGGACCGGATCATCAACACCGTGATGCTCGGTTTCTTCGCCATCCCGCCCTTCGTGCTGGCCATCTTCTTCGTGCTGTTCTTCTCCATTGGGGGCCTCAGCGTCTTCGGCACCAATATCGGGTTCAAGATCCTGCCCGCGGCCCGCTATGTACCCTTGGGGGAGAGCATCCCGGATCACTTCAAGCACATGGTCTTGCCCGCCTTTTCGTTGGCCCTGGGTGTATCAGCGGTGTTCATGCGGCTTCTGCGGGCCGACATGATCGGCACCCTGCGCCTCCCCTTCATCGACCTGGCCCGCTCCAAAGGGCTCTCGACGAGCCGGATTCTGTGGCGTCACGCCCTACGCCCATCGACGTTCACCCTGTTGACGGTCATGGGCTTCACCACCGGGGCCCTCATCGGGGGAGCACTGATCACCGAGGTGATCTTCACCCTTCCCGGTATCGGGGGCTACATGTTCGGTGCCATCGGTCAGCGGGATTTCATCGCCGTTCAAGGCGGGACCCTGGTCATCGCCACCCTCTACATCGTGATCCTGGTGATGGTCGACTTCTTGTACCTCGCAATCGATCCACGGCTGAGATCGGGTGGAAGTGGACTCGGAGGTGATGGGGGCTGATGTCTGATATCGGAAGTACCGCTCTCCACCACGATTCTGGTGGGTCACTTGCCCCCACCCCCGAGCCCGGTGAGGGGGTTCGTAGTCGAGGTCCTCTTGGCTTCATGTTCTGGATCGCCGTGATCTTCCTCGTGGTCTTGACCCTGTCGGCCATCTTCGCCGAGGTGCTGCCGCTCAAAGGACCGGCTGAGACCTTCAAGGGTCGCAACCGAGAAGGGCCGAGCCTCGACCATTGGTTCGGTGTCGACGGTGGCGGTCGAGACATCTTCAGTCGGGTCATCTATGGCGGCCAGGTCAGCCTGATCATTGCCTCGGTTGGGGCCACCCTGGCCCTGCTCATCGGGGGCATGGTCGGTATGGCCGCTGGCTACTACCGGCGTCGGGTTGACACCGTCATCACTTCCTTCACCGACGGGACCCTCGTCATCCCGCCCCTCATCCTGGCCTTGTCCCTGATCCTGTTCCTCGACCCCACCGCCGAACGCCGAGTGTCCATCCTGATCTTCGTGTTCGTGCTGTTGTCGATCGCTCCCATTGCTCGGGTAGTCAGGGCCTCGACCCTTGTCTGGTCTGAGCGTGAGTTCGTGCTGGCGGCAAGGACCATTGGAGCCCGCAATGGGAGGGTGATGTTTCGAGAAGTGCTGCCAAACGTGGCCCCTGCCCTGGTCAGCTACTCATTGATCATCATGGCCAACCTGATCGTGGTTGAGGGGGCGGTCGCATTCCTCGGCCTCTCGGTTCCACCACCGACACCAACCTGGGGAGACATGATCAACAAAGGCCGAGGTGATCTCGATGTCGCAGCTCACATCAGCCTTATTCCGGCCATGACCATGTTCCTCACCGTGCTCGCCCTCAACTTTGTTGGTGACAAGCTCCAAGAACGTTACGAGCCGAGAGAGTCGGTGCTCTGATGGCGGGTACCGGGAAGGCTCACCTCCGACAGGCTGAGGACACCCTGCTACGGGCCGAAGATCTGACCGTTGAGTTTCCGGTGGGGACGACGGGCGACGTCGTTCACGCTGTCAGTGGGATATCCATCGACCTGGTCGAGGGGGAGACCCTTGGTCTGGTGGGAGAGTCGGGGTGTGGGAAGTCGACGACGGGCAAGGCCATCATGCAGGTCCCCCAGCCGACCTCGGGCTCGGTCGTCTTGGACCAGACAGAGCTGACCAGCCTCGACGATGAGTCGATGCGACGGACTCGGCCTGTGCTCCAGATGATCTTCCAGGATCCGATCTCGGCCTTGAACCCCCGTCGGACTGTGCGCGACATCATCGGTGAGCCACTGATGGTGTGGTGGGAAGAGGAAGACGGTCGTCCCCCGACCTCGATCTGGTTCGAACAGTTCGGCCAGCTCTTCCAGAAGGTGGCCGGGTTCATCACCAAGCCTCTGCGCTACCTGGTGCCCCTCGGCGGGCTAGCCATGGTGTTGTGGATCGTCAGCGAGGCGGCCGAGGAGCGTCGTTTCGAGGACCAGTTGGGCTGGACCCAGGTACCGGCCCAGATCATCGGCTTCCCCGTTCTGGCTATTGCCATCGTCATTGTGACCATCCTGTTGATGATGGGAGTGGTATGGCTGACACTGGCCGTGATCGTGCCCTTCGGGGTTGTATCGAAGGTCCTAGGACAGGTCTCGACGGCGGCCGGATTGGCGGCCGCCGCCTTCGCCTTCGCCGTCTCGGTCTTCATGGTGTGGCGGACCTGGAATAGTTTCGTTGGAACACCGGTGATGATCCTGCGAGCGGTGATGATCCTGGTGGCCGCCGTCGTTGGAGCCTGGTTCGTTGCCTCCTTGGTGCAGCCGAGCCGGGCCGGTGCGTCTGGTATTGCCGCCGCCCTGGTAGCCATCTTCGGACTCGAGTTGTTCTATATCTCCGGCCTCGACGGGGTTCCGAAGCTTCTGGTGCTGATTGCCTCGGCGGCCGTGGACTTCGGCCTCTTCTGGTTGGTGCGACGCCAGCTGGCTGTTCGTCATGAGGAGTTGCAGGAGCGGGCCGAGCCCAGGGTGCGCGAGATGCTGGAGACGGTCGGCATCAACCCCGACAACGCCCTCGACCGAAAGCCCTTCGAGTTCTCTGGCGGTCAGGCTCAACGCTTGTCGATTGCCCGAGCCCTCATCATGAATCCCAAGGTGATCATCTGCGACGAGCCCGTCTCCGCCCTCGACGTGTCGGTTCAGGCTCAGATCCTCAACCTGTTGGAGGACATGAAGGAACGGTACGGCCTGACCCTTGTCTTCATCGCTCACGACCTGGCCGTGGTCAAGAATGTCAGCGATCGGGTGGCCGTCATGTACCTGGGGAAGATCTGCGAGGTAGCCGACCCCGACGTGCTCTACGCCTCGCCCGCTCACCCCTACTCCCAGCTCCTGCTGGCGGCCATCCCCCACCCAGATCCTCTCATCAAGGCTCGCGCCATGGAGGGGGCAGCCGATCTGCCATCGCCCATCAACCCGCCGAGCGGGTGCCGCTTCCGTACCCGGTGCGCCCTGGCCCAGGACCGTTGTGCTGAGGAGGAACCGAGCATACGACAGGTGGCCGAGGACCAGTATGTGGCCTGCCACTTCCCCCTTGTCGGAGAGGTTGCCCCGTGAGCGACGACTCGGCCTCGCCCCCCTCGGCGAGCCCTCTCATGGGCCAACCCGAGCCATCCGATGAGACGATCCTCGAGGTGAGGAACCTCACCACCGAATTCGCAACGCCGGCGGGTCCTCTGACTGCGGTCGACGACGTCTCGTTTTCACTGCGACGGGGCAAAGCCCTCGGCCTGGTCGGTGAATCTGGTTCGGGGAAGAGTGTGACGGCCCGATCGGTCATGCGCCTCCTGCCCAAGACCAATGTGTTGACCAGCGGCGAGGTGACGATCAACGGGATCGACATGATGGGCTTGTCGGCCCGGGAGCTGCGTGACATCTGGGGTCCTGAGGTGGCCATGGTGTTCCAGGATCCGCTTGGTTCGCTCAACCCGGTCATGAAGATCGGCCAGCAGGTGGCCGAAGGGTTGCGGGTTCACCACAATGCTTCGAAGCGGGAGGCCAGGGCCAGTGCCTTGAGCCTGCTTCATAGTGTTGGGATCCCCTCGCCCGAGACCAGGATCGATGAGTACCCTCATCAGCTGTCGGGTGGTATGCGACAACGGGTCGTGATCGCCATTGCCCTGGCCTGCGGGCCCAAGCTCCTGATCGCCGACGAACCGACGACGGCACTGGATGTGACCGTCCAGGCCCAGATCCTCGATCTGTTGCAGGACCAGCAGCGGGAGCGGTTCATGCCCCTGGTTCTCATCACCCACGATCTTGGCGTTGTCGCCGGTCGGACCGACGAGGTGATCGTGATGTACGCGGGGCGGATCATGGAACGGGCCTCGACCTCGATCCTGTTCCGCGACATGAAGATGCCCTATACCGAGGCCCTGTTCCGCTCGATCCCCAAGGTCGAGTATCCGAGCCACACCCGGCTGGCCATCATCCCCGGGCGGCCCCCGAACATGGTCGATCCGCCGGTTGGCTGCAAATTCGCGGCCCGTTGCCGCTACGCCCAGGTTCGCTGTTTCGAGGAGGAGCCGGAGCTGACGCCGGCTGTCGACCAGGATCACGTCTACCGCTGCTTCTACCCGGTGGGCAGTCCCGAAGGCACCGAGGCACTGGAGTCGAATATCGCCAGCGGCCGTCTCAACCCCGAAGGTGAGCTCGTCGGTCTGTCCTAGCTTCGGAGGTGCGCCGATGAGCAACCCGAAGGGGTGCCGGACACCGACCCGGTAGAACGATGCCGGGCAACCCTCTGGGTTGCCGCAAACCGAGCGGTCCCTATTCGCTGGACCCCCTAGGGGGTGGCAACACTGGGGGTGCGGTTTGCTGGGGGAGCTGGAGCCAGCGGGCGTGGATGAAGAACTCGACCGCGCCACGGTGGCCGGTTACGACTGAATCCATCCAGCCGATGATGTCCCAGCCGACCTCACTCAGGCCCTGGGCCGCCAATTCGACCGCCTGCCGCAGCTCATCGGGGTCAATGGGGAGGCTGGCCGTTGCCAACTCGAACATGGGCTTGACCAGACCGACAAAGTCGGTGCCCGGTTTCGGGACCTGATTGTCGGCCAGTTGGCGGCCGACCTCTCGCAGAGCGAGCTTGGTCACGTCGCACACGATGATTGCGGGGTGAATCCCGCCGAGCAGATCGGGGGTGACGGTGGCGAGGTTGGTCCGCTCCAGCGACACCACTCGATCGTCCTGACGGAGCGAGCCCAGCAGCTGCCCGTGCCCCACATCGATGGCGAACACATGGGCTGCACCCCGATCGAGCAGGGCCTGGGTGAACCCTCCCGTGCAGGCACCGAGATCCACGGCTACCGCATCGGTGGGGTCGATCCCGAAGTGGTCGAGGGCGGGGGTGAGCTTGCGGACCCCCTGGAGGGTGGTCGGCGCCTTCACCACGATCCGAGCGTCGGGCAGGACCTGCGACGCCGGATTGGTCACGATGACCCCATCGACCAGAACCCGCTGCTCTTCCAGAGCCAGCTCCGGATCAATCACCGGGGGATCCATCTTGGTCAGGCGCCGAAGCAACGGGACTCGTCTGGCCACGCAGACACCTTGACCCAGCGGCCTTCAGCCGTCAATGACCCAGCGGCCTTCAGCCGTCAATGACCCACCGGCCTTCAGCCGTCGAGGACCCGCTGGCCTTCAGCCGTCAACGACCCGCCGGTCTTCAGCCGTCAATGACCCACCGGTCCTTGGTCGTCGAATCCTGATCAGGAGGATACGGCGAGTAGCGGCTCCGCTGGTCATCCAGTTCGGCTGCGCTTGTTGTGGGCGTTGTGGATGATGGCAGTCGTGATCCACGACAGATCAGTGAGGCGGCCACCGTCGATTGGTTCGAGTGTCGTGAACTCGCTGACCTTCTGACGGGTGTGCCAGTAGAGACGGTTGACACTCCCGCTGGAGTGCTCGACGGTGGCTGGTTCCGCGGCCGGTGTCCTGAACAGGAAGCCACCCTCGTGGGGTTCGACGCTCCAACGACTGGGGGAGTGGCCGCCGTCGTGGATCACCTGGTGGTGGAAGGAACAGAGAAGGATCAGGTTGCCCAGCTCCGTCGGCCCCCCGTGGAGCCAGTGGACGACATGATGGGCGTGAAGCCCTCGGGTTGTCGCACAGCCCGGGAACTGGCACATGCCGTTTTCTCTCAGTTCGAGTGCTGTGCGTATCCGCTTGGGTACCACCCTTGACTCCCGCCCGATGGAGAGCGGCTTTCCACTGTCGTCGGTGAGGGCCAGGTTCACTCGGCAGTCACAGGCCAACCGCTCCACAACCGACCTACGCTTGTCGCCGACCGGGCTCGCCGGCACCGCGGCCACCACCACCACCACCACCACCACCACCACCACCGCTGCTGCCATCGCCACCGTTGTCATCTCGGTTGCGATTCACAGACCCGATTGAGTTGGGCCGCGGTCGACGCACGGGCAATATCCAACAGGTCTGACTCGGAGCCGATCGTTGCCGCCCGGGTGATAGCCCGTGCCTTCGAGTACGACAGTGCTCCATCGGCAACTCAGCCCGGATCAGTGGCAGGTGCTCCAGAGCCCGGGCCACTCGGACTTGCTCCCTGGCCGCCGGGAAGGACATGCCGTACTTCCAGTTCAGCCAGTGGGCGGCTGACCGGCACTCCCACACTCGCCACCCCTTCCGGCGATCGTAGGCGGCCAACCACTCGAGCCAACGGGCTTCGCCCGCAGCCAGATGGGGCGCCATCGAAACCAGCTCCATCTCGAGCCGCTCCAGTGGAACCTCGTCCACGGGAATCTCCCCTACCACTGCGATCTCTACCCCGAGAACATTGGCGTCGGCATTGGGGGCGCCGCTGCCTGCATCGGCCAAGGCGGCATCGGCGCCATCCCCGTGGCCAGTTCCTGTTGATGTGGATCGTGCTTCCTTACCGTGTCCACCAATCTCCTCGTCGGCTCGGAGGCCAGTCTTCCCTCCCCCTGTGACAGTGAGCGCTCGATGATCCTGAGGGCCCGGGCGGAAGTCGAGCCGGTCAGCCCGCAGCCAGATCCGCTAGCGTCGGCGGTGGTGAACGATCTGAAGATCCAGACCTGAGTACCGGTGCGAACGTTCTCCGTCCACGAACGACGAGCACGGCTCGGGCTCCGTCATGGCTTGATCGATGGCTTCTCGTCAGTAGACGAGGCCGTGAGGGCCGTAGTTGTCCTGCATGCCACTGATCCGGCGTCGGTCTTCTTGTCGGCCATGGCTCGGCTGGCGGAGCCCTCGATCGAGATTGTCGGGCGTGCCCTCTACGGTGAGCGGTCGGTGGTCCGTGTTCTGGCCATGAGGCGGACCTTGTTCGTTTGCCCCGTCTCATTCCTGGAAGTTGTCGAACGGTCGTCGTCGGACGATGTCGCCGCCCGGGAGCGGCCCCGCCTGGAGAAGGCCATGGTCGACTCCGGTTTCGACGACCCTGCCGGATGGATGGCCACGGCTGCCGACGAGATCGTGGGAGTGTTGGCGGGCCGGGGTGTCGGGGCCAGGACATTGACCGCCGAGGTGCCGATGTTGGCAACCAAGATCCGGTTGGGCGCAGGAACGAAGTGGGAGACCGAGGTCGGGGCCACGTCGAGGATGCTCGGCCAGCTGGCTATGGAGGGGATCCTGATCCGGGGCCGTCCATCCGGTGATTGGACCGGTCGCCAATACGCCTGGCACCTCCGTTCCGACTGGCTTGGCCAGTCCTCTTCTGGCTCGGAGGGGGAGGGACGGGACTCGATGACGAAGGAGGAAGCGTCGGTCGAGCTGGTGCGGTGCTGGCTGGCGAGGTTCGGACCGGGCACCTTCGACGATCTCAAGTGGTGGACGGGATGGCGGGTCTCCCAGCTCCGTCCGGCCCTGGCCGAGCTCGATGTCGTCGAGGTCGATCTCGATGGCGAGGTCGGGCTGGTCCTGGCCGATGACCTGGACCCGACAACACCGGTGGAACCCTGGGCCGCTCTTCTGCCCTCGCTCGATCCGACCCCCATGGGCTGGAAGGACCGACGTTGGTACCTCGGTCCGCACCAGCCTGAGTTGTTCGATCGCAACGGCAATATTGGACCAACGGTCTGGGTCGATGGGCGGATCGTAGGGGGCTGGGCTCAACGCCCAGACGGTGAGGTTGTGACCAAGCTGCTCGAAGACGTAGACGCCGATCGGGCCGCCCTCATCGGGGCCAAGGTGGAGCGGCTCCAGCATCTCTTGGCCGACACGGTGGTCAAGCCGAGCTTCCGCACCCCACTCCTACGCACCCTGTCCGAGTAGACCGATCGGCCCGGGAGCTGGGGTCGAGAGGGACGCAGTGGTCCACCCCAAACGTCCAATTCGGTGCAGAGCCCGCCTACCAGTACTCCTCATAGTGAATGTTGCCGGGGCGGCGGCGCCGGTCGAGAGTGAAGCCCCGCTCGGTCAACAACTCGACCACCCCCTTCGGCTCGGGGAACGTGAGGCTCTCGTCGTCGGCCTCTTCGGTCGGGAGACCGATCATGGCGGGGTTGCCGCAGAGGAACACATGGGTCCGGTCGGCATCGATGCTCACGCCGAACTGGCTAGCGAACTCCTCGGCCGTGATCAGATCCTGGATATAGCGCTTTGGAACATCGGCTTCTCGGGTGGGAACCGGAAGGTAGTGGTAGTTGGCCCAGCGCTTCTCCAGTAGGCGGTGTTTCTCCTCATAGCCGAGGTCAGTCCACTGACGGACTGAGACCGCAGACACAATGGGACCGACGTGGCCTTTCCGGAGTAGGTCGACGATCATGGCATTGTGTGGGGCCTCTCCCGTACCCGTCGAGAGGAACACGACAGTGGCCTCGGGGTCGGTGACTGAGCCCAGCGTGTAGTGGCCAGCGACTTTCGGCCCAAGGTAGATCCGGTCCCCGGGGCGCTTGAGAGCGAGCCGAGGGGTGAGAGCGGGAGTGTTGTCTTCGGTCGGAGGGACCAAGACGATGTAGAACTCCAGCTCACGGCCAGAGGTATCGTCGGCCAGATAGCCGTGCTGGTCGAAGATTCGGCTGGAGATGGAGTAGGAGCGGCGGATCAGGCGCTCCCATCGTTCGTCGAGGTTCTTGTCCTCGGCGTCGTCGATCCGCTCCTCCCAAAACCCGAGGCCGAGCGAGGCGTACTGGCCCGGGATATGGGAGGTATCCCCCTGCTCGGGGCGGACCCGCAGGACCCAGAGGTCGGAGTGGGTTGGCTCGAACTTGGTGATGGTTGCGTTGTAGTGCTCGTCGCGCAGTTCGTCGATGGCCGAAGTGTGGCGGCGGCGGCGCTCAACGGGGGGAGCGGGTTCGGCCAGGTCGAGCTCGGGGAAGCTGTTCTGGCCGATGTCGAGCCCGATCCTCCATGGTGGCGATACTTGGCGGCCCTCCACCTCCTCGGTCCCCTCGAACCAGATCCGGTTGGTGGCCAGGGCAGCATCGGTCACGCCAACCTGGTGAGACTTGATTGGACCGGTCGGTGGGGCGAAGACGACGTCGTCGAACTGGAGATCGGGGATGCGCCGGTCATTGAAGTAGGCCATGGGGTGGCCACCGACCTCGGCGATGGCATCGGGCCGGGAGCGGTACAAGATGGTGGCCTTGCGCTCCCGCTCCAGACGGTGGAGCATGCTCTCGGCCGCCGGTGAGAGTTTCGACGGATCAATGCCGCCGCCGGCCAAGACGACACGGCCCCCGCTGGCGCAGAGCTTGGTTGTGAGCTCAACGGCTCGATCGTTGGTCCCGACGACGAGGATGTCCTGATCCTCGACCCGGCCTGGGATCTCGTTGACGTGGATCTGCTCGGTGCTCTCAGGCAGGGTGACGGGGGGTGTCCAACCCGCAGAGGGGGTTTGAGCCGCGATCATCACAGCGCGGGTGGTGTAGGTCTGCTTGGATGTGACAACGATGAGCCCGCCATCATCGGCGTCGATACTGGATACGGATTCCCCGTAGCCGACGTCCAGCTGTTCGTCGCCGACCAGTTGAGGAAAGGCCACTTCGGAGCCGGACTCGACGATGCGGACGAGGCCCAGCCCGCTCCGTTGGGATGATATGGCGACCGACACCGCGGCTGAGGTGCCACCAACGATGACCAGGTTGTACGCAGCAGATGTCGCAGAGCTCATGTGTTGGTTCCTGTTGCTGACGAGAACGGGTGGATTCCAGGTGTTGCTGATCATGGCGCGAAGCGGTCGGCACTCCGCAGCTGTGCACGTTGGACCTCGTTGAAGACCTCCGCGATCTCCTCGTCCTGGTAGAGAGACCAGGGATAGGAGGTCGGACGGTTGTCGATGCGGCGGAGGCAGCCACGCACCAGGAGTGCGGTTTCGCGGTCGCTGACCGTCATGGCCAGCGCGAAGGCATTCAGGGTTGGCAGCTCGGCCGGGCCAGCCTGACTGGGATTGGCCCACATGTAGTCGGCCAGAGCTGGGGTCAGCTCTGCCACCGTGGCTGGATGGGTGAGATGCTCGGTGAGGGAGACGGGACTCTCATGACCGAAGCAGTATTCGAGGTGAGCGGTGGGGAGGGTGCCCATCGCCGGCGACCCCGAAGGGGCTTCGGCCCGAATCCAGCGGGCGAAGTCGAACATGGCGTCATCCGAACCCCCACTACGGCTACTGAGTCCGAGCAGGTACTGGCGGCAAGCATCGGGACGAAAGGGGGCCAATTCGTGGGCGCTCTCGAACCGGTGGCGCAGGTCTCGTAGGTCGATGTTCAAGCCCCGGCCGCTGTGGAGGAGGTGGACCCAGGGGTCGGCCAGTTGGGGGTCGAAGTGCATGGCGTCATGGAGGAGCTTCTCGGCTCGCTGGAGTTGGGTGGTGAACGTCGTGGCGTCCTCGACTGAGTGGGCTTCGAACGCATCCCGAACTTTGAGCCCGGCCAGGAGGGAGAGAGACCGACATGATGGTCTGGCCTTGACGTAGCGGACGAGGACGACCGACTCGATAGCGGCGTCTTCACTGGTGAGGATGGGCGGGAGGAGCCAGCTGCCCGGGGCCCGGGAGAGCACTTTGTCGAGCTCGTCCCAATTGCCGGCATGGAGCAGTTGGTAGGCGTGGCGAAGCTTGCTGTCGCTGAGGAACGGGTCGAACCGCGTTGGGGGCGGTCGTGATGCTTCGCTCAATGGTCCGCTTCGTCGCCTAGATGGTCCAGATCGGTCTGCTCGATTACGGTACCCTCATGACGGCTCCGCACCCCTCGCCACCGTCGTCGACCGCGGTTGGTTCGGTCCATGGTGAGCCGACAGCCAAACGGATTCGAGTGGTCTTGGCCGGTCATATCCTCGTCGATTCGATTTCGGCTCGCCTGGTCTGGGAACACCAGTACTACCCCCACTACTACATCCCTGCGGCCGATGTGGCCAACGGAGTGTTGATCCCCACCAATACCACGTCCGAGCACGATGGCTTGGGTCGGGCCCATTACTTCAACGTTCGAGTTGGGGGCACGGAGGTAACTGATGGGGCATGGCAGTATCCCGAGGCCCAGGGCTGGGTGCGTTGATCCGCTCTGGGTGGGACCCGACCGCTGAGGCCCCGGCCATGAGCTGATCCTGGGATCACGGCTCAGTCCGATCCGATTGGGGCCACCACCGACCTCTACGCTGGTCGTGATGATGCCGATGCACATGATGCGGCCGAGGGATCCGAGCTCGGTGAAAGATGCCAAGGTCGACCGTGAGTCGGCCCAGCGGATCTGGCGATTCGCCAGCCCGTACCGGGGCCTGGTTGGTGGCTTCCTGGCCACCGTCGTGGTCTCGGCCGTGCTGGGTCTCGTACCACCCCTCTTGTTCGGTCGCATCATCGACCAGGCCATCCCCGATGACGACCGTGGCCTCCTCGCTGTGTTCGCCGCCCTCATCGTCGGCGCATCTCTGCTGTCGGGGATCGTTGGTCTGTTCGAGCGCTACTGGTCGGCCCGCGTCGGTGAGGGCGTGATCTATGACCTCCGGGTCGCCCTGTTCGACCATGTCCAGAAACTCCCCCTCACCTTCTTCACCCGCACCCAGACCGGCGCCCTGACCAACCGCCTCAATAATGACGTCATCGGCGCCCAACGAGCCCTAACGGCCACCCTCGGCACCGTCGTCTCCAACGTCATCATCCTCCTCACCACCCTCATCGCCATGTTCGTGATCGAGTGGCGTCTCACCCTGCTGGCCCTCCTCCTCGCCCCCCTGTTCGTCCTCCCCTACCGCCGCATTGGGGCCATCCAGCAGTCCATCACCCGCGAGTCGATGGACCTCAACGCCAAGATGAACACCACCATGACCGAACGGTTCAATGTGTCTGGCGCTCTCCTGGTCAAGCTGTTCGGCCGGGGCACCGATGAGCTGGAGCTGTTCTCCAGCCGAGCTGAACGGGTTCGTGATATCGGAATCCGCTCCGCCATCTTCACCCGCGGCTTCATGACCATGTTGGGCTTGCTCGGCTCGATCGGTACTGCCCTCGTATACGGCCTCGGTGGCCTGTTCGCCATCAATGGTTCGTTCACGGTCGGTGAGCTAGCGGCCATGGGCCTCCTCGTCGGCCGCATCTACATGCCTCTCACCGGGCTCACCAATGCTCGCATCGATGTGTTGACGGCCCTCGTGTCATTCGATCGGGTCTTCGAGGTGCTCGACGCCCCCAGCCCACTGGTCGATGCACCCGATGCCGTCTCCGTTTCAGAACCGGTTGGTCGCATCGAGTTCCGAGACGTGTCGTTCCGCTACCCCCGGTCGGATGAGATGATCGTGCCTGGCTTGGAGACGCCGACCTCCAATGAGGTCGAACTCCACCTGCCCCCGGTCCTCGACAAGCTCAGCTTCGTGATCGAACCGGGTCAGCTGGTGGCCGTCGTCGGTCCGTCGGGAGCGGGCAAGACCACGTTGACCTCACTCGTGCCCCGCCTCTACGACGTGACCGACGGGGCCGTGTTCTTCGACGACGCCGATGTCCGCACCCTGACCCAGGAGTCGCTCCGGGCCGCCATCGGGGTAGTGGTCCAGGACCCCCATCTCTTCCATGAGTCGATTGGTGACAACCTCCGCTACGCCAAGTCGTCAGCCACCGACGTCGAATTGGTCGAGGCCTGTCGGGCGGCTCAGATCTATGAACTGATCGACTCGCTGCCCAGCGGTTTCGACACCATGGCCGGTGAACGGGGCTATCGCATGTCCGGCGGGGAGAAGCAGCGACTGTCGATAGCCCGAATGCTGCTCAAGGACCCGGCCGTCGTCATCCTCGATGAGGCCACCAGCCACCTCGATTCTGAGAACGAAGCCCTGGTTCAAGAGGCTCTGGCCAAGGCTCTGGCGGGGCGGACGGCGATCGTGATCGCCCATCGGTTGTCGACCATCACCCAAGCCGACAAGATCCTGGTTCTCGACGAAGGCCATCTCATACAGCAAGGCACCCACCGGGACCTGCTCGATTCCGGTGGGCTCTACGCTGATCTGTACCGGCGGCTCGTTCGAGATGAGGTCATCTGAGGCCGAGGGTGAACTGGGCCCCACCGATTGTTCGTTCGTGGAGTTGGCTGATCGGGGCCGGTCAGCCACCATGACACGATGACTGAAGCCGTCTGTGATGCCCCTGCGACCGAGCAACGGACACTGATCGAGGCCAGGTCGATTTCGGCCCGCGAGCTGCTCGACGCTCACCTCGAGCGCATCGAAGCCACCAATGGCACCGTCAACGCCGTGGTCGCCATGGACGCCGATGTGGCCTACAAGCGTGCGGCCCATATCGATGACGAGTTGGCCGCCGGTCGCGACCCCGGCCCCCTGGCCGGCCTCGTCACCGCTCACAAGGACCTGGTTGAAACCGCCGATTTCGTCACCAGCCACGGCTCACCCATCTTCGCCGGACACCGCCCGGCCGTCGATGCCCTCCAAGTGGCCCGCATGAAGGCGGCGGGAGCGGTCGCATTGGGCAAGACCAACACTCCTGAGTTCGGAGCTGGATCCCACTCCTTCAACCCGGTCTACGGGGTCACCTCCAACCCCTACGATCTCGATCTTTCGGCCGGTGGGTCATCGGGGGGAGCGGCCGCCGCCCTGCGCTGCGCCATGGTGGCCATAGCCGACGGCAGCGACGCCGGAGGTTCCCTGCGCAACCCGGCAGCCTGGAACAATGTTGTCGGCTTCCGAACCTCACCCCGGGTCGTTCCCCGTGTCGCTCCCGGTGATACCTGGTCCCGGATCCCCATCGAAGGGCCGATGGCCCGTACTGTCGATGATCTGGTCCTCCTCCTTCGGGTCATGGCTCAACCAGACGTCCGGGATCCCCTCTGCCGGGAGCTGAGTCTGCCCGAGGAGATCACCCCGGCCCAGAACCTGCGGGTGGCGTGGAGTCCGACCCTCGGAGGACTTCCCGTCGAGTCCGATATCGCCGAGGTACTGGAGAGGTTCATCGGCGATGTTGCTGACCTCGGCTGGTCGATCGAAGAGGCCGAGCCCGACTTCAGCGGAGCCGACGACTGCTTCGTCACCCTCCGGGCTTTCCTCTTCGCCAACAATCTCGGGTCGGCCTTGGGTGAGCGGCTGAGTGAGGTCAAGGCGACGGTCCAAGACGAGATCCGGCGGGGCCGGGCCCTCTCCGCCAGCGAGGTGTCACGAGCCTTGGCTCAAGCCAACACCCTATGGCAACGCAATGTCGCCTTCTTCGGTGACTACGACCTGCTCATAGGTCCCGTTACCCAGATCTCCCCCTTCCCCATCGAATTGGAGTACCCGACCGAGGTCGCAGGCCAGCCGGTGAAGACATACCTCGACTGGATGCTGTCCAACTGCCGGATCTCGGCCTGCGGGCTACCGGCGCTGTCACTCCCGGCCGGGTTCACCGAAGCCGGCCTTCCCGTTGGCGCCCAGCTCATCGGCCGCCCCTGGGGCGACCTGGACGTACTCCGAGCAGCCAAAGCGATCGAAGCTGCTACCGGCCATACCAACCGTTGGCCCGATCTCACCCGCTTGTAGCTTCCGCCGGTTCGGTCCCAAGCCCCTTGGTCCGACGCTGTTCGGGGTGAAGGCTGGACTACAAATCCAGTGAGGCCAGGCTCGGGGGGAAGCCACCGGTGGCGATTGGACCCCAGCGCTCGACCTCGACCGAGATCAGGCACTTGCCTTGGCGGACCATGGCCTGACGGTACTCATCCCAATCGGGATGCTCGCCCGACACCGCCCGGTAGTACTGAACCATCCCCTCGACGGCCTCCGGTACGGCTGTGACCGATGCCGTGCCGTCGACCTGAACCCAGGCCCCGCCGAAGTGGTCGCTCATCACGCAGATCGTGGTTCGAGGGTCACGGGCCAGGTTGTGGACCTTGTCCCGCTGGGGGTACGTCGATACCACAAGCCGTCCATCGTCGGTCACCCCACCGGTCACCGGTGAGGTCTGGGGCCGACCATCGGCCCGTAGCGTGACCAGGAGCCACTGGTGGCGAGGGCGGACGAAGTCGAGCAGTGTTTCCAGATCGACCGTGTCCTCAGTTGCCAGTTTCCGTGCCATCAGAGGGAGGCTAGTTGTCTCCGGCTCTCTCGAGCGCTGCGGGCCGAACTTCCCAGAACTTGAGGCGATGTCGCGAGTCTCAACCGCAAGCGGTATCTAGGCTCGGTGGAATGGCAGATCAGGTGGCGAACACGATTTCCCAGCTCGAAGGTCGGTTGGGTGCAGCCCTACCGCTCGATGTCGACTACGCCTCGGTCCGGTTCAGCGAGGAACGGGGTGAGTACTTGAGTGTCAGGCGAGGGGTGGTCGAACCGGTGACGACCAACCTCGACGCTGGCGTGATGGTCACGGTTTGGGCCGGTGGCGGCCACGGCTACGCCGCAACCTCTGACCTCACGGTCGAGGGATTGGCGGCCGCTGTGACCAGGGCCAAGGATTGGGCCACTCGTACCGCAGGCCGGTCGATGGTCGAGAACCCACCGTTCGAACATCCCGTCGGGTTCTACCAGTCCCCAGTCGAGCAATCGTGGGATGACACCACACTCGTTGACCGGATCGACCTTCTCCGTCACGCCGACTCCAAGCTCAACACCAACGACCGGATCGTCGACTGGTCTGCGGCGATGGGCCGCATCGATACCGACTCCCTGATCCTGACTTCGGGGGGCGGCCGGATCGAGCAGCGCACCCGTAACACGTACCCCCTCATGCACGTCACCGCCAACGAAGGGTCGAACACCCAGACCCGATCCTACGGCCGCGGCTCGTTTGTCGGTCAAGGTGGCCGTGAGGTGCTGAGCCGCCACCACTTCGACCAGGCGGCCGATCGGCTCCCGATCGAGGTCCTCCAATTACTCGATGCCGACAACTGCCCCACTGCGACGATGGACGTCGTCCTCGCCCCCGATCAGATGATCCTCCAGATCCACGAGTCGATCGGCCACCCTTTGGAGCTCGACCGCATCCTCGGCGATGAGCGCAACTATGCCGGTACCAGTTTCGTCACCCCTGAAATGTTCGGTACCTACCAGTACGGGTCGAATCTGTTGAACGTGACCTACGATCCAACTGTCGAAGGCCAACTGGCCAGCTACGGTTTCGATGACGAGGGTTCGAAAGCCGAGCGCCAGTACCTGATCCGCAACGGGCTCTTGGAGCGACCTCTCGGCGGTGCCCTGTCCCAGGCCAGGGCCGGGATGGAAGGGGTCGCCAACTCTCGGTCGTGTAGCTGGAACCGGGCTCCCATCGACCGGATGGCCAACCTGAATGTGGAGCCGGGGGAGTCGAGCTTCGAGGATCTCATCGCCGGGGTCGAGCGTGGCCTCTACCTCCAGACCAACAACTCGTGGTCGATCGATGACAGTCGAAACAAGTTCCAGTTCTCTTGTGAGTACGGCCAGCTCATCGAAGACGGTGAGCTGACCGCAGTGGTCCGTAACCCCAGCTACCGGGGCATCTCGGCCACATTCTGGCGAAGTCTCAGCGGAGTGGCCGACGAAGAGAGCTTCACTGTCATGGGAACCCCGAACTGCGGCAAAGGTGAGCCGAATCAGCAGGTAGGAACCGGTCACGCCTCGCCCGCTTGCCGATTCTCGGCCATCGAAGTCTTCGGAGGTGAGTCATGACCGACCAGATCCAGCCCGGTTCGCTGGTGCGCCAGTATTTCGACGAGTTGATCTCGTGGGCCAGCTCCCAACTCCAGGGTGATGAGGTACTCACTGCCTCGCTCTCAGCCGAGGGATCTGATTTCGTTCGCTTCAATCGGGGGGAGGTACGTCAAGCTGGTTCGGTCCAGCAATGCCGTCTCTCGATCGATCTGATCGAGGGGGCGGTCCATGCCGAGGCCGCCGTTCAGCTCGCCCAAGATCTGACTCTGGACCAGGCCCGATTGTCGACCCTCATCGGTCAGCTCCGGGAGCAGAGGGCCTTAGCCCCTCCCGACCCCTATCTGACCTACGCCACCGACGCCGAGGCTGGCTCGACCGAGCTGATCCATGATGGCACCGTCCCCGAACCAGGCTGGGCCATCGACCGGATCCAGTCGGCGGCGGCCGGCAATGATCTCGTCGGGATCTATGCCGCCGGCAGTATCTACAACGGCTTCGCCAACTCGCTCGGCCAACGCAACTGGTTCGAGTGCTCCACCTTCAACTTCGATTGGAGCTTCTATCTCCAGGCCGACAAGGCGGTGAAGAACCTCTACGCCGGCCGACACTGGGACGAGGCGGCCCTGGAGTCCAAGCTGAGCTCTTCAGCAGATCAGCTCTCGGCCCTGGCCCGGCCACCTGTCACCCTCGATCCGGGGAAGTACCGGACCTATCTCGCTCCTGCCGCCATGGTCTCGCTGGTCGACATGATCTGCTGGGGTGGGTTCAGCCTGGAATCCCACCGAACCAAGCAGACTCCCCTGCTGCGTATGGCGACCGAGGGCGCGACGCTGAACCCGTCGGTTCGGATCATCGAGGATACGGCAAAGGGGGTGGCTCCGAACTTCCAACAGAACGGGTTCGCTCGGCCCGATGAGGTCGTCCTGATCGACAGTGGAACCTACAACGATTGGCTCGTGTCCCCCCGGTCCGGAATCGAGTACGACGTTCCCAACAACGGAGCGGCTCCGTGGGAGCAGCCCGAGGCATTCGCCATGGGCGGTGGGAGTCTTCCTGGTGACGAGATTCTGGGAGTGCTCGACACCGGTCTCTATGTTGGCAACCTCTGGTATCTCAACTTCTCCGACCGTGCCGCCTGTCGGACAACGGGCATGACCCGATTCGCCACCTTCTGGGTCGAAAACGGTGAGATCGTGGCCCCGGCCAACGTCATGCGTTTCGACGACACGGCATACCACATGCTCGGATCCAACCTGGTCGGCCTGACCGAGGATGTCGAGATCATCCTTGACCCGAGCACATACGTCAGCCGCTCAACCAGCAGCTTCCGGCTGCCGGGAGCCGTCGTCGACGAGATGGCATTCACCCTTTGACCGTGGTTGGAAGCCCAGATGGGTCGGCTTGATCCCCCTGCCGAGCAATGTTGGTGGGGGGCAGGCAAGATGGGCGGGTGCTAGTCCATGTGGTTGACGGTACCTACGAGCTCTTTCGTCAGTACTATGCCCGGCCATCGCATCAGAACGCTGATGGACTGGAGGTCGCTGGTGCTCGGGCCGTGGTGCGGGGCATGGTCTCGATGTTGGAAGAAGGGGTAACCCATATCGGGGTCGCCACCGACCACGTCATCCGGTCATTCCGCAATGACCTCTACCACGGATACAAGGACGGGTCCGATCTCGACCCCGAGATCCTGAATCAGTTCGGGCCCCTCGAACGTGGCCTCCAAGCCATCGGGATTGCCACCTTCCCCATGGTCGAATTCGAAGCTGATGACGGGATGGCGTCGATGGCAGCGGTGGCTGTCGCCGACGACCGCGTTGACAAGGTCCTGCTTTGTACCCCTGACAAGGACCTGGCTCAATGCGTTCGCCAGAGCCGGGTCATCCAGTTTGATCGTCGTAACAACAAGATGCTGGATGTGGCCGACGTGATCGAGAAGTATGGGGTACGGCCGGAGTCGATTCCCGACTACCTTGGCCTGGTCGGTGATTCGGCTGACGGTTTCCCCGGGTTGTCCGGTTGGGGGGCCAAGTCGACGGCTGCTGTCCTCACCCGCTACGGCCACATCGAGAAGATCCCGCTTGCTGCCGGCCAGTGGGATATCACAGTTCGGGGTGGGGCCAAGTTGGCCAAGACCTTGGCCGCCCATTTGGAGGAGGCCCTGCTCTACCGCCACCTGGCCGTGCTCGACCACAACGCCCCAACCATCACCTCGGTCGATGAGCTGCGATGGACCGGCCCGTCGGATGACCTCGAGGCGGTTGTTAGCCTGCTTGATGTGGCCGACCTGCGGAGTCGGACCGCAGCGTTGGCGGAGGTTCGAGGATGATCAGGCAGTACGAGCCGGGCGATGAGAGTCAGGTGCTGGCTCTGAACGAGGCCTGCATTCCCGAAGTCGGTCC
This sequence comes from Actinomycetes bacterium, assembly GCA_024227975.1. Next base: position 44,279 of record JAAETV010000156.1, read on the forward strand.
CATGGATGAGGAGAAGTTGCACCGCTTCGCCCAATGGGCCCCCTATTTCAGGGTGGTCGAGGTAGACAGCAGGATCGTCGGATTCTTGGTTGGTCTGACCGAGGACGCCCCATACGACAGCCCGAACTTCTGCTGGTTCTTCGAACGCCACAAGTCGTTCGCCTATGTCGACCGTGTCGCCATCGATGAAGCCTTGCGGGGGGCCGGCTGGGGTCCCGCCCTCTACCGTGATTTCGAATCGTGGGCCCGCCAGGCCGGCCGGCCCATGCTGTGCGCTGAGGTCAACACCGTGCCCCCGAACCCACGGTCGCTTCGCTTCCACGATCTCTTCGGTTTCGACATGGTGGCCCAGTTCGAACCGACCGGCTCATCCGACTACCGGGTCGGCATGATGGTCAAGACCTTCTGAATACTGCTAGTCCAACCGGCCCCGGTGGCGACGTAGCCCTGGCCGCTGCGCCTCAGCGGTCAGGTCGCCTTGGCTCGACTGGGGGCGACCCGTGGGGGCTCATGCGGCATCTTGGGGTAGACGGGGGGCCAGGGGGCATCGCCAAGCCCGTTGGCCTGATCTGTTTCGTGCATGGCCAACAGGGGTTCGAGCCCGTTGGCGGCGGAGGGGTCAGCTTTGGCCGCCCAGGGGTCCCCGTCGGCCTCTACTCGGGCTACTACTGCATCCATGGTGAGAACGTCGGGTTTGATGTCTGCTAGCTCCTCCCACCAGAACGGGGTACTGACCTGCGCCCCGACCCGCGACCGCACGCTCCAGGCCCCGAACACCGTCTTGTGGGGGGCGTTCTGGTTGAAGTCGACAAAGACCCGCTGACCCCGCTCCTCCTTCCACCAGGCCGCGGTCAGGGTCTTGGGGTAGCGGCGCTCCAGCTCCCGAGCCAGGGCCACTGCGGCCAATCTGACGTCGTAGGAATCCCACTGGGGTCGGAGGGGAGCGAAGACATGCAGCCCCCGGGAACCCGTCGTCTTGGGGAACGAGCTGATGCCCAGCTCATCAAGCAGCTCCTTGACGGCCAGCGCCGCGGCGCGGATGTCATCGAAGTCGATACCGGGTGAGGGGTCGAGGTCGATTCGCAACTCGTCGGTGAAGCCGGGGTTCTGGCTGTGAAAGGGCCAGAGGTGGAAGCCGAGGCATCCCATATTGACGGCCCATGCGACATGGGCGATATCGGTGACCACCATGGCGTTTGACGTCGTCCCGTTCGGGGTGCTGATGGTGGTGGTTGCCAACCAGTCGGGGGCCCCTTTCGGCACCCGTTTCTGGAAGAATGACTTCCCAGACGCCCCGTCGGGGAACCGCTGCATCAGGGTCGGTCGATCGCTCATGGCCCGCATCAGGGGCTCCTCGATGGCGACGTAGAAATCGATCAGGTCGAGCTTGGTCTCACTGTGCTTGGTAAAGAAGACCTTGTCCGGGCTGGAGACCCGGACTTCGCGGCCAGCCAGCTCGATAGTGAGGTAGTCGCTAGCCATCATGGTCAACGCTAGCGCCCTGCGCTCCCCAGCAAGCCTTGATACAAATTGGTGCTCCTGTCGCAAAATATCTAGGATGTTGGGAACTTTTACAACGTCCGACGCGACCCATGTAGTGATATCGCAGGGTGTTACAGCGGACACCTCGCGATATTGGGGCGCTACGGCGCCGTCCAACGGGACGACCCGGCGGATTAGCTAGGAATCATGGGGTTGGGCAGTGAGCACGCTGTCCAACCCCATCGGTTTAGGTTCATCGAGCTGATCGAAGTCGCAGTCCGACGGCATCTTGTCGTTTCGCCAGCGGAGCACCTTGGTCACTTCCCGGAAACGGCCGTTGAGCGTGCTGCCGTACTTCACCTCGACGACGGCTTCGATCCGCAGCGGGACCCAGGACTGATCCTTCTTGGCGCTCCAACGGTTGGGGGCACCCGGCATCCGCCCGTCGGCGTGAGCTTGGGCGTCGGCCCATGCCTTCCACGGGTGCGCCTCGATTGCCCCCTCGGTCAGGGGTGATAGCTCCTCGACAAGACGGGCCCGTTCCTTGGCCGGGAAGCTGGCGGCTACACCGACATGTTGGAGGTCACCGGCCGAGTCGTAGAGGCCGAGTACGAGCGACCCGACCCCGTTGCCGTCCTTGTGCCAGCGGTAGCCGGCAACGACCGCGTCGGCTGATCGGATGTGTTTCACCTTCAGCTGGGTTCGCTTGTTCTCGACATAGGGATCGTCGACAGGTTTGGCGATCAGGCCATCGAGGCCAGCTCCTTCGAATTCCCGAAACCATTCGGCCGCTTCCTTGTGGTCGGTGGTGGTCGGGGTCAGGTAGAGGGGTGGTTTGACGTTGATCATGGCCCGAGCCAGCAGTCGCCGTCGCTCAGCGAATGGATTCGATCGCAAATCGCGATCGTCAACGGCCAGGAGATCGAAACCAACGAACGATGCCGGCGTAGTCTCGGCCAACATGTTGACCCTGCTCTCGGCCGGATGGATCCGTTGCTGGAGGCTGTTGAAGTCGAGATGGTTGTCGGTAGCAACGATCAGCTCGCCGTCGATCACGCATCGTTCGGGTAGCTGGGCCCGGATCGGGTCGAGAAGTTCAGGGAAGTAGCGAGTCAGGGGTCTCTCATTGCGGGATCCGAGCTCGACCTGGTCGCCGTTGCGGAACACAATGCAGCGGAATCCGTCCCACTTCGGCTCGAAGACCAGGTCGGTGCGATCGGGAATGCCGACCACGGCCTTGGCCAACATCGGCTTGACCGGGGGGTTGACGGGAAGATCCACATCACCACCCTAGATGGGGCACTTGGGCGCTCAGCTGCTGACGAAGGTGACCGACTCTCGGACCAGCTTCTGCCACTCCTCCTCATCGAAGGCCTCGATCAGCACCCACTCTCGAAATACCTTGCCGGCGGGAGAGAACGGTTGGCCCGACCCGCCAGAGATCAGCTCGTCGACCCGCTCCCGAGCCAGTTTCACCACCAGACCGTCGCCCTTGTGGTGGGGCATGGCAACGAACTCGCCCCCGGCCCGTACACAAGGTCCACCCATGATGGTCCCCTCCTCGACCAGCCCCTCGCCAACCATCGGAGCCACGACATCCCAGAAATCCTCGCTCATAGGTCCACCCTAGATCCTAGGTCTGACACAAATGGCTGGGGTGTCGACGGGGCCGGTTTGAGACAGTCGGTGAATGTTGTCACTCCGATCCGAACTGCCCGTCCCGAGCCAAGTCAACCCTCCGCCGCCCGCACCAGTTCGAAACCAGCCAGCCCCGGCTGTCTGCCAAACCCGCCCAAGTATTGCCAACGGCAAAACTTGGGGTCCCCGAAGGGGACACGAGTACCCTGCCCAAGGTGGTAGATCATCCATTGAGCGAACGGATCGCCGATCTCGAGAAGAGGAAGGAGCAGGCTCTGCACGCAGGGCCTGAGCGCGCCGTACAGCGCCAGCATGAGAAGGGCAAGATGCTTGCCCGCGAGCGGATCGACTATCTGCTCGACGAGGGCTCGTTTCACGAGCTCGACATGCTGGCCCGTAGCCGACACCCCGAAGCCTCCGACCGCCCATACACCGACGGTGTTGTCACCGGCTGGGGCACGATCGACGGCCGCAAGGTCTTCCTCTTCAGCCAGGACTTCACCATCAGCGGCGGCTCCCTGGGCGAGGTCTTTGCCGAGAAGATCCACAAGCTGATGGATCTCGCCCTCTCGGTCGGTGCCCCTTGTATCGGCCTCAACGATGGGGCGGGGGCCCGGATCCCCGAAGGCGTCGTCAGCCTCGATGGCTATGGCGGCATCTTCTACCGCAACGTTCAGGCCTCGGGTGTGGTGCCCCAGATCAGTGTGATCATGGGCCCCTGCGCTGGTGGGGCCGTCTACAGCCCGGCCATGACCGATTTCGTGTTCATGGTCCGCGAGACCTCCCACATGTTCATCACAGGCCCCGATGTCGTCAAGACTGTCACCGGTGAGGAGGTGACGCTCGAGGAGCTTGGAGGGGCCGGCAGTCACTCGTCACGCTCGGGGGTGGCCTGCTTCGTCGGTGCCGATGAGAAGGCTGTGCTCGACGACGTCCGCTTCCTGCTGTCGTTCCTCCCGTCCAATAACATCGAAGAACCACCCCTGTTCGAGACCGATGATGACCCGGAGCGTCTCTGCCCTGCCCTCTCGGAGCTGATGCCACCCAGCCCCAACATGCCCTATGACATGAAGACGGTCGTGGCCGAAGTGGCCGACGATGGCGACGTTCTCGAATACCACGCCAATTGGGCCCGCTCGATTCTCTGTGGCTTCATCCGCATGGGGGGCCGCACGGTCGGCATCGTTGCCAATCAACCGATGGTACTGGCCGGAGTGCTCGACATCGAGAGCTCGTCCAAGGCGGCCCGGTTCGTGCGGACCTGTGACGCATTCAATATCCCCATCGTGACCTTCGTCGACGTCCCCGGTTTCCTGCCTGGTGTCGATCAGGAATATGGGGGCATCATCCGTCATGGGGCCAAGCTCCTATACGCCTACTGCGAGGCCACCGTCCCCCGCATCCAAGTCATCACCCGCAAGGCCTATGGCGGCGCCTATGTCGTTATGGACTCCAAGGGAATCGGGTCTGACCTGTCGTTTGCTTGGCCATCGGCTGAGCTGGCGGTGATGGGGCCCGAAGGTGCGACCGACATCGTCTATCGGCGGGAGATCCAGGCCGCGGCTGACCCTGAGGCTCGACGAGCTGAATTGATCGAGGAGTACAAGGAGCAGTTCGCCAATCCTTGGATCGCGGCAGAGCGAGGCTATGTCGATGACGTCATCGATCCGGCCGATACCAGGCGCAAGATCATCGCTGGGTTGGACATGCTTCGCTCGAAGCGGGAAGAGTTGCCGAAGCGCAAGCACGGCAATGTGCCCCTCTAGCCGGCCCCGATACGTGACCATGAGCGACCCAACCATCACTCCAACCCCGACCGACGAGGAAGTAGCCGCTATCGCCGCTGCTCTCGTCGTGGCCTGGCCGCGTCGGGCCGCCGACGACGACCAATCGGAGGTAGATCCCAGATGGCGTTTCAGCGGCCGCTGGTGGAACGGTCGGCCGAGTAGGCTTTCCCGCCAACGTCCCTGGCGCCGCTAGGGCGGACCATGGGCTGATTGGGGGATCAGGTGTTGTCGCGGATGAAGACGGGTTGGTGGGGTGTTGAGCGTTCGGGGGCGCGGAGGTAGCCGAGCCCTTCGAAGCTCTGGAGACCCCTGATCGACTTCACCCGGTTGCGGATGATCCACCCCGCCATGGCTCCCCGGGCCCGCTTGGCGAAGAAGGCCACCAACCGGTAGTCGCCGGTACCTCCCTTGCGGTCGAGGAAGGTGGGCGTGATGACCGGGACTGTCAGCTCATCCAGCCGGACGGCGTTGAAGTACTCGTTCGAGGCCAAGTTGATCAGTAACTTGGGCCCCGGGCTGTCATCGATCGCCTCTTGCAGCACCTCGGTGATCTCCGACCCCCAGAAATCGTATAGGTCGCGTCCGGCCGATGTCTTCAGCTTGGTCCCCATCTCTAGGCGGTAGGGCTGCATCAGATCGAGGGGGCGGAGCACCCCATGGAGCGCGGAGAGGATGCGCAGGGTCTTCTGAGCGTGGCTGTAGTCACGTTCGGAAAAGGTCCCGGAAGCGTCCATCCCGACATAGACATCGCCGCTGAAGGCGAGGAGAGCGGGTCGCGCATTGTCGGGGGTGAAGGGAAGCTCCCAATCTTGGAAGCGCTCGAAGCTGGTCTCGGCCAAGGCCTGGGAGACGCCCAACATCTTGGACAGCTCGGCCGGTGACTTGGTGGCCATGATGTCGACCAGTTCTGCTGAGCGCTCGAGTAGGGCCGGCTCCGAGTACTTCCCGGTCGCTAGCGGGCTCTCATAGTCAAGCGACCTGGCAGGAGAGACGACGATCAGCACCACTCCGGTCTACCCTAGGTGGCCCGGGATCTGGCTGGCCGTGCCATGTGGCGGCCTGAGTTGGGCTGGCTCAGACTGGGTCCTCGGCCGCCGGCCTGGCCGCATCGCGCAGCAGATCGGGCTCGATGTAGATGGGCGTTGCATAGGGCACCTTGGCCCGGATGGCGGCCTCGACGCGGTCGATGGCGGAGGCCAGATCGGCAACCGTCAGCGATGGATCAAAGGCCACTTTCGCTCCGACCAGCAGCTCCTCGGGCCCAAGGTGCTGGGTCTTGATGTGGATCAGATGGTCGACATACTGGGTCTCGGTGATGGCGGCAACGATCTTCGTCATATCCCCACGTCGGGCCCCCTCACCGATCAGCAGGCTCCGCATCTCGATGACGAGGATGATGGCGATCACGCCCAACAGGAGCCCAATGATCAGAGTGCCGATCCCATCCCAAACGGGATCACCGGTGACCTTCGAGATCAGGATGGCAGAGAAAGCGATGGTGAGGCCGGCCATGGCCCCAAAATCCTCGAGCAAGACCACAGGCAGCTCAGGAGTTCGGGATCGGCGGATGAATTGCCACCACGACAGGTCACCCTTGAGCGGGATCGACTCCATGACCGCGGTGCGGAAGCTCCACCCTTCGAGGCAGATAGCGAACCCGAGGATGGCGAGGGCGACCATCACATTATCGAGCTCATGGGGATGGCGGATCTTCTCGATCCCCTCGAACACAGCAAAAGCTGAGCCGAGGGCGAACAGGATCAGGGCGACGACGAAGCTCCAGAAGTACCGCTCCCGGCCGTAGCCGAACTGGTGCTCCTCGGTGGCCTCCTTCCTCGACCTGCGCCCGCCCAGCAGGAGCAAGGCTTGGTTGCCGGAGTCGGCTGAGGAGTGGATGGCCTCGGCCAGCATGGCCGACGACTGGGTGACGGCGAAGCCGATGAACTTGGCTATGGCGATACCCAGGTTGCCAATAAGGGCGGCCATGACGGCCTTGCTTCCATGTTCCCCACCAGCTGCCATTTGTCGTTCCTCCGTTGCCCGAGCACCGCTCCGAGCCTGGACCAAACCCGAAGGACCGGGTCAGCCCGGAAGACAATCAGGCTAGAGGCTAGACGTTCTCCTGGTGATCGTGAGCCAATCCACCCTCACCCCAGATGAGTCGGTCCCCCTCACCCGCTGGTTGGATCCCCAGGATCGTCTTGGTCAGGCGCTGAAGCCGCGGTCATGGGTGGTGGTTGAGAGTACTTCGGTCAGATGTCGGGTGTGCTCAGTCAGGTCATCGATGGGTGACGACTCCAGGTGTTGACGCTGAGCGTGACGGAGCTCATCGGCGGCGTCGGCCAACTCGGTCAGTTGGGCTACCAGTCGGCTGATGTCATGACCGAGCTCGTCGTCGACCAGCCAGTTTCGCAGGTCAGGGCCGCCTGGCACCGGGGCCCAGCTGCCACCCCCTGACTGGAAGGCCCGGCCACTGGCATGGTGTTGGCTGACGATGGTGTGGAGAGCGACGACGTAGCGGTCGGCGGTGCTGGCCAGATGGGTGAAATGCTCGGCCAGGGGACCGTCGGGCGACGCTGCGGCCATGGTGGCCAGCCGCCTGGCCTGGGTCGAGGCCTCGACAACGAGAACCGCAGCCGAGACCGGCAGGTCACCGACGGGCAGCCGGGTCTGGCGCCGGCCGCGTCCGAAGTGGGCCACTGCCGGGGCTGTTCCGACAACGGCCGCCACGCTCACCAGTACCCACCCGAGGGGGGTCTGGGCCATGCCAACAAGGGCTAGGGCCACGGCAGCTACAAAGACTGCGCCCAGCACGCTTGCGCTGGTTCTCACCAGCACTTCGCTGCGTTCGACCGCCGGATCCCACGCAACCAGCTCGACTCGGCGCCGGGTGCTCATGACGACGATGCTAGTTCAGGTACCACTGGCCAGTACATCGCCCGTATGGTCTCACCCCATGAGCGAACGTCCTGTACCCACCTCTGGGGCCTTGGCCGACGTCCGGGTCCTCGATATCTCGGCCGTCTTGGCCGGTCCCGGCATCGCCCGTCACCTGGCCGATTTCGGGGCCGACGTCATCAAGGTGGAACGGGCCGGGGTCGGCGACACCGCTCGCAATCTCGGCTGGCGTGACCCCGAAGACGGTGAGACGTACTTCTTCAAGCTGACCAATCGCAACAAGCGCTTCATCGAGCTCGATCTGAGCGACGCCGACGGCCGGGACCAGCTGCTCATCCTGGTGGCCGAAGCCCATGTTCTGGTCGAGAACATGCGGCCGGGCAAGTTGGAAGCCCTCGGCCTCGGACCCGACGTCTTGCTAGAGCACAATCCCAAGCTGGTCATCGTGCGGGTCACTGCCTTCGGCCAATCCGGGCCATATCGGGACCGGCCTGGGTTCGCCACCCTGGCCGAGGCAATGTCCGGCTTTGCCGCTCTCAATGGCTCAAAACATGGCCCCCCGACCCTCCCTCCGGTAGCCCTGACCGACGAGGTCACGGCCCTGGCCGGTGCCTTCGCCACCATGGTCGCCCTTCACTCCGGGGTCGGCCAGGTGGTCGACGTCAATCTGATCGAGAGCCTCATGCAGATAATGGGGCCTCTCCCATCGTTGTGGCTGAGGGGTGGTGAGCAGCAGCCCCGGCTCGGATCGGGTTTGCCGTACTCGGTCCCTCGTGGCACCTATCAGGCCAGCGATGGCGGCTGGATCGCAGTGTCGACATCGGCTGATTCGGTGGCGGCCCGGGTCATGGAGCTGATCGGCTTGGGGGGCGACCCACGGGTCACGACGACGGCCGATCGGATGGAACACCGTGACCTGGTTGAGGAACGGATGGCTGCCTGGGTGGGGGAGAGGACGGCGGCGGAAGCTCTGGCCCAGTTCGAGGGGGCTGACGCCGCGGCCGCTCCTGTCTACGATCTGGCCGCTTTGGCCGGTGATCCTCACGCCAAAGAGCGAGGGATCTTCGTCGAAGCGGAGGGATTCCCCATGCAGGGCGTCGTGGCTCGATTGTCGGCGACCCCCGGTGAGATCCGCTGGCCGGGCCGCCAACGGGGCCACGACAGTAACACGATCTTGCCTGCCACCAGCTGGCCTCATCGCTAGGCCGGGAGTGAGCGGGGGCTGGCTGGTCTACTCGGTGGCGGCTGCGATCTCGATGCGGTCCTGACGCCAATCTCGCGCCGCGACGAGGGCGTGCTCGGCTGCTTCCAGCAGCTTGTCTGGGCTGAAAGCGTGAGCTGGATAGCATGCGACCCCGGCCCAGACCGTCAACCCGGTCTGGTTCTCGGCGAGCTGGCGGCGGATCCGTTCAACGGTCCAGATGGCTCCGTTTTCAGGGGTGTCCTCCAACAGGAGGGCGAAGTAGCCGCTCTCGAGCCGGCAGGCGGTGTCGGCCTCTCGCAATGTGGTCTTGATGGTGTCGGCGATCAGAGTGGCGTTGACGGGGCGTGGCTCGTCGGCCGGAAGACCACTGACCACGTCGATCAGGGCCATGGCCACCGGTCGGAGATGACGGCGAGCAGCGGCAATCCGTGAATCGAGGGCGACCTGGAAGAACTCCTGGCTGAACAGGCCAGTTTGGGGATCGATAAGAGCACTACTGGCCCA
>JAAETV010000157.1 GCA_024227975.1 Actinomycetes bacterium
CACCATGAACTCGGCGATCTCCGATGATGGGGTGATGGGGTAGCCGCCGTAGAAGCGACAACCTGCAGCCAATGCTGCTCGGGCGCATGCCTCATTGCCTTTGACCAGTTCAGCGGCCGTCATCGAGAGCCTCCTGTGACACTGCTAGAGGCGGCCGCGGGGGGCGTCGGGGCCCCGTCGGCCGAGGGGGGATGGATCGAGATGGCGAAGTCGGGGCAGAGGACCTCGCAGAGCTTGCAGCCGGTACAGGCATCTGCGTTGGAGACGACCAGGGTGCCGTCGATCTCCAGCAAGAGGCAGTACTCGGGGCAGACCCGGGAGCAGATATCGCATCCCTTGCACCACTCGTCGCGAATCGAGATGAGGTGGGGACCGGAGAACCCAGGCGGGTTTGGTGTCGGCGCCCCAACGGTCGCCGACTGCTCGGTCCGACCGGCGTGGAAGGCGGCGAGGTTGATCTCCTCGGTGCCTTGAGGCACAAGGTCGGTGATGGCAGCCTCCCAATGCCCGGTATCGACGTCGAGGAAAGCAGCAACGGCCCCCAGGACGACACTGTTGGCCGCCTTGACCTGGCCGAGGCCAGTGGCGACACCGGCGGCGTCGAGCAGGCGGGTCTCGAGCTGACGATCGGTCACCGGGGCGATGTCGATGTCAGGGTAGGTGGTGGCCCACGCTCGTCGATCGGTACAGGCACCGGGAGGCACGATGGTCCGAACGTCGGCCACGACGGCACCACCGGGACGAACGTAGGGAATCCAACGGAGGGCCTCGGCCCACTCGAAGGCGGCCAGTACCTCGGCGCCCCCCAGGGGCACCAGGGGACTGTCGACCTTCTCCCCCCAGCGGATATGGCTGAAGACCGAGCCCCCACGTTGGGCCATGCCGTGCACTTCACTCTGCTTGACGTCGTAGCCCGCTCGCACCAGGGCATCGGCCACGATCATGCTGGCTAGGATGACACCCTGGCCTCCGACCCCAGCGAGCAGCAGTCCTCGCGATCGCTCAACCATCAGCAGACTCCAATTCGACAGGGACACCGACGGGGGTGGGGATGATGGCCAGGGGTGGGCAGAGCTGGGCGCACAAGGTGCATCCGGTACAGGTGGTCGCGTCGATGGCTACCTTGCGTCGGCCTTCGAAGAGGTCGTCGGTCCAAACGATCGACGGGCAGCCAATGTTCATACAGGCCTGACAGGCGGTGCAGGCCTCGGTAATCACTTCATAGGGCTGGTCACGGACCTTGGTCGGAGCTTCCACACAGGGCCGGTTGGTGATGACGACCGATGGTCCCTTGCGCCCTGCCGCCCGCTCGATCGCCCCGTAGGTAGCGGCCATGTCGTAGGGGTCGACGACGGCGACGTCTTGCACCCCAATGGATCGACATAGGCCGACGAGGTCCACGGGGCTGGCCTCGGCTCCCTGCAAGGTCAATCCGGTGCCAGGGTGGTCCTGGCCCCCGGTCATGGCCGTGGTGCCATTGTCGAGGATCAGCACGGTGACATCAGCGTCGTTGTAGACAGCTTCGAGGAGTCCTCCGATCCCTCCGTGGAGGAAGGTGGAGTCGCCGATGGTGGCGACCACGGGCCCTTCGGCCCCACCCGAAGCGGCAAGGCCGACAGCCATGCCGATACTGCTCCCCATGGCCACACAGGTGTCCATGGCCGCCAACGGCTCCAGTGAGGCAAGGGTGTAGCAGCCGATGTCGCCGGCGACGACCGCCCCCATCCGCTTCAGGGACATGAAAGGTGAGGTGTGAGGGCAGCCGGGGCAAAGTAGGGGCGGCCGCGGGACGGTTACTGGCCCCGGCTCGGGGCTCGTGACCTCTTCGAGCACGCCAGCGGCAACAAGCCCAGTGCGCACCTGGTCCGGGCTGAGCTCGCCAACTTGGCTGAAGAACTTCTTCCCTTCGACGGCAATACCAGCCGCTCGAATCTGGGTCTCGAGGAACGGATCGAGCTCCTCGACGACCAGGAGCCGCTTGACCTTGGCTGCGAACGAGCGGATCCGTTCCATCGGCAGGGGGTAGCTCATCCCCAGGGTGAGGATTCGTGCTTCGGGAACGACCTCGCGTACATAGCTCGAAGCGATTCCCGACGTCACCACCCCGATCTCGTCATCATGGCCCGACTCGACGGTGAGGGGGCTCGATTCGGCGTAGGCCTTCAGGTCTTCCAGGCGATCGAGCATGACCGGACGCTGGATCCTGGCGTAGGCCGGGATCATGACGTGCTTTCGCGGATCGCGTGAGTAGCCGATGTTGGTTCGCTCCGCCGGTGGCTCGATGGGGACCAGGCCACGGTTGTGAGAAATCCTTGTGGTGGTCCGCACGAATACCGGAATGTCGAATTCCTCGGAGATCTCGAATCCGAGCTTGGTGAACGCCTTGGCCTCGGCGCTGTCGGCCGGTTCGAGCATCGGGATGCCGGCGAAACTGGCGTAGTAGCGGTTGTCCTGCTCGTTCTGCGAGCTGTGCATACCCGGATCGTCGGCACTGATTATCACCAGCCCGGCCCCCACACCGATGTAGGCCGAAGTCATCAAGGTGTCAGCGGCCACATTGACCCCAACATGCTTCATCGTGGTCAGGGCCCGAGCCCCGCCAAGAGAGGCACCGAGGGCGACGTCGAGCGCGACCTTCTCGTTGGGCGACCAGCGCACATCGATGTCGTCACGATCGGCGAGTGACTCGAGGATCTCGGTGCTCGGTGTTCCCGGGTAGCCAGCAGCGAGGATGGCACCGGCTTCGATGGCACCCCGGCCGATCGCTTCGTTTCCTGAGAGCAGAACTCGGGTATTGGTAGGAATTGTCTCCTCCTGGCCTGTGTTCATTCGGACTCGGCTCCGAGGAGTGAGTAGATCTCATCGTCGCTGAGGACATGGTCAACGGTCTTGGCCTCGGCCATGATCGCCTTGATGCTTCGGTCGTCACACCGGAGGTTCTTCTGGGTGAGCCAGGCAACTGCATTGGCCTGGCCGCTCATGGGCCCGACGGTGATGATCTGCTCCCGACCCAGCTCGTCGGCCGGGACTCCGGAGTACACCCGGTTGGCCAGCCAGGTATCACCGCTCTTGATCGCCTTGAGGACGGCGGCGGCGTGGACCCCGGTACTGGTGCGAAAGGCGTCCTCGCCAACCGCCGGCAGGTTGTGTGGTATCGGCGAGTCGGTGGCCCTGGAAACCGCATCACAATAGGCGGGCAGTGACGACAGGTCGGTGTCGATCCAGCCCAGCAGCTTCAGGTTGACGAGAAGCACCTCCATGGCGGTATTGCCTACTCGCTCGCCGATCCCGAGGCCACATCCATGCACCCGATGAGCCCCGGCTGATATCGCAACCAGCGAGTTGATGACGTCGAGGCCGCGATCGCGATGACCATGCCAGTCGAGCTTCACGTCTTCGCCGCTCTCGGTGATGAGCTGGCAAGTGAACTCGACGAGGGAACGGACCCCACCGGGTGTTGCATGGCCTACGGTGTCGGAGAGGCAGATCCGGCGGGCCCCGGCCTCGATGGCGGCTAGATATACCTGACGCAGGTCGTCGGGATCGGCCCTGGAGGTGTCCTCGGTGACGAACATGACCTCGAGGCCTTCACCCCGGGCGAGGGTCACGGCGTCGACGGTTGTCTTGACCAGGAAGTCGATGTCCCACCCCTCGATGGCCTGACGGATCGGGCTCGAGCCGAGGAACAGTGCGGCCTCGAGCCCAACCCCAGAGCGCTGCTGGGCCTCGGCCATGGGATAGATGTCGTAGGCGGCCGTGCGTCCGGCACAGTTGGCGGAGATATCAAGGCCGGCTCTGTCGATCTCCTTCAACAGGGCGACGACATCGTCGAGCATCTGCGGGCTGGCACTCGGGTAGCCCAGGTCGGCAGCGTCAATACCGAGGGCGGCGATGGTGTGCAGGACCTCGATCTTCTCATCAAGGCGCGGCTGGCGGACTGACGGGCATTGGAGGCCGTCCCGCAAGGTCTCATCGTTGACCTCCACCTCATGCTGTGGCGGCGGATCAGCGTCGGTCAGGTTCCAGTCATAGAGAAGGTCCTGATGAAGCTGGTGTGCTGAATCGTCTTGCGACATGGCGCCCCCAGGTACACGGATCGGCTGCTGAGCCGACCGGCCGTTCGGTCGGTTTTTACCGTCTCACTGGCTCCAGGGAAGGACAATCCAGTTCCTGCATCATTTTCCCGGTGCGGATGCATCAGGACTACACTCCCAAGGGTCCCATCCGAGTGGATTTCACCGTCCTTGATCCAGATACATCGGCCAAATGGTGCCGTTGAGTCATTGACGCTTGGGATCTGGTCACCGGACACTGCGAAGGAGGAGACCGACCGGTCGGTCGGTCATCTGATGTTCGAGGAGACGTAGTATGAGGAGGCGCACATGACCGCAACCGAGGAATCCGTCGGGGCCAACTCGTTTCGGCCAGCAGAGTTGGAGATCGACTCTGAGGGCTGCGGGCACCTGGTGGGAAGCCGGTGCTGTGGCTGTGGGGCCCATTTCTTCCCGGTGCGCCAAGCCTGCTCCGGGTGTCTCAGCACCGACCTGGAGACCAAGCACTTGTCGAGCGAGGGGATCCTGTACACCTACTCTGTGGTCCGCCAATCCACCCCTGATTTCGAGGTCCCCTACATGCTGGGGTACATCGATCTTCCCGAGGGGGTCAGGGTCATGGGGCAGATGACCGGATACGAACTGGATATACCGCTGGGAACACCAATGGTGCTCGAGGTCGTACCGTTCGGCACCGACGAAGATGACGCTGAGCTACTCGGCTACCGGTTCGTGCCGGCTGCCACGACAGGAGCGGGCCAGAAGGAGGCCACCAATGACTGACGTACACGTGATCGGCATCGGGATGACCAAGTTTGGTCGCCACCCAGACACCGATGCAGCCCAGATGGGCGGCGCCGCCATGCGCGAGGCGATCGAAGATGCGGGAATAGACGCCCGCCTGATCGAGGCCGCCTACTGCGGCCACGTCTTCCAGGGCATGGCAACCGGACAGCGCATCCTGGCCCAGGAAGGCCTGGCCGGGCTGCCCATGACCAATGTCGAGAATGCTTGCAGCAGTGGGGCCACCGCTATCCGCGAGGCATCGCTGTCGATCCGGGCCGGCGAGCACGACGTGGTCGTTGCCATCGGAACCGAGCACCTCACCAGCAGCTTCGGCGGCGCTCTGACCCCCGACCCCAGTGATCCCGAGGCGGCTGTCGGGGCCACCATGCCTTCTATCTACGCCATGCGGGCCCGCCGCTATATGGCGGAGTTCGACATGACCCGAGAGCAGCTGGCCCTGATTCCGGTGAAGAACAAGCGCAATGCGGCTCGCAACCCTCTCGCTCACTTCCACAAGGAGATCTCGGTGGAGGATGTGCTCGGGTCGCGTCCGATCGCCGAGCCCCTCAACCTGTTGGACTGCTCGCCCGTGACCGATGGCGCCGCCGCCGTCGTGCTGGTGAGCGATCGCATCCTGCGGCAGCACGGGGCCGGCCGGGCCATCCGCCTGGCGGCGTCAACCTTGCGCTCGGGCTCGGTCGAGGTCGAACCGACGTCGATGACTTTCGAACCACTCACCCGCTATACGGCCAACGACGCCTACGAGAAGGCCGGGATTGGCCCTGACGAGGTCGATATGGCCGAGGTCCACGACTGCTTCAGCATCGCCGAAGTGCTGCGAGTCGAGGGACTGGGCTTGTTCGGCCAGGGGGAGTACCCGGGCGCGGTCGAACGAGGCGAGGCCGACATCGGTGGACGACTCCCCGTCAATCCCAGTGGCGGGCTCTTGGGCAAGGGACATCCCTTGGGTGGTACCGGGGTGGCCCAGGTGGTCGAGATGGTCCGCCAATTGCGAGGTGAGGCCGGAGATCGCCAGATCGAAGGGGCTCGGGTCGGACTGGCCCACTGCCGTGGAGGCAAGGCGGTCGGCGTCGAAGGAGCAGCCTGCACGGTCCAGCTCCTGGTCCGGTGAGCACCAACCCAGGCCCTGAACAGAGTGAGATCCCGTTCGTCTTGATGCGAGGGGGGACGAGCAAGGCCGTCTTCCTTCGCGGGGATGCCCTCCCGGCCGATCCCGACGAACGTGACAGGTTCATCCTGGCCTTGTTCGGCAGTCCCGACCCCCGCCAGATCGATGGCCTTGGGGGTGCCGATCTGCTCACGAGCAAGCTGGCGATCATCGATCCACCAACGGGCACCGAGGCTGACCTCGACTACACCTTCGCCCAGATCAGCATCACCGAGCCGTTCGTCGACTACGACATCAACTGTGGCAACATCTCGGCCGCCGTCGGCGCCTATGCCGTCGACGAGGGCCTGGTGACGGTGACGGAGCCAACGACGAAGGTTCGCATCTTCAACACCAACACCAACCGCATCCTGCGAGCGGATGTTCCGATCCATCAGGGGCGGGCCGCAGTACACGGCGACCTCGCCATCGACGGGGTGCCCGGCCGAGGAGCGCCGATCGGCCTCGACTACAGCCAGACTGCTGGAGGCGTGACCGGCGCCCTCCTCCCTACCGGCAACCTGACCGACACCCTCGACACCGCCATCGGTCCCGTGGAAGTGAGCTTCATTGACCTGGCCAACCTCTGTGTATTCATGTCGGCCGACTCAGTGGGAATGACGGGAACCGAGGGCCCCGACGATCTCACCGATGAGCATATGAAGTCGGTGACAGCAGTGAAGGAAGCGGCAGCAAAGCGGTTTGCCATGGATCCCGACGCGCTGGCCCCGATCCCAGCGATCGTGGCCGCCCCAACCACCTACACCGCCTTCGGTAGCGGAGCCACGGTCTCCGCTGAGGAGATCGATCTGGTGGCTCGGGTGATCGGCGGACGGCCTCCGGTACTCCACAAGGCCTATCCCGGAACCACCGCCGCCTGCACCGCGGTTGCCGCCCGACTGGTTGGTACGACAGTGCACCAGGCGGCCCGACCGATGAGAGGATCGATCCTCACCATCGGTCACACCAGCGGAACAATGCCCATCGCGGTGTCGGTCGAAGCCGACGGAGATGGCTGGAAGATCGACAACGCCGCCTACCAGAGGACGGCCCGCCGATTGGCCCGGGGTGAGGCCCTACTCCCCCAAGCCGGTTTCTCCCCCATCGGTTCGAGCTGATGGCGACCCGCGTCATAGCCCTCACCATCAATGGTGAGACCACCCAGTTGCTCACAGCCGAACACCAAACCCTCCTCGACCTCCTGCGCCACGATCTCAGACTGGTCGGCACCAAGCACGGCTGTGACCTGGGCGAGTGTGGAGCATGCACCGTTCTCGTCGATGGCCGGCCCGTCATGTCGTGCCTGACGCTGGCCGTCGAGGTCGAGGGTCGGTCCATCACCACCGTCGAGGGCATGGCCCAAGGGGGCCGACCCGATCGGTTGCAGACCGCCTTCGCCGAGCTCGGTGCGGCCCAGTGCGGCTATTGCACGCCGGCCATGCTGGTCACCGCCCGCGCCCTGCTCGAAGAAACGCCAGACCCATCGCGCCAGGAGATCAAGGAGGCATTGGCTGGCAACCTGTGCCGCTGCACTGGCTACAACAAGATCCTCGATGCGGTTGAGCTGGCAGCTAGGGACTCCGATGGTTGAGATGGAGGCAGAACACACCGTCGTTGGCCGGCGCCACCCCCGGGTGGACGCCATGGCCCAGACCATGGGTCGCCTCGGCTTCGCCGACGACATCACCCTGCCCGGGACCCTGATCGGCCGGCAGCTGCGAAGCCCTCACGCCCACGCTCTGATCACAGCCATCGACACCTCCCAGGCCGAGGCCCTCGAAGGTGTACTGGCCGTGATCACGGGCCGCGACCTGCCGACGGCATACGGCATCTTGCCCGTCAGCCAGGACGAGCACGCCCTGGCGGTCGACAAGGTCCGCTATGTCGGCGAGCCGGTGGCCGCAGTGGCCGCCCTCGATGCCGAGACGGCCGAGAGAGCCACCCGGCTGATCAATGTCGAATACCAGCCGATCGACGAGGTGGCAACGGTCGAGGAGGCCCTCACCGAAGAGCGACCACTCATCCATGGCGAGGGTGTGGGGCCCAACGTCCACCGCGATGCCGCCCTGGAATTCGGCGACGTCGACGCCGGGTTCGCCGATGCGGACCACATCCGCGAGGACCTCGTCCTGTTCCGTGGCAACACCCACGCCGCCCTGGAACTGCACTCTGCCCTCGCCAGCTGGGATGGCGACAAGAAACTGACCCTGTGGTCCTCGACCCAGATCCCCCACTACCTGCATCGCACCCTGGCAACGGTCCTCGAGCTGCCGACGAGTCGGATCCGGGTGATCGCCACCCCCAACGGCGGAGGGTTCGGCGGCAAGACCGATCCCTTCTCCCACGAGTTGGTGGCATGCAAGCTCTCGATGCTCACCGGCCGGCCGGTGAAGATCACCCTGACCCGAGAAGAGGTGTTCTACACCCACCGCGGCCGCCATCCGGTACTGATGTGGCTGCGGACCGGCTTTCGCTCCGACGGCCGCATCACCTCCATGCACCTCCGCACCCATCTCGACGGGGGCGCATACGGAAGCTACGGGATGGCATCGCTCTACTACACCGGCGCCCTCCAGACCTCGACCTACCGCATCCCCAACTACCGTTTCGAAGGGGTGCGGGCTTTCACCAACAAGCCACCATGTGGACCCAAGCGGGGCCACGGCACGCCCCAACCCCGGTTCGCTCTGGAATGCCAGCTCGACAAGGTGGCGGCCGAGCTTGGCCTGAGCCCGGTCGAGATCCGCCTGATCAATGCCGTCGAGCCCAACACGATGACGGTCAATCACCTCCGCATCACCAGTTGCGGCTTGAACGAGTGCATCGAGAAGGTGGTGGAGGCTTCAGCCTTCGAGTCCAAGTTCGCCAAGACCCAGCCCGGTCATGGCATCGGCCTGGCCGTCGGGGCCTACATGTCAGGAGCGGGCCTCCCGATCTACTTCAACGACATGCCCCAGTCCGAGGTCCAGATCAAGGTCGACCGCGGGGGCGGGGTGA
Source organism: Actinomycetes bacterium (assembly GCA_024227975.1). The sequence continues at coordinate 9,004 of JAAETV010000157.1, forward strand.
CCGTCTACTCCATGGCCCTCGATGTCGGTCAGGGCTCGACCTCGATGCTGGCCACCGTTGTCGGTGAGCAACTCGGGCTCGAACCGGGCGAGTTGGCCATGGTGACGGCCGACACCGATCTGACCCCGGTCGATCTCGGGAGCTATTCCAGCCGGGTGACGTTCATGGCCGGCAACGCAGCCCTCGAAGCAGCTGATGCCATCCAGTCCATGGTGCTCAACGCAGTGGCCGACGAGCTCGAAGCCAACATCGATGATCTGGTCGTTGCCGGCGGACAGGTCTTCGTCCGTGGTGCACCCAACAGTGGCCTGGCCTGGCCCGATGCGGCGCGAGCCGCAACCGAGCGCTTCGGTCCTCTGGTGGCGTCTGGCAGCTATCGCCCACCCGATCTCGCCGGCCCCTATCGAGGCGCCGGCGTCGGCCCCTCCCCCGCCTACTCCTACTCGGCCGCCGTCGTCGAGGTCGAGGTCGATGGCGAGACCGGAATGGTGGAGGTGGAGAAGGTCTGGCTCGCCCACGACATCGGGCGGGCCCTCAACCCCTTGCTGGTCGAAGGCCAGATCGAAGGTGGCGTGTACATGGCCTTGGGGGAGGCCCTGTTCGAGGAGCAAGGCTTCCGCCATACCTTGCACCGGGGCCCATCACTGCTCGACTACAAGCTGCCGACCTTCCTCGAGATGCCGCCGGTTGAATCGATCCTGGTGGAGAGCGTCGACCCCGAAGGCCCGTTCGGGGCCAAAGAGGTAGGCCAAGGTCCACTCCTGCCGGTGATTCCGGCGGTAGCCAACGCCATACACGACGCCCTCGGCATACGGATCGACGAAGTACCGATTACTCCCGACAAGATCGTGGCCGCCATGCGAAACGCCGCCCGAGGCGGGCCGGGTCGGGTCGGCCCCACCGATCTGCCCGAGTTCGATTTCGGTACCCCGTGGCCGGTCGAGCCACCAGAAGGATTCGGTCCTCCATGACAGGTTCTCCATGACAGGTTCTCCATGACATTGTCACTGCCCTCATTCGACTACTTGCGGCCCGAGACCGTGGGCGACGCAACCCGACTGCTCGACGAGATCGGCCCGAC
>JAAETV010000158.1 GCA_024227975.1 Actinomycetes bacterium
GGTACTGGTGCCAGTCGGCCCAGTAGTGCTGCCCCTCCCAGGACATCGCCACCCCGTCGTAGGTGGAGTAGCTGAACCGGATGATGGCGCAGCTGTTGGAGGTCGACCCGTAGCCGGCTGCGGGCAGCTTGTCGATGTTGAGGGTCCGCCGTCCTCGCCTGGCGAGCTCGTAGGCGACGGCGGCGCCGATGACACCAGTACCGATGATGATCGCGTCATAGTCCTGTTCGCTCACGATCCTCCTGCCTCCTCGTTCCGTGTCGGCCCACCCGGCTCAGCTCCGCATCCGGGTGCCCTCGGGATCCCATAGACATCCCCGAACCAGGCTGGCCCGGCGGCGGATTCCGACGATCTCGATCTCGAATCCGTCGTCTTCGGCCTCCAGCGCCGCCGGCACGTATCCCATGGCCACCGATTCCTCGCTGAAATGGGCGTACCCGCCCGACGTCACCCACCCCACGACCTCGTCGTTGTGCCAGATGGGCTCGTCGCCGATCACGTCGACCGCCTCGTCGCCGCTCCCGGTCTCGACCGTCCAGGTGAGGAGCCGACGGGAGGGCCCCCGCTCAGCCGCCGCCACCAAGGCGTCACGGCCGATGAAGTCCTTGTCGAGCTTCACGAACCGGCCGAGGCCGGCTTCGAATGGGTCGTAGATGGGCCGGTATTCACGAGCCCAGGATCCGAAGCTCTTGTCGAGACGAAGGGAGTCGAGCGCCCCCAGTCCGAAGAGCTGGATCCCCAGATCGGCTCCCTCGCGCCGGAGCATCTCGAGCACCAGGCGTTGGTGGCTGGCGTCCATCCAGAACTCGTAGCCGAGGTCGCCGCTGAAGGTAACTCGCCCGCACCATACGGGCGCCATCTCGAGGTCGATGGCACGGAAGTCCATGAAGCGGAACCCGTCGGCCGACACGTCGGTTCCGGTGAGACGAGCCAGGAGCTCGCGGCTCTTCGGTCCTGCAATCGACAGCCCGCAAGTCCCCCACCCCAGCGTGCGGTAGTGGACCGACCCATCGGGGGGCAGCTGTTGGTCGAACCAGCGCTCGTAGTAGCGCTCGGCAATTCCGGAGCCGAAGACAACGAAGCGTTCGCCGTTGGAGGTGTTCTGGGTGGCACCGCCGGTGGCCGTGGTGACTGGTCCTGCGGGTTCGCCCGGTGTCGGGGCGAGACATGCCACCGTGAGGTCGCCGATCAGCATGCCGTTGTGGTTGGTCATGGGCGCCAACGTCATTCGCCCCGGTTTGGGCATCCGGTTGGTGAAGAGGTGATCGAGGAAGTCGCGGGCTCCAGGCCCGGAAAAGAGGAACTTCGAGAAGCCCGTGGTCTCCATCAGCCCCACTCCGCTGCGAACGGCCAGGGTCTCTTGCCGCACGGACTCCCAGGCGTTCGATCGCCCGAAGGTCACGTTCTCGACCGGGTCGAGACCAGGCTGCTGGAACCAGAGGGCCGACTCGAGCCCGAAAGCGTCGCCCCAGACCGCGTTCTCGGCGACCAGTTGGTCATAGATGGGCGAGGTCTGGAGGGGCCGAGCGGCCGGCAGCACCTCGTTGGGGAACTGGATACGGAACCGGCGCGAGTAGTTCTCTTGCACTTTGGCGTTGGTGTAGCCGAGGGTGGCGTAGTCGCCGAAGCGGGCCACGTCCATGCCCCAGATGTCGAAGCCGGGATCACCCTCGGTCATCCAGTTGGCCAGGGCGAGGCCAACCCCGCCCCCCTGGGAGAGCCCAGCCATCACCGCGCACGCACTCCAATACCCGCTTAATCCACGGATCGGACCCAGCAGAGGGTTGCCGTCGGGAGAGAACGTGAACGGCCCGTTGATCACCCGCTTGATGCCGGCCTCGGCGAAGATCGGAAAGTGTTTGAAGCCGACGTCGAGCGAGTCCGCGATCCGATCGACGTCAGGGGTGAGCAGGCGCATCCCGAACTCCCACGGAGTCTCCTCTGGTGACCAGGGCACACAATCGCGCTCGTAGGTGCCGAGGAGGAGGCCACCTCCCTCTTGGCGCATGTAGATCTCGCCGCCGAGGTCGATGCAACCCAGCAACTCGCCGTGGTCAACGTTGTACTCAGCAATGGCGGGAACGTCCTCGGTCAGAAGGTACATGTGTTCCATGGCAAGGACCGGAAGCTCGAGACCCACCATCCGACCCACTTCACGAGCCCACAGGCCGCCGGCGTTCACGACGTGCTCACAGTGGATTGTGTCCTTCACCTCGCCCGACGGTGTGTCATAGACCTCGATTGCCCAGTTGCCGTCGGCGGTGCGGCTGATGCTTCGGGCCCAGCTATTGCGGTGGATCTCGGCGCCGTTGGCACGGGCGCACTGGGCGTAGGCGTTTGTCACCCCCGACGGGTCGACATGGCCTTCGTGGCGATCGTACATGGCCCCGACGAAGTGCTCCTCCTCCAGCAGGGGCATGAGTCTCTTGGCTTCCGCCACGGAGATCAGCTCGGTCTCCATCCCCAGGTAGCGCCCCCGGGCGTGGGCCATACGGAGCCAGTCCATCCGCTCCGTGGTGTCGGCCAGCATTACACCACCGGTGAGATGGATACCGCAGTCCTGCCCCGAGGCGGCTTCGATCTCGCGGTACAGCTCGATTGTGTACTGCTGGAGCTTGGCCACGTTGGGGTCGCCGTTGAGGGTGTGCATGCCTCCGGCTGAGTGCCAGGTCGAACCGGCCGTGAGCTCCGTCCGCTCGAGCAGCACCACATCGGTCCAGCCCTTCATGGTGAGGTGGTAGAGGATGCTGCACCCCACGACTCCCCCACCTATCACCACTACCTGTGTTTGTGTCTTCATCTCAACCTCTCAGTAGTCGGTGGCGACGCCATCCTCGGCCACGCGTCGCGCTACGAAATCATCTAGTTGGTCGACGATCGAATCATCGAGTGGGGGTGGCTGGTACTCCTCCAGCAGTGCTTGCACGACCTGCGATGCCTTCTGGTCTGCGGTCGGGGATCCAGCCTCCTGCCAAGACTCGAAGTTGCGCCAATCCGAGATCAGCGGAGCGAAGAAGGCATCGCGGAATCGGTCTTGGGTGTGTTGGACGCCGAAGAAGTGCCCGCCTGGGCCCACCTCGGCAATGGCGTCGAGGGCCAGGGAGGCATCGTCGACGATCAATGGCTGCAGGAAGGCCGCCACCATCTGGATGAGATCGGCGTCGAGGACCACCTTCTCGAATGATGCTCGCAGGCCGCCCTCCATCCAGCCGGTGCCGTGAAACACCAGGTTCGCGCCCCCCATCACGGCACCCCACAGCGAGAACACTGACTCGTAGGCGGCTTGGGCGTCGACGGCGTTGGCGGCGTTGACGTTCGAGGACCGGTACGGCAGACCGTAGCGGCGAGCCAGCTGGCCCCCGAGTAGGGCGGATTGCATGTACTCGGGGGTCCCGAATGCTGGTGACCCGGATCGCATGTCGACGTTCGAGGTGAA
>JAAETV010000159.1 GCA_024227975.1 Actinomycetes bacterium
CATCTCGGGGGCCATCTTGCCCGCCACCCGTGGCATGACCAGGACCAAACCCGCGGCCAACAGCACCAGACCAATGATGCGGCGTCTCATGGCGCGCTCCTTTCTTCAAGGGGTCTTCTAACGATATGAGGTCTGGTTCACAGCCGGTAGAGCCGGAGGTCCCTGCTTCTCACTCGACAGCTGGCTGTGCTGCCTCGGCGGGGGTCGAGTTTCGGACAAGACTCTCGGCTTCAATCGGGTCCGGGTCGGCTCGCCTGGTCAGGGTTGCGCTAGGTGCCTGAGCAGCCGGCGAGCTCGGCAAGTCGGGATCGAGCATCAGCCGGCAGATCGGTGCTCAGCTCGAGGCCCCCCATCCTGCACTCGAGAAGTTCTGTCCCCGGTCGAACAGTTGGCCGAAAGTCTCCCTGGAATAGGCCGAGCGGCCAGTACCGGATGCCATCCCACCAAGCAGTCGCCTCCCAGACCGGATCGATGGCGTGATCGCCTTCGATATCAGTGAGACCGGCTCGAGATAGCACCGCCAAGAGCTGCAGCGCCGTAACCCGTACCGTCGGTGACCGTGGATGGCCACAGACCTCATTCACCTCCACGGGCAACGAGGTCCCATCCACGTCGATCGATCGTCGAGCAATCACCTCACCGTTGAGCTCAACCCGTTCGTTGTAGATCTCTCGCATCGGACCATCAATCGACCAGACCAGTTCGACGGCCTGAACGGATCCGCTGACCTCACGACAAGTCAGGGTCCGACCAGACTCGGGGCCTTCGCTCGAAACTTCCTTCCAAACGGTGCGAAGGATCTCTCCCGTGACCGGATCGACTTCGACAACCTGATCAGGGGTGTCGTAGCCGGCGATCCACCAGACGTTCGGACCGAGGGCTTCCAACCCGATCGGCTCCGACTGGCCACTCGAGGTTGTAGTCGGCGGCAAGGCTTCGACGGGCGAGATTGTGCTGGAGGCGACGGTCGTGGTTGGTGGAGCACTAGCGGACGTGGCGGTGGAAGTCGGGCTCACCTCGTTAGTGCTCAACTCGGTCGGTTCTCTCCCGGCGCAGGCCGACAGAGTGACGGCCACTGCCATCACTGCCGTCGCAAGCGGTGAGATCCAAGCCCCGTGGTTCCTCCACAGCATCCCCCAAGGCTGTCACAGCGGCGCAGGACAAGGTTGTCGCTTGCGGAGCTAGGAGGAGACAGATGCTGGCGGCCTATGACTAGTTCCCGACGGACACCCGGCTACCCTCGCCAATTCGATTGGCGAACGACCCGTGGTCGACCACACTCATCAGATGTCTGATGGTTCCTCTCTCGATGCGGCCGTGCTCGCCTACTACCAACAGGGCCATGAGCGCGGCCGACTAGAAACCTGGTGCCAGCTGGAGTTCATCAGAACCCAGGAGCTCCTACATCGTTTCCTCCCCCCACCTCCAGCCCGAGTCCTCGACGTTGGTGGCGCCGCTGGAATCCACGCCAAGCCACTCGCCGACGCCGGCTACGACATGACGCTCACAGACCCCGTCTCACTCCACATCGACCAAGCCCGAGCCGCCGGCATTCCGCAGGCCGAGCTAGGAGATGCTCGACAGCTCCGTTTCGACGATGACACCTTCGACGCAGTGCTCCTGCTCGGGCCGCTCTACCACCTGCCCAATCGCTGCGATCGCATCCGAGCCATCAAGGAGGCCCGAAGAGTCGCTGGACCTTCAGGCTTGGTTCTGGCCGCCATCATCTCACGTTTCGCCTCAACCCAAGATGGCCTCAGTCGGAAGTTCCTACTCGACCAGGACTTCGAAGAGATCGTCAAGGACGACATTGCCACCGGACACCATCAAAACCCCGATGATGTGCCGGGCTGGTTCACCACCGCCTACTTTCACGATCCTCTAGAACTCGACGAGGAGTTTCATGATGGTGGCTGCTCTGTGAACCGTGTACTCGCCATCGAAGGACCAGCATCCAACCTCCCGGACACTGACGAGTGGCTCAACAACCCGGTGCACCGAGATGTCCTGCTCCGGGCGATTCGACGAGTCGAGGACCATCCCAGCCTTCTCGGCGCATCAAGCCATCTGCTCGTGGTCTCACAATCGGCGACAGGGTAGGGACGCACATGGATTGGGCGGGGTTGACCTTTGTGACGACGCCTGCGACTCTTCTTCGATGAAATCGCTCACGACCTCCCACTTCGTCCCCGACGGTTCCGGGCCTGAGCTTCGGCCCGACATCACCGTTGGGGCGCGACTCAGGGAGGTTGCGGCCGAGGTACCGGATCGCGAAGCCTTGGTCGAAGGTATCCCGGGAGGTGGTCGGCGTTGGACCTACCGTGAGCTGCTCGCCGACGCTGAACGGTGTGCGAATGCCCTGCTCGACCATTTCGAGCCCGGTGAACGGTTTGGTGTGTGGGCCCACAACCTTCCCGAGTGGGTCGTGCTCGAGTACGGGGCGGCACTGGCCGGGCTCACACTCGTAACCCTGAACCCCAGCCTCCAACCCGGTGAGGCAGCCTATGTTCTCCGCCAATCACGATCCGCCGGTGTGTTCGTTGTGCCCGACGTGCGCGGAAACCCAGTCGCTACCCATGCTGAGGAGATCCAGGCGGATCTGCCCGATCTACGTCACATCCTGCACCTCGACAAGCTCGGCGACCTGATGGCCGCAACCACCCAGCGCGATGAACTACCCAAAGTCAGCGGCGACGATCCGGCGCAGGTCCAATACACAAGCGGTACCACCGGCTTTCCCAAAGGTGTCGTGCTTCGCCATCACGCCGTGGTCGACAACGCCATGCTTTGGGCCGATCGTGTCAAGGTCGACGACGGAGCCTCATGGGTCTCGCCCATGCCCCTATTCCACACCGGTGGTTGTGTCTTGGGCGTACTCGGTGCCCTCGCCCTGCGAGCGAAGCTTGTGGTGTTGCCCGGGTTCGAGCCCGGCCTGTTCCTCGAGTTGATCGAGCGCGAACAGGGCCAATTCGCGGGAGCAGTGCCCACCATGTTGATCGCCGCCATGGAGCACCCTGACTTCACCACCAGAGACCTGTCGTCGTGGACGGGCGTCGTGTCTGGCGGAGCCCAGGTGCCTGAAGCCCTGGTGCGCAAGATCGAGGAAGCAATCGGCCTCGACTTCACGATCGTGTACGGCCAGACCGAGTGCTCGCCAGTCCTCACCAACACCCACCCCAACGACACGGCCGAGGACAAGGGCCAAACGATTGGACCGCCGATCGCCCACGTCGA
>JAAETV010000160.1 GCA_024227975.1 Actinomycetes bacterium
AAGAACAAGCTGGCGGCCGAGGCAAGCGCCGCCCGCAAGGGCCAGACCGGGGGCGGGGGTCGCTCGGAGAAGATCAGGACCTACAACTTCAAGGAGAACCGGGTCACCGACCACCGCCTGGGGCTCACCATCCACAAGCTCGACCGGGTTCTGGCCGGCGAGCTTGACCAGATCAGCGACGCCCTTGTCCAAGACGAACGAGCTCGCCAGCTCCAGGCCGAAGGCGCCAGTGGCTGACAATGGCGCCGAAGGCCCCAAAGACAGGGGTCTCAGCGACGATCCCGATGACGGCGACCTGACCGGAACCATCAGCTGGGCGGAATTGGGCATTGAAGTCAGCCAAGCCCTGGCCCGCGCCGGGATCGAGGGGGCCGAGCGGCAAGGTCGGCTGATCGTGATGCGAGCCTGTGGGGCGACGACCAGCGAGTGGCCGTCCATGTCAGCCGAGCTGGCAACCAGGCGGGGGGTGGCCGCCATCGATGCCATGACGGCCCGCCGAGCGGTGGGTGAACCCCTCCAGTACGTGCTCGGCCAGTGGAGCTTCCGTCACCTCGAGCTCTTCGTCGACCAGCGGGTCCTGATCCCCCGACCCGAGACCGAGATCGTGGCCGGTCTGGCTCTCGACGAGCTCCAACGCTTGGCCCCTGACAACCAGCCCGTCCTGGCCGCCGATCTGGGTACCGGTTCCGGGGCCATTGGTTTGGCCCTGCTGACCGAACACCCCGGCTCCGAGATCTGGCTGACC
>JAAETV010000161.1 GCA_024227975.1 Actinomycetes bacterium
AGTCCTGAGTGCAATAGTCCAATCCCCCGAGGGTCCTCTTCGCGTGACCAACCTCCATCTCAGCGCGCCGCTGTCTGCCGATCTGGCGATGCGACGTCACGCCGAGTATCGGCAACTGACCGAGCTGGACGCTGCAACTCATGTAGTCGCTGGTGATTTCAACTCCACTCTCAGCCATGTCGACTTCCGTACGTTCGTCCACCGGATTGGGCACGATGCTCACCGTCGCGCTGGGTGCGGGCCTGGCCTCAGATGGTCACCGCTCACCGATGTCGAGCTTCTTGCGGTGTGCTGGCCGCTTGATGGGGGCGTGACCATGACGAAGGTGGTCATACTGGCCCCGCAGCCGATCCTCTACTGAGTGTTCGGGGGCGATCAGGCGGCGTGAGCGCAGCCTCGGCATGGGACGGGCCCATAGTGGGTGACATGCTCGGTCCAGGCTTCGCCGTCGTGGAAGCGAAGCTCGTGCTGGGCCTTGGGGTCGGCGTGCCAACCCTTCTTGGTTGTGGTGCGGTTGGTGGTTGCCGTGGTCATGAATCCATCTTGAATCCAGAACCCAACCCTCGAATCGGGGATACCCCTATGCCCCGGGGGCCGACTAGGGGGTTGGCTCGATGCCAGGCCCCCAGCGGTA
>JAAETV010000162.1 GCA_024227975.1 Actinomycetes bacterium
CCCTCGGCATCGGCCACCACCACATCGAGAATGGAAGCAGCGGCGGCGAAGTCGAATGATGAGACGAAGGTGATGGTCCCCGCCTCCTCGTTGGCTGTGCACCTCTCGTCAGCCGAGAGGTCCGAGGTGTCTACGACCAGACCCCCGTCGCCGTCGTCGCTGGCACCCTCGTCACTATCGGTGCACGAGGCTACTAACAAGACCAGAGCGAGCACCATGGCTCCGCCCCGAAGTTGGTTGATCATCATTGACACCATCCGCTCCTGTTCAGATCGTGGTCTGGGAGGTGTGCCACCGCAGAACCCGCCGCTCGAGGGCCATGACCAACAAGGTCAATACGATGCCAATCAGAGCGAGCGAGAGCACACTTCCCCACAACTGATCTACGAGACTACGTGCTTGGGCGATCCGAGCCTGATATCCCAGCCCTTGTGTCGACCCACCATAGAGCTCTCCAATCACCGCTCCGACCAGGGCGAGGCTGACACAGATGCGACCGGCTGAGAACAGGGCGGGCAGGGCATGGGGCAATCTGAGGTGCCACAACACTTCTCGCCGGCTGGCATCAACCGAGCGCATCACTTCGAGGGTGTCATGATCGACACTTCGCAGCCCCGTGAGGGCATTGGCCACGAACGGAACAAAGGCGAACAGGGCTGCTACCAAGACCTTGGGCACCGGGCTGAACCCGAACCAGAGGAGGAAGACGGGGGCCAGCACCGCCACCGGGGTCGACTGGACCAGCACGATCACCGGCATGGTTGCTCGCTCGACGAAACGGGAGTGGGCCATGGCCACCGCCACCAGGAGAGCAACGATCAAGGCCAGGGTGAACCCGACGAGGGCCTCGCTCAGGGTGACCCAGCCGTTGCTGAGGTAATGACCGGGATCACTGATCACGTGGCGGATCACCCGCGACGGGGCGGGCAGGGTGAGAGGGCGGACGTCGGCCAGGCGGACATAGAGCTCCCACCCTCCGAACAGCAAGATCAGGCCGGTGACGGGGGCCAGGTAGCGAGTCAAGCCGGCCTGCTCTGGCTCATCGTCGATGTCCTCGTGGCTGGGATCAACGGCCAGGGTCTGGGGGATGCCGCTCATCCGAGAGCCATCCAACCAGCATCGGGCCCACCGCCCGCGGCCGCCAGGTTGAGGGCACTCCGTAGCTCGGCGGTGTGGTGGTGGAAATCGTCGGCGTCCTCGACCCCATGGTGGCGGGGCCGGCTCAGGTCGATGTCCAGCTCAGCCGACACCCGACCAGGCCGGTTGGTCAGCACGATGACCCGATCCGACAGCAACACCGCCTCTTCGATGGAGTGGGTGACAAACAACACGGTGGCTCTGGTGTCCCGCCACAGATCGAGCAGGAGGAACCGCATGTCGGAACGGGTGATCTCATCGAGGGCGGCAAAGGGCTCGTCCATGAGGAGGATCGGGGGTCTCAAAGCGAATGCTCTGATCAGGCTGACCCGTTGTTGCATCCCGCCCGACAGCTCCGCCGGAAGGGAATCGGCGAAGGGGGCAAGGCCGACTGATTGGAGGAGATCGTCGATCTCGTCGTCGGCCACTGGCCCTCGACCCTGACCCCGGTTGAGCCCCGGCAACAGGGTCAGGTTCTCACGCACCGTCCTCCAGGGCAGTAGGGCCGGGGACTGGGGGACGAACCCGAACCGCTTGGCCCTCCTCCCCTCCACCGGCGACGAGCCATGCACCATCAGCTCACCTCGGTCAGCGGTGATGAGACCCCCGACCAGGCGCAACAGGGTGGACTTCCCGCAACCACTCGGTCCGATGATGCTGACGAACTCGCCGGCCTTGACCTCGAGATCCAGCCCCGCCACGGCTTGGGTGCGGCGACCATGGTCGAGAAACGTCTTGCCAACGCGCTCAGCGAGCACAGCAGGAGACTCCAGTGTCGTCCGCATCGCAGCGATCATGCCATGGATCGGGCTTGACACCTCATCCGGCAAATGAATCCAGGCCGGCGAAAGCCGACATCACTAGCGAATGTCGATGACGTCGACCGAGAGAATCCCGTTGGCCTGGCGCAGGGATTCGACCACATCGCCGGCAATGGGCTGACCGATGTCGATCACCATGATCGCCGTTTCCTTGGTCTCGTCGCGACCGACGTCCATATTGTCGATGTTGACGCCGGCTTGGCCCAAGATGGTGCCAACGATGCCAATCACACCCGGCCGGTCGTCGTTGCGGATGATCAGCATGTGATCCGACGGTGGTACGTCGATGGAATGGCCATCAATCTGGACGATGCGGGCTTCGTCTCGGAGGCCGATGAGGGTGGCGGCCATGGAGCGACCCTCGCCGGTAATGGCCAGACGGTTCACGAAGTCCTGACTCTGGGCTGATGCGACCACGTTGAGGGTGATACCGAGCCCGCTCAACAGGCCGGAGGCATTGACAAACGAAACCGGGCCGTCGATCAACTGGGAAGCCAGTCCCTTTGCTGCGGCCAGGCTGACCAGCCGATGGTCGAAGCCCCCGATCTCACCTTCGAGCGATAGCTCGACCTCGTCGCCGATGGCATCTCGCCCCAGACCGGACATGAGGGCTCCGAGCTGTTCGGCCAAGGGCACGAACGGCTCCATGGTGCCCGCCACCTCGGCGGCATCGATGTTGACGGCGAAGGGGACGAAGTCACCATTGAGGGCCAGCGCCACCTGCTCGGCGATCGTCACCCCGGCCCGATCCTGGGCCTCATGGGTCGAGGCCCCGAGGTGGGGGGTGACGACCACATTGGGGAAGTCGAACAGTGAAGACTCAGTGCACGGCTCGTCGTCGAACACATCGAGCCCGGCACCTCCAACCGTGCCGGAGGTCAGGGCCTCGGCCAGGGCTTCCTCATCGACGATGCCACCGCGGGCAACATTGATGATGCGGACACCGGGCTTGGCCTTGGCCAGGAAGTCCCGGCCGATGAGTCCGATCGTCTCCGGAGTGCGGGCCACATGGATGGTGATGATGTCGGCCCGGGCCGCCAGGGTGTCGAGATCGACGGGCTCGACCGCCATCTCCCACGCTCGCTCCTCTGAGATGTAAGGGTCATGGCCGATCAGCTGCATGTCGAAAGCCTGGGCCCGCTGGGCCACCAGCTTGCCGATACGGCCGAGCCCAACGATGCCGAGGACCTTGCCGTGAAGCTCGATGCCGGTCCACTTGGATCGCTCCCAGCGGCCGTCCTTGAGGGCGGCATCGGCCTGGGCCACATTGCGGGCCATAGCCAAGATCAGGGCCATGGTCTGCTCGGCCGCTGATACCACATTGGACTGGGGGGCATTCACCACGAGGACGCCCCGCTTGGTTGCGGCGTCGATATCGACATTATCAAGCCCGATACCAGCCCGTCCGACAATGACCAGATCGCTACCAGCGGCCAAGATCTCGTCCGAGACCTGGGTGGCCGACCGGATGATCAGGGCGTGTGCCCCGCCAACGGCATCAACCAGCTCCTCTTCGGACAGCCCGAGGCGGACGTCGACATCGTGACCAGCGGCCCGCAACTTGTCCAGACCAGGCTCGGCAATGATCTCGGCAACCAGGATTCGACTCATTAGCGTTGAGCATGGCTACTGATCGGCCGAGCCACAAGCGGAGGAGACAGATTCCACAGAAAATCAGCGCCTCAGTCGTAGAGCAGATAGGGCTGGCGCAGGGTGGCGAAGGCAGACAGCTCGTCAGCCCAACCGGCGATGATGGCGTCGGCTCCCACCCCCGAGTCGAAGGCATGACGCAAGCGATCACTACCAGCAAGCAGATCCAGCATCTCGGGTCGGGCGACCAGGGCATCGGCTACGGCCTGAGCCTTGACGGCCTCGAACAGATGGATGCCGAGCTCTACCGGTTGGACGACCGACTGGTCGGTGACCTCAATCCGGATCCCGTTGACAGTCTGGCTGTCGTAGGGTGGGTCGGGATCCAAGGGGGTTGCGACCGGGGTGAACGTCGCCGGTTCGATCCAGACTCCGGGTAGAGCCCGGCCGTTGAGATCGGCGGCCAACCGCTCACCGTCGATCCAGGGCGCCCCGACCAGGGTGAAGGGCTCGGTCGTCCCCCTCCCCACCGAGAGAGAGGTGGCCTCGAACAGCACGGTTCCTGGGTAGACCGAGGTCGCATCCACAGTGGGAAGACCAGGGCTCGGAGCCACCCAGGTCAGATCGGTCTGGGACCAGACGAGATCACGGTGCCAACCCTCCATGGCTACCACCTCCAGCTGAAGCCGATCGACACCATCGAGCCACCCCTCCCCCTTGATGGCCAGGGCGAGCTCACCCGCCGTCAAACCATGGGCGGCAGGAACGGGGTATGCACTGATGAACGAGTCGAGGTCGGGGTCACGGACATAGCCGGCCAGATAGTCACCACCGAGGGGATTGGGACGATCGAGCACGACGAAAGGGATCTCGGCCTCCGCCGCCGCCTCCATGGCCAAACCCATGGTCGAGAGATAGGTATAGGCCCTGACACCAACATCCTGGAGATCGAAGACCAGCACATCGAGCTCAGCCAGCGCCTCCTGGGTCGGGGCCCGATCGGAGCCGTAGAGGCTGTGGACCACGATCTCGCCACCATTGGCCGTCGTGTCGGCCACTTCAAAGCCGCCCGGCTCAATGGCCTCGATCCCGTGTTCGGGGGCGAAGATAGCGACCAGATCGACGGCCTCTGAGCGAAGCATGAGATCGAGGACGCGCTCACCGTCGACCTGGGCCGCATTGTTGGTGATGAGGCCGACCCGCTGGCTCACCAGGGGACCGAACCCGTCGTCGACCAGGACCGCAGCCCCCACTCGGACCCCGGCCTCGTCCACTGGCAGAGTCGACTCCTCGACCTCGCCAGCCGTCGTCAAGAAGGAGGTAGTAGAAGAGAGAGCGGTAGTCAGAGAGGCTTGCCGTGCTGGATCCCCACTCTGAGAAAAGCCGCTCGATCCACAAGAGGTGAGCCCGACTCCGACCACTACCATGGCGACGCTCACTCGGGCCAAAGTTTCTTTATTCACGGGTATGCCACCATTTCCACCCCAGCATGCCCTGAACCACCTGGTAGGCCGTCCGATGGTCAAACAATCGACAATGAGGTCGTCGGTTGTGGCCACAGATAGGGGTTGGCCGACCGCTCTGAGTGTTCTAGATTGCCTATTGGAAAGTAACGGCTGGATGGTGTTGTAGGCGGACGGGCCTCACCAATACTTTGAGAAGAGCGGGAATGACAAGAGAAGAGACCTGGGATCTTGCGGCGCGGCGCAGGATTGGTGCCACCGGCGACTGGCTCCAATCAGACCTGAAACCACCCCAAGCGGGTTGCTCAGACATATCTGGAGCAGAGACCGGTGACGGCGCCGACCGAGGCCATCTCATCGTCGATGACATCGGCTCTTTCACCGATCATCATGAGCTGTTTCGCAATGTCAGCTTCGAGGCCATGCCGGGGACGACCACCTTCATCGTCGGGGCCGCCGATGATGTCCAAGCTGCCCTCCTGGGGGCGCTTCTGGGGACCGAGCAGCCAGAGACCGGTACCGTGACCGTCGACGGGGAGGTACTGAGTGCATTGCCACTGGCCGTCATGCGCTCGACCACGGCCATCGCCCTCCAGGATCCCTGGCTCACCGCTGGCTCCATTGCCGACAACATCATCTTCGGACTGACCGGGGTCGAGCCCTGCGAGGTCCTGGCGGCAGCCGAACTGGCCTGCGTCATGGAGTTCACCGATGGCTTCGAGCTCGGCCTCAACACCGAGATCAGCGAGCAAGGGCTGGAGCTGACAGTCGGACAACGACGTCGGATCGCCCTGGCTCGTGCCGTCATACGGCGACCGGCGATCCTGCTGATCGAGGAACCAACGACCCAGCTCTCAGCCGCTGAAGAGCTCCTCGCCATCAAGGCCATCGGCCAGGTCAGCAAGGGTACGACAACGGTGTTGACCACCGACCGGCTGAGCTTGGCCGACGTTGGAGACCAGATCATCCGTTTCGACGGTGGCCGTTCGGAGACAACGTCCTCCCATCGGGCAGTGGCTCCGATGATGCTCCATACCGCTTGGGGTGCCAATCCCACGGCCGCCGGCTGGGAGCCCCGCCACACCCCCGGTGATCCCGGTCCGGCCGAGGCCCTGACCGATATCGATGTCGGCCATCAGCTGACCCCCAGGCTGGCCTCGACCACCCTCATCGAACGGGCGGAGCTCACCGAGACCTGGCTGGCCTGGGCCATTGATCGTGACCACCTGGTCCAGGTCAAGGTACCCCGGCTGGCACCGGCGACCCCTGCCGCCCGCCGGGAGCTGGCCCGCGAGTACCAGCGGGTCGTCAGCCTTCGCCATCCGGGCCTGGCTCGACCGATCGAAGCCGGCCTTCATGGTGAGTCGCCCTATGCCGTCTATGAACACGTCGACGGTCCGACCCTGGCCACCATCCTCGGCAGTCATGTGCACCTGCCGGAACCGGCAAACGTGATGCGGATGGGCTATGAGCTGGCCAGGACCCTATCCAGCCTGCACGCCGAGGGGCTGGTTCATCTCGATCTCCGGGCCCAGATCGTGGCCCTGAGCCCCCAAGGCACGATCCTGACCGATCTCAGTATGGCCCGACCCAACGGCTACAAGGGGCAGAGCGTCTACCGGTCGGGCCAGGTCGGGACGATCGCCCCAGAGCAACTCAAAGGTGGCCTGGCCTCGCCTTCGATGGACATGTTCGCCCTGGGTGTCGTGATGTATCAGGCCGCGACAGGCACCCTGAGCTCGAATTACCACGGGACCCTGCGGGATCGCAACCAGATCCTGGGCCCTCGTCCCCCCGAGCGCCGGCCTGCGCCGACCCATCTCGGCAATCGATACACCATGACCTGGCCCAAGGTCGGTGCTCTCGGCGGCACTGACACCCGCCACGAGACGACGACGACCTGGACTCTTGGTGGCGATCTGGCCCTCGCCATCAGATCCGTTGTCGGACGGCTGACAGCAGCCAATCCTGACGATCGGCCGACGGCAGCCCAAGCCATGACCCTGATGCGACCCTTTCTTCACCCAGCCGAATGAGCTCCCAGGACTGAGCCCAGCCTCAGGCCGATGGGGTGTCAAGCATGAAGGCGGCGACATCGGCGGCCAGCCGATCGGGGGCTTGGAGGGGACCGAAGTGGCTGAGATCCTGATACTCGACCCTCTTCAGCGCCGGGTTGGCGGCCGCCGCTTCGGCCACCCGGTCGGCTGGTCCCTGGCTACCGCCCCCCGTTGCCATCACGACGGGGATGGTCAGGTCGGCGGCACGCTCGAACGTGCCGCTGAAATGATGCTCAAAAACGGAAGCCTCGTCTTCTGGTCGGCAGCGCAGGGTCACTGAGCCATCGGGGAGGTACTCGAAGCCATGCTCGACGTAGGCCTCGAGCGCACGGGGGTCGAGGAGCGACAGGGGTGGGCGGCGGGCGAAGCGTTCGACTGCCTCTTGCCGGGAGGCGAAGGTGGCTCGCCGACCCCGGGCCGCGTTTGCGATGTCCGGGGCGTTGCGACCAATAGCGACCGGGGCCGCTCTCATCAAGATGGGTTCGAACATCCAGGCCCGCTCCACCAATCCAGGGCGGCCCGTCTCAGCCAGGATGATGGCGGACCCACCCAACGAGTGACCGACGGTCAACATCGGTTCGTCTGGTGACAGAGCCTCGATCACGGCCGTCACATCATCGGCCATGCCTCGCCAGGCCAGGCTGGCCCCGACCGGGAGCTTGGTCAGGCCATGAGCCCGGACGTCGAGGGCGACACAGTGGAACTGGTCGGCCAAAGACTCGATCATGGGTGACCAGGTATGGGCGCAGAAGCCGGTGGCATGACAGAACAGGAGGAGCCGACCCTGTCCGCCGAAATCGTGGACCGCAACCTGAACACCGTCAGTCGATGGGTAGAAGGTGGTCTCACTAGAGATCATGAGCGACTCATATTCTAGTCTCTGAGTCGTGACCTACACCGCGCACCAAGATCGCTACTGCGCCGATCGCCTCCCATCCCCCGAACACTGGCCGACCCTGACCGGGATCGATCGCTACCCCCAAGAGCTGAACGCCGCCGATTTCATTCTCGCTTCGGTGCGAGCCCCGCACTCCGAAGCCGAGGGCCATGAAGCCGAGGCCCGGGTGGCGTTCCGCCGAGGCGACGATGTTGTGACCTACCGTGAGGTCGATCACCAGGTTGCCGCCCTCGCCACCGTCTTGACTCATGAGTATGGCCTGATCCCAGGGAACAGGGTGCTCCTGCGGGGCTTCAACTCCCCGGAGCTGGCGGTCGCCATCCTGGCCTGCCTCCACGCCGGCCTGGTTGCCGTACCGACCATGCCTCTACTGCGAGCAGCAGAATTGGACCGCGTGGCCGAGCGAGCCGCCTGCAATCTGATCCTGACCGACCCCCGCCTCGGTGACGACGTCGAGGCCATGGCCTACACCGGGGCCTCGATGGCCCAGTGGGGCCCTGGTAGTGACATCGAGGTGGCCATGGCGGAGGCCGGACCTTCGCCGTCGGTTCCGACCGCCGCCACCGACGTTGCCTTGTTGCTGTTCACCAGCGGCACGACCGGAGTACCGAAAGCGGCGGCCCATCTCCATCGCGACATCGCCGCCATATGCGACACTGCCGGCGAGGACCTGTACCAGCTCGGCCCCGACGACGTCGTGACCGGCACCCCTCCCCTGGCCTTTGCTTACGGCTTCGGCGCCTTTTGCGCCATCCCTCTCAGGTCCGGGGCCTCGACGGTCTTGCTGGAGACCCCGTCGCCCGATGGTCTGCTGGATGCCATCGAGACCCACCGGGCCACCGTCGTCTTCACTGCCCCCACCGCCTACCGGGCCTTGCTTCCCCTGATCGAGGGGCGCGACGTCTCCTCCCTCCGCTATGGGGCATCGGCCGGTGAGACCCTGCCCGCCCCCACCTATGACGCATTCCTGGCGGCCACCGGTGTCCCCCTCCTAGACGGGATCGGGTCGACCGAGCTGCTCCACGTCTTCTTGTCAAACCGGCTCGACCAGGCCCGCTCGGGCTCAACCGGGATCGACGTCGCCGGCTACGAGAACCGGGTGGTCGACGATGATGGGGTCGAGGTCGGCCCGAACGAGATCGGCAATCTGGAGGTCAGGGGCCCGACGGGTTGCCTGTATCTCGACGACGAACGCCAACACGATTATGTCCACCAGGGCTGGAATCGAACCGGTGATCTCTACATCCGGGACGAGGATGGCTGGTTCTGGTACCAAAGCCGAGCCGACGACCTCATCGTGACCTCTGGCTACAACGTCGCTGGGCCTGAGGTCGAATCCGCCCTACTCGGTCACCCCGCCGTCGCTGAATGCGCCGTGGTCGGGTTGCCTGACCCTCAACGGGGACAGGTGATCACAGCCTTCGTGGTTGTCAGCCCGGGCCATGAAGAGGGGGTTGACCTGGTGACCGAGCTACAGGATCACGTCAAGGCGACGATCGCCCCCTACAAGTACCCCCGCCGGATCGAGTTTCGCTCCGAACTGCCAAAGACGGGAACGGGCAAGGTCCAGCGATTCGTCCTCCGCCAAGGGTCTGAAGGCACTGGTTCGTGATCCACCGTCAATGGTTCGAGCCAGGGGTCACGACCCGGGAAGGGGAGGGGGAGGGGTCGAGTCTGCGGCTACCCCTTGTTCTGCTCCATGAGGGATTGGGCTCGATCTCGGCCTGGGGCTCGTTTCCCCAAGGTTTGGCCGACGCCAGCGGGCGTCGGGTACTGGCCTACGATCGGGCCGGCTATGGCCGCTCCGGGCCGAAACCTGGCCCCTGGCCAGCCGAGTTCATGCACCACGAGGCGGCTGGCCTGGCCGCCGTCATGGCCAGTGAGTCTCTGGATCGGGTGGTCCTGGTCGGCCACAGCGACGGGGCAACCATCTCCCTGCTCTACCCCTCGCAGGCCCCAGCGGGATCAACCGAGGTGGCTGGCATCGTCTCCCTCTCGGCCCACGTGATGGTCGAGGAAGTGAACGTAGAAGCGATCGAGACACTGCGGGCCACCTACCGTGAAGGTCTGGATGACGCCCTGGCCCACCATCACGACGACGCCGACACCCTGTTCGAGACCTGGTCTGACGTGTGGGTATCGGATCGGTTCCGACCGTGGACCATCGACGACGAGCTCGCCACCGTGAGCTGTCCCGTCCTGGCCGTGCAGGGTGAGGCCGACGGCTATGGGACCATGACCCAGATCGACCGGCTGGTCGCCGCCGTCTCCGGTCCGACCGAGAGGGTCGGACTGGCCGGCGTCGACCACTGGCCCCACAAGGAGGCCCGCCAAGAGGTCCTGGACCTGGTGACCCGCTTCGCCGAC
>JAAETV010000163.1 GCA_024227975.1 Actinomycetes bacterium
CACGCCAGGAAGGCAAGCATCGAGAGTTGTTGCGATGTCAGTTCCGGGGCACCGACAGCATCGACATGGCCCAATACCCGGATGGTGATCGCCTTTCCCACCTCCACAGGTTCGTCTGGGGTAGCTGGCTCAGCTTCAACCGGTGGACTCGAAACAGAGGCCAGAAGGGCGGGATCTTCTCCCTGCTGGGAGCCGGACTGACGATGGTCGGGGCCAGCAGGGG
Source organism: Actinomycetes bacterium (assembly GCA_024227975.1). Next base: position 224 of record JAAETV010000163.1, read on the forward strand.
TCGGGGTGGTGAGAGCTGTCTCCGCCTGATCGAGGCGGGACCGCAGGTCAGAGACTGAGGCCGAGAGCTCGACCCCGACGATGAGTGGCTGCTCCTTACCTGACTCGGCATCAGCCAGGAGGTGGCCAAGGGCCTCGGCCACCTCCTCTTCCAGCAGTTGGGGCTCGATGGTCGTATCCCATGGCTGGATCGAGGCGCGGTGGGCATCGACCTCGATGGTGAATTCGCCGTCGGTCTGGCCGGCCACGATCATGGCCAGAGGTAGGGACCGGCTACGGGCGTATTCCGTCAGAGGGTCGAGGTCGGCCAAGGTGGTCTCGTCAGTCACGATGACAACCGGGCCCAGCGGCTCGGGTGTGTTCACCAGCCGATGGGCATAGGCATTTGTCGACTGACCATCATCGAGCCGTTGACCGATGTCCTCTAGCCAGGGCACCAGCTCATTGACCATGGCCTGGGGTGTCTGCACCTGAACCAGGCCATAGGTCTCGGTTCCTGCGATCGCCATCGTTGATCGGACATCGATGGTCCCGGCCTCGGACGAGGTGGCCAACTCGTGGACCAGAGAGCGGATCAGGTCCATAGGGCTCGGCGCTGGCCCGTAGACGACCAGGAGCCCTGTCGCCTCCAGGTTGATCATCGTGTCGACTCCGATCGTGACCATTGTCGGCACCGGCCCACGACCGGGACCGGGACCGGGAGGAAGGTCCTCAATCGGAACCAGCCGGGGCAGGTGCCAGTGGTGGCCATCGTCGGGGGTGACCCAGGGAAGGGGAGCCGCCATGGTGTCAGGGGTGCTGAATTCCACATCGAGGTGGTCGCCGTCGAGGGTGGCGATCACAGGCTGGGCCACTTCCTCCCCCTCCCAGACCGGCCGGGCACCCAGCGACGCCATCGCCGCCTGGAGCCAGGCAACCGATTCCTCATCGCCATGGCGTATCAGAGCCAACTGGACTGGGTCGAGCTCGGAGAGGGGTGGATCCGGAACCGTGCCCGGTGTGCGGTGGGCCATCCGATATCGACGGCGGCGGCGTAGGAGTCCTGCGGCCCCGGTGGCTAGCAACGCCCCGGCTGCCCCCAGAGTGACCGATCCGATGGTGCGATAAGGCTCAGCCAGCATGAGGGGCTCGGGCTGGTCCTCGTTGGCGGCGCTCGAAGTCTCGTGGGCGAGCTCGATGTCGTCGACGGCGGTACTCGAGTGGGGAACGGGGCCGCTGCCATCGCCCTGACCCCCGACCCCACCCTGGCTGGCCGAATGGTCGACGGCCGAGCCGGCCGTTGGGCCTCCCCCCAACCCCGGTCCGCCGGGAACAGACCCCGCATCAGCGCTCCCCTGCTCGGCAAGGTCGGGAAAGGAGAAGACCTGGCCGGGATAGATCAGGTCTGGATCGTCGATTGCCTGATCGTTGGTGGCCACCACCTCGTTGACATAATCAAGCACGACTGCATTGGACGGATTGGGACCGCCCGGTTCCAGCTGCCGCTCCGAGAGCCGCCAGAGATTGTCACCCTCGGAGATGGTCACCTCGGAGGAGTCGACCGAATCGGCCCCGCCGTGGTTCACCTCCTCGGTCTCAGGATTGGCCAGGCGAGATCGGACCCCCGGTACCAGCAGGTCCCAGCCCTGTTCGACCCGGGTGAACGCCTCCGACAAGATGGTGCCGTCGGCCATGACCCGCCCGGCGTTGGCATCACGGATGGCTTCCCACCTGTTGCCGTCACCGAGGTGCGCCTCAGCCAGACCCCACAGGGTATCTCGACGGCCCACCATGATCCGGATGTGATCCTCGGTAGCTTCATCGGCCGCGAAGTGGGCAGGATCGTTGTCAATGACCGCCGAGCTGGCAAGACCATCGGCTTCGAGCACGATCGCTGCCACCGGGAGCGGAGGCAGAACGGCGCTGGCGGGAACAAGGCTCGACTGGACCAGAACCGAGGCCGCGATACTGCCCTGGGTGACGATCCTGGCTGCCAACCATTGGGTCGCTCCGAGACCACGAATTGCTCTCGCCTTGCCCCCACGGATAGCGGCTAGGAGCTCGATGACGAAGCTGACGCCAAGTTGGGCCCAGGCCAACCAGGCGACCAGGGCCAGCCCCTTGATCCAGGTCCAGGAGTCGATCTGGCCATTGGTCATGGCGAAGGAGATCTCGTCCCACGAGGGGATGACGGTTGGAAGCGGATTCCCGACGAAACTCACGAGCACGAGGGGTGGCCCGATGATCAGGGCGCTCCCGATCAGGGCCAGAAGTGCTGCCCGAGACAGTGATCGAACCGCGGCGGTAAAGGGTTGGGAGACAAAACTCACAGGACATCGTCCTTCCCTATGAGACGGTGCTGATGGCCGGCGCTTGCCGACAAGTGTCATGTCTTCGATGCCGACCCGGAAGGAACAGTCCTCAATCCTCGGGCCGAGCCAGCTTAGCCTTCTACCACCACAAGGACACGACTACTTCTCTCTCGATAACGTTGAATCATCATCATTGTCGTTACCTTCGCCATCGGGGGCACCCTCGCCGTTGTCGCTGCCGCCGATGACGCCCGGACCCATCGCCTCCGCAATCATTACACCGGGCCCCTGGCTATGGTCGCCATTGCCGGGTTCGCCCTGGCCGCCGTGGTCGGCCGGATGGGGTTCCCGGTCAGCGATCTCGTGGTCAGTGTTGCCATCTTCGCTGGCCCCTGGTTCGCCGCCTGGTTGATCTCTCCGGCCAACATCGGCTTCGGGGATGTGAAGCTCGGTGCCGGCCTCGGCCTGTATCTCGGATGGCTCGGGATCGACGTCGCCTTCACCGGTTTCGTCGCCACCACCACCCTGGCCGGGCTGGCGGCGTTGTTGATGGTCGTCCTCGGCCGCCGCCAGACCTTGATGCCCTTCGGCCCTGCGCTGGTCGGCGGGGCCATCGTCGCCGTTGCCCTGCACATCTCCGGCGCTGGGCTCGTGGCCTGAACGTTCCGGTCAGCCCGTCAGGTACGGATCGGAGGGGAGCTGGCAGCGAGGATCGGAGCCCATGGGATTGGTGGCCGCCGATCGCCCAGGGGCAATGGCACATGGGATCTGATAGTCGCTGGGGCGGTTCCAGTCGGGAGGCAGGATCTCCAGACGGGACCAGTCAATCTGCCACAGGACCTCCCAGTCAGGGGTCCCGTCGTAGAAGGCGCCCCACGGATCCTCTGACCCGAACCCGTTGTCGGTCGCCGTTCGACCACTCTCGGCCTGGAAGCAGAAGCAGCCGGCAACATCTTGGAGTACCAGTCCATAGTCACGAGCAGCGATGGCAATCATGCGAGCATAGGGATGGGTGATGGAGTCGACGTCGTAGTCAAGAGGCAGACGCATGTACTGGCCTTCGAGCAGGCAGTTCTCAGCTCCTCCCATGGAGTCGGCGACATGGGCGTGGTACGCATCCGGCGGGGGTTGACGGGAGGAGCAGATCCCATCATTGCGAGTGGCGGGGAAGGAGAAATCGGTGCCCTGCTGATTGTCGATGGCGATCTCCGACGAGACCCCGATGGCATGATTGATCTCGCCCCGCCGCAGGTCTTCGAGGGTGATGGTCAAGCCGGCCGAAGACATGCCGGAGGCGGTCACGCCCACCGGGAAGGGGAAGACGCCAGTGCCGCCTGCGGCATAGTCCTTGGTGACACCACCCCAGCAGACTTCGATCCCCGGGCGTCCGGTGATGTTGTTCGGCTTGGCTCGCCATAGCTCGATGAGTACATCGCGGCGCCAGTCGTAGATCATCAGGTGGAAGTCGCTGTCATCGGAGTGCATCCGGAAGTCAGGAGGAAGCGGCACCCCCACTGCGCCGATATCGGCATAGGCCCCATTGATGTAGGGCTCGAATTCGTCCGGGCCCCATCCCCACCAGGTATCACTCCCACAATCCTGAGGTCGGAACACAATGGGTGTGAACTGCTCTCGATCAGAATCAACGAGGACGATATGGGGGGCGTTTCGATCCTCCTCGATCCCGCTGCCATAGGAATAGAGGCGATCACCCCGGATGATCTCGTTGATGTGGCTAGCGATGACATCAGAGTTGCTGACTGTTGGCGTGTCTTGCGGGAGCGGCCTATTGAACAGAATCTGACTCGACCCCATCCACGCTAGGGCATCGTCTGGAGCGCCAAGGGTGGAGAAATAGGTACCGGACTCGTTGCGGAATGCCTCCGCCCCTCCCCCACTCGAGGATGGCCTCGAGCTCGAGGCTCCGCTTTCGGGCCCGTCCGGGTTCTCGGCGCCATCGACCCCTCCCTCGTTCTCGGGACCGTCGATCACCGATTCGTCGCCGGAGGCCTGGCCCGCCGTCTCACTGTCTGGGAACTCGACGCTCGTGGTTTGCTCGGCGGAGGGCCAGGTGAACAATAGGGCAAACGCCGTCACTGCGAGGGCCAGGAGCCTCTTTGCCACTGATTGAACCATGTTTGCGTAGGGTACCTCACCTTGGATGACTGCCCCCTTCGGCCGGGGTAGCCCAGGCCCGAGCGGCCATGTGGACCAATCGATGGGGCCGGGCGTGGATACTGACCGACGATCCGCCCAGGTGCAGTAGGCATTGGCCCTACCGCACCTGGGCGTACTCGGCTTCAAGTGACCACAGCTCTGGCTACTGGGAGGTAGGCACAGCTCTGACTACTCGACGGCTGAACCCCCGGACACCGTTGGCCGGGGAGAAGGCTTGGTCAGTCGCTGGCCAGGACCGCCTCGGCCGCGGCCAGAGCGGCCTCGAGCTCTTCGAGGAAGGAGGCATTGTCGGACGCCATGTCCTCCAAGAGTGTTGACATGCCCTTTTCGATGCTCCTCAGACCATCTTGCAGGGAGCTGAGTATCTCGTTGACTTCCTGCTCCGGCTTGATGTTCTCCATTCCGACAACCTAGGCCGACAAATCCCATTTGTTAAGGCTTTTTGGTCGAATACTTTGGGTAATAGATACCGATCTACTTGGATCTATTTGACCTATTAGATAGATCCTTCATCCTCCACCTTGTTCCTTGTTGCTCCGACACAAGGCTGTTTATGCTCCCTGCTACCATGACGAGCCGTGAACCAGGCCGAGGCGGCTGGGGCCCTCTTGGCCCGCCGGCACCAAACAGAAGTTGGATCAAAGCGCGGCGGCATCGGCAAGTTCGCCGAAGCTCCCCGGACCGCAGAGTGGACCCTGCGGTCGGCCCTCGTGCGCTTCGCCCAGCCCGAGCCAGTGCGGGCGGCCGCGTTGCTCGACCTGGTCAGACGATGCGAGTGGGCCATCCATCCCCTGGTACGGGTCATCGAGCGTCATTTGGTCCTGGGGGATTGTCGGCCCTCGCTACCTAGCCGCGCCGAGAACACCAGTGGGGGTGACGACCCGGCCGGAGAACACGTCGATGGATGGGTTGCCGTCAACTCACCCGATCGGAGGGTTGAGGCCCGCATCGTCGACCTGGCCCGGCTGGTGAATCACCATCCGGATCTGGCCGAGGAGATCATTGCCGCCTACCAATCATACATCGAGCTCGAGACCGAGGAACTGGAGGCGCTGGCCATCTTGGGCCCGATCCTGGTTCTTGACGAGTTGGCCGACACCCTCACTGCCTGGGCCCCCTACGCTCCGGCCGACCCACCACTGACCGTGGTCGACGAGGTATGCCTCGAACTGAACGCCAGGCTGTCCGAGCTTGGGGTGACGGCAGCCATCGACCCTGCCCGTGCCGGTCGATCAGGTCAGCCCCGGCCCAGCTGAGATAGGGCGGAGAGCCTGGTCCCGTCTGGCGCCGTGACAGGAGGGGTGGGCGGCGCCAGACGGGAGAGCAACGCTCGGCCCGGTAGTGTCGGTCAGGCCAGCTGGGGACGGCGGCCGGAATCTAGATCCCGGGCCAAGGCGAGAAGGTCGACGGGGCCGAGCCCGGTGCTCAGCGGTGAGTCGGCCAGGTACCAGTCGCACAATCCGTCGACGTCGAGTGAGAAGTCGCCCTCGATCCCGGCCAGGTAGTCGACGGTCAGGGTGAGGGCGAAGATATCCAAGTCCTCGACCGAGGAGCGGACGAGGACCCGTTCACAGATGATCCGAGCCGTCTCGATCGTCGTCGGCCCATCGTCACCCCAACAGAAGGCATAGGCCGGATGGTCAACTGTCGGCTGGAGTCGCAACCGGAGCCGAGAGGGTGTCAGTAGGAGAAGGTGACGACCACCCTGATCGTCGGTGATACCGACGATCTCGGCTGAACCGTCGCGGCTCGATACCTCGTGGCGCAGGGTCTGGAGTGCCTCGAGGGAGGATGAGTCCAGGGCTAGCCCTGCCCCCTGGAGGTGGTTGGCCACGGCATCGACGGTCACGAACTCGGCCAGCCTCGTCCCGAAGCGCTTGACCGGAGGGGGATAGGTTCCAAGGTGATCGAAGAGCTGGAGCAAGGCTACATAGGACTGGAGTCCATGGTCCCAGAACACCTTGCCGTCGAGACTGCCGGCCCGAATCGAGATCACCTTATTCATCGTCATACGAACAACAAGCGCGCTGGAGGCCCAAACTGTTACGCCGATTCCAATGCCAGGCGGCGGTTCGAGAGCGCTAGCATCGCGCCGTGTCAATGGATCCTCACCGCCTGCCCACTGACGTCGTACCCGAGCACTACCAGATCTCGCTCGACCTCGATCTGGAAGCCGAGCGGTTCTCGGGAACGGTGTCCATCACCGCAAACGCGACCACACCCGCCGGTGCGGTGGTACTCAATGCCGACGGCTTGACCGTCAGCTCGGTCTCTATCCGCCGCAAGCCCAGCGATGCCGGGTCACCTTGCGACTACGACCTCGACGCCGAGCTGGAGCGGCTGGGTGTTCACCCCGCCTCCCCCATCGAAGCAGGCCCGTTCGTACTCGATATCGCCTTCGAGGGGGAATTCAATGATCATCTCGTCGGCCCGTATCTGAGCCGCTTCACCGACGACGACGGCCGCGAGCTGAAGCTGGCAACGACCCAATTCGAGGCCACCCATGCCCGCAAGTGCTTCCCCTGCTGGGACGAGCCGTCGTTGAAGGCAACCTTCGCTCTCGATCTGACCATCGACAGCGCCCACGATGCGGTGGCCAACAGCACCGAGATCGCACGGACCGAGCTGGAAGGCGGGCGTACCAGGATCGACTTCGACACCACCATGGTCATGAGCACCTATCTGGTTGCCTTCGCCGCTGGCCCGCTGGAGATTACCGACCCCATCGATGTCGACGGAACCCCGATCCGCGTCGTGCACGTGCCGGGCAAGGGTGAGCTGACCAGCTTCGCTCTCGATGTTGCCACCCACGCCATGAGGTACTTCGCCGACTACTTCGCTCTTCCATACCCTGGCGACAAGATCGACCTCGTCGCCATTCCCGACTTCGGCTTCGGAGCCATGGAGAACCTGGGCTGCATCACGTTTCGTGAGGTCCTACTCCTCATCGACCCGGTCAAAGCCACCCAGAGCGAGCTCCAGCGAGCGGCCGACGTCGTCAACCATGAACTGGCCCACATGTGGTTCGGTGACCTCGTCACCATGAAGTGGTGGAACGGGCTCTGGCTCAACGAAGCTTTTGCCACCTTCATGGAGATGAAGTGCACCGATGCCTACCAGCCCGAGTGGCAGCGATGGGTCGACTTCAGCCTGGCCCGATCCCAAGCCTTTGACATCGATGCCTTGGCCACCACCCGTCCCATCGAGTTCACGGTGGTCAGTCCAGAGGATGCCGAGAGCATGTTCGACGTCCTCACCTATGAAAAGGGAGCAGCCGTCGTCCGCATGTTGGAGCAGTATCTCGGCGCCGACGAGTTCCGAGCCGGCATTCGTCGCTACATGCTCCAACACCGGTACGGCAACGCCGAGACGACCGATCTGTGGGATGCCATCGAGTCCGAGAGCGGAGAACCGGTCCGTCGCATCATGGATAGCTGGATCTTCCAGGGTGGCTTCCCCCTCGTCTCCGTCAGCCAAGATGGGCCCGAGGTCACCTTCTCCCAGGAGCGGATGACCTACCGCGGAGGCGACGAGGCCCCAGATGAGCTCTGGGCCGCACCCATCCTGTTCCGCTGGCAGGGTGATGACGGCGACCCCGTGACCGATCGGGTGCTCGTCGATGAGCAATCGACAACCGTGACGTTGGCGTCAACCCCCGATTGGCTGGTGGCCAACGCCGAATCGACCGGATTCTTGCGGGTGGCCTACGCCCCGGACCAGCTCGATCGCCTGGCCGATGTTGCCATCGACGAGCTGAGCGCGGTCGAGCGCTACGCCGTGCTCGACGACGCCTACGCCGCCCTCCTAGCCGGCAGGACCTCATCCATGGCCTTCTTGAACCTGATCGAGGCCATGAGCGGGGAGGGTGATCGGTCCGTCTGGCAGCGTCTGATCGGGGGGCTGCGTCAGCTCGATCGCCTGGTCGACGGCGAGGCCCAGGAACGACTCCAAGACATCGCCCACGACATCCTCGCTCCCCCTTTGGCCAATCTCGGACTCACCCCCCGAGATGACGACGATGCTCGCTCCCGCCAGCTCCGGGGTGATCTGGTGAGGGCGTTGGGCACGGTGGCCAACGATCCCGAGATCCAGGAGGAGGCCAAGCGCACGGTGGCCATGGGCCAGCGTGATCCAGAGCTCGTCGACGCCGCCCTGATGGCAGCCTCGGTCGAGATCGTGGCCTCCATCGGCGACGGGGCAGATTTCAACGACTATGTCGAGGCCTGGAAGCTGGCCAGCACTCCTCAAGAGGAGATCCGCTATCTCTATGCCCTCAGTGACTTCGGCCATCCAGACCTGGCCCGCCAGGTCCACCAGTTGATCCTCGATGGCGAGATCCGGACCCAGAATGCACCCTTCCTCCTGGCCCGGGGCCTGAACAACCGCCATCTTGGTCTCCAGACATGGGAGTTCATCGTCGAGCACTGGAGTGGCCTCAATAGTCTCTTCGCCTCCAGCTCGATCGTGCGCATGCTGTCCGGGATATCAGCTCTCGACCGCTCGGAACAAGCAGAGGCGACGGCGGCATTCTTCGACGCCAACCCAGTGTCGACCGGGGCCAAGACCTTGTCCCAGTTGTTGGAGAAGCAGCGGATCCATGTCGCCCTCCGGCAACGGGAAGCAGCTCGTTTCGCCGCCTTCCTCACCGCTTCTTGACCATGTTCTTGACCACGCGTCTCCCGTGGACGAGCTCCCCCCTTCAGGTCTGGGCGGTTGAAGACACCTCGGTCCAGGTCACCTGGGGAAACCTCCCACCGGGTGAGGTCACAGCTTGGGTCGGCGACGCCAGAACCTCGATCGAGCACCGGGGGGGTCCCGGTGGGCTCGATCTGAAAGATCTCACGCCCGATCGCTCCTACCGAATCGACGTCAGCTGGGTCGGGGGTCGAGGCCAGGTCGAAACCCGCACCGTTGCCTCGCCGCCGGGTGAGCTCATGTGCCGCATCGCAACCGTCAGCGACCTCCACCTCGGGGCCCAGAATTGGGGTGCCTCGAAGATGATGGTCGACCGCAGCGGCCACGAGGTCCCATTCGCCCTGCGCTGTGCTCAGGCCGCCATCAAGGAAGCGACCGAGTGGGGGGCAGAGCTGCTTCTGATCAAGGGCGACGCCGCTCATCGCCAACACACTGACAACTTCGCCCTGCTCGGTGACCTCTTGGACAGCATCGACCTGCCGGTCATGCTCATCCCGGGCAACCATGACGTGGATGCTCGGGGGAGAGGGATGACACCGAGCAAGGTTGGCGAACGGGGCATTCCCTTCATTCGTGGCGTGGCCTGCCAGGACCTTCCTGGCATCCGGGTCATCGCCGCCGACACGACGGTTCCTGGTCACGGGGTGGGCTCAGTCGAGCGGGTGGCGGCCGACATCGTCGATCTGGCCAGTCTCGGTTCAGGGCCTTTCCTCCTCGGCATCCACCATCAGTTGCAGCGTTACCGATTCCCGACCCACTATCCCCTCGGCGTCCGAGGAGACGAAGCGACAGGCCTCCTGGAAGACCTGTCGTGGACCGGTACGTCCGGCCTGATCACCTCTGGCCATACTCACCGCAACCGGGCCAGGAGCCATGGTTCACTCCTGGTCAGCGAGGTGGCGTCGACCAGGGACTGGCCAGGGGTATGGGCCGGCTACGCCGTACACGAGGGCGGGATCCGCCAGGTCGTCCGCCGAACAGCGGCCCCCGATGCCATGGACTGGCACGAATACAGCCGTCGTGCTCTGCTCGGTATCTGGGAACGTTGGTCTGTAGGGCGTCTCGATCAGCGCTGCTTCGTGCACCGCTGGCTCTGACCCCATGACAACCAAGAGCAGTCTCGCCGAACCGAGCGAGGCCATGGCCCACCCGATCCCCCGACGCTCCTGGTTGACCCTCTGGACCACCTCGCTCGTCGGGTTCATGGTCAGCCTGGAGATCACCGTCATCGCCTTGGCCCTGCCCGAGATCCGCCTCGCCTTCAACACATCGGCCGAGTCGACCCTGTCATGGATCATCACCGCCTACAACATCGGACTGGCCGCCCTCCTCCTTGTCGCCGGGTGGGCCGCTGACCGTTTCGGCCGAAAGCGGCTCTTCCTCACCGGGCTGGTGGTATTCGCCATCGGGTCTGCCCTGGCTGGTGCCGCCCCCAACGTCGGCGTCCTCATCGGAGCCCGCCTGGTGCAGTCGATCGGGGGCGCCATGCAGTTCCCCAGTGGCCTAGCCCTGCTACTGGCAGCGTTCCCACCCCAACGCCGCCAGATGGCCATTGGGGTGTGGGGAGCCATGGGGGGCCTGGCGGCCGCCGTCGGTCCACCTCTGGGGGGCTTCCTGGTGGGAGGTTTCGGCTGGCGCTCGGTGTTCTGGGTCAATGTTCCGATTGCCCTTGCCGCCACCGCCGGTGGCAACCGCTGGCTCACCGAGAGCCGGTCCGGCGAGATCCCGAGCCGGGTCGACCTGATCTCGATCCCCCTGGGAACAATCGGGGTCGGCTCGATCGTTGCTGGCATCGTCAAGGCCCCTGACTGGGGCTGGGGCTCGGGTCAGACCATCACCGTCTTCGCCATCGGAGCCGCCCTCATCGCCCTCTTCGTCTACCGGTCGAAGCACCATGAAAGCCCCCTGTTCGACCTCGACTTGTTCAAGGCGCGGAGCTATACCCTCGGCAATCTGGGGTCGGTCTGTTTCGTCGTCGCCTTCTTCGCCTACTTCGTGCCCCTCCCCACCTTCATCCAGCAGATCTGGGGTTGGTCGGTGCTGGAGACGGGCCTCATCCTGATTCCGGGTCCCCTCCTGGCTGCCCTTCTGTCTCCGGTGAGCGGCCGTCTGGCCGATCGGTTCGGGGTGGCCCCCGTCCTGACCATCGGAGGGGTGGCGGGAGCGGCGTCGATGACCCTTCACCTGCTCCTGACCGGGATCGAGCCAGCCGCCCTCCAGGGGATGGTCCTGCCAGGAACCGTGCTCGGGATCTCAGCTGGATTCAGTTTCGCCATGCTGGTCGGAGCAACCATGCAGGACGTAGCTCCCGGCCAGTTTGCCATGGCCGGTGCCGGGCGCACGACAGTGTTCCAACTGTCCATCGCCATGGCCATAGCCGTCGGCGTTGCCATCATCGGCCGCCCAGCAGGGGCAGCCGATCATCTCGACGCCATCCGGGTGGTGTGGCTGTTGGCTCTGGTTCTCTTCGTCTCCCAGGCCGTGATATTCGGTGTGCTGTTTCCAGCCCCTTCATCGACACGTTGACCTGGTTGCTCAGGCGAATATCTGCTAAGCCGTGACAGTCAGGCGTGTGCGACGCCTTTCACATCTGCTGAGTCTGAGAGGTCACCATGAAAGCTGCTGTGCTCAACGAGATCCCGGGCGATCTGATCATCGAAGACATCTCGGTCGACAAGCCAGGACCGGGAGAAGTATTACTTCAGACGGCCAACGCCGGGTTGTGTCACAGCGACCTCCACTTCATGGACGGCCAGTGGAGCCGGCTGCCTTTGCCAGCAGTCATGGGCCACGAATCGGCGGGCATCGTCCAAGCCGTCGGCGACGGGGTCGACTATGTCAAGCCCGGTGACCACGTAATCACCTGCTTGAGTATCTTCTGCGGTCACTGTGAGCACTGCCTCACCGGTCACCCCAACCGCTGCCAGAACCAGGCCGCCACCTCTCGAGCCAAGGGAGCACCCCCCCGTCTCAATCGGGGTGATACCCCGGTCGGTCAGTTCGCCCGTCTCGGCGGCTTCGCCGAGGAGATGCTGGTGCATGAGAATGCGGTGGTGAAGATCCGTGAGGACATGCCCCTCGACAAGGCCGCCCTGATCGGCTGTGGGGTTACCACCGGGGTCGGTGCCGTGTTCAAGACGGCCAAGATCGAAGCCGGGACCACCGTCTGTGTCGTTGGGGCCGGAGGTATCGGCCTCTCCGCTATCCAGGGGGCCCGGATCGCCGGTGCCAGCCGGATCATCGCCGTCGATCTCGGGTCGGCCAAGCTCGAGACCGCACAGGTCTGTGGGGCTACCGATGTGATCGACGCCAGCGAGACCGACGATGTGGTCAGCGCCGTTCGGGAGATGACAGGAGGCGGGGTCGACTACGCCTTCGAGGCCATCGGCCGCAAGGAGACCGTCGAGCAGGTGTGGAAGATGAGTCGCTTGGGTGGTACTTCGGTCGTGATCGGCATGATGCCGTTCGGCCAGAACATCGAGATCCCGGGCTATGAGATCTTCATGCTGGAGAAGACCCTCAAGGGCTCGAACATGGGCTCGAATGCGTTCCGGGTCGACATGCCCCGCTACTGCGACATGTACCTCGATGGCCGGCTCAAGCTCGACGAGATGATCTCCCATCACATGCCGCTGGAGGACATCAACGAAGGCTATGAGCTGATGCGGACCGGGGCCTCGAACCGGGCCGTCATCGATTTCGACTCCTGACCCCACCTTGGCCGCTATCAGGTCACGGCCACTGAAATCATTCAGAATCTGGGAACTGGTGTACGACCCTCGTCGTTGAGCCTCTAGGAGCAGAGGCAATCGAGGAGGGTGTCGTGTTCATCGTGATCGGAAGCATGGGTGTCACCTTGTTGGTGTTCGCCCTGCTGTTCGACGATCTCCTCGACGGCATCATCCCCGAGAATCCTTGGCTGTCGACGACGGCCATTGCCACCTTCCTCACTGCCTTCGGGTTCGGGACCTACCTGATCGATTCGACGACAGCACTGCCGAGCGGAGTGGCCGCCGCTGGAGGTTTGGGCGTCGGCGTGGGATTCGGCTTCGTGGCCTTTCGCTGGAGCCGTTCGTTGGCCAATATGGCCACCGACGCCACCCCGACTGTTTCCGACCTCGTCGGCTGCCGAGGCCGGGTGGTGACCCCCATCGCGCCGGGCTCGACGGGGGAAGCCATAGTCCAGTTGGCCGGCCAGCCAGTCAAGATCACGGCTGTGGCCAGCGACAACCAAGGCGATGAGATCGGCCTTGGCACCGAGATCGTCGTGGTGCAGGCTCTCTCTCCCAGCCGGGTCGAGGTCACCACGGCCGAGATGTTCTGGCACTGACCGCCGCCCCCTTCGCCTCCGCCAACCCAGTTCCCCCCGAGAAAGGAAACCCAATACTGTGCCCACCCTGCTCATTGCTCTCGGAGGTCCCATCATCCTCCTGGCCATCGTCGGCCTCATCGTCTTGTCGCGCTTCAAGGTGGCTGGTCCCAACGAGGCATTCATCATCACCGGCCGCAAGGGGAAGGCAGTCACCAACCAGCAGACGGGAGCTGTCAGCACCGACCTCTCGGGCCAGAAGGTCGTTATGGGGGCCAGCACCTTCGTGCTGCCGGTCGTCCAGAAGCTCGCCGTACTCGATCTGTCGTCTCGCCAAATCGCGGTGGCGGTCGGCTCAGCAGTCTCGGCCCAAGGGATTCGCTGCTCCCTCGAAGGGGTAGCCGTGGTGAAGGTCGGGGGAACCGAAGACGCCATCCGGGCGGCGGCCCAGCGCTTCCTTGGCCAGCAAGACGAGATCGAGCACTTCACCCAGGAGGTACTGGCTGGCTCGCTGAGAGCCATCGTCGGTCGGCTCTCGGTTGAAGAGATCGTCAAGGACAGGGCGGCCTTTGCCCGCGAGGTGGCTGAGGAGGCCGAGTCGTCGCTGACCAACCAGGGGCTGGTGCTCGACACCTTCCAGCTGCAAGACATCAAGACTGAGGGCAGCTACCTCCATGACCTTGGTCGACCAGAGGCGGCCAGGGCCGAGAAGGAGGCGGCCATCGCCGAGGCTGTGGCCCGGCGCGAGGCCGAGCAGGCACGACTCAAGGCGGAAGAGGAGGTGGCGATCGCCAACCGTGAGCTGGCCCTTCGTCAGGCCTCGATCAAGGCCGAGACCGACGCCGCACTAGCCGAAGCCGAGGCCTCAGGGCCGATCGCCAAGGCGGCCCGGGACCAGGAAGTGATCGCGGCCCAGGAGAAGGTAGCCGAGCGTCAAGCTCAGCTGAAGGAGAGGGAGTTGGACACCGAGATCCGCAAGCCAGCGGATGCCCAGCGCTACGCGGTCGAGCAAGGAGCAGCGGCCAACAAGAACCGATCGATCCTGGAGGCAGAAGCCCACCGCCAAGCCACGATCGCAGCCGCCGAGGCCCAGGCTGAGGAGTCCCGATTGGTCGGGGCAGGTGAGCGTCAGCGCCGTGAGGAGTTGGCCAAGGCAGCCGAGATCGAGGGGCGGGCTCAGGGCGAGGGCGAGAAGTCTCGCCGCGAAGCGGTAGCCGCCGCCGTGCGAGCTGAAGGTGATGCCGAGGCTTCAGCCATACTGGCTCGAGGCCAAGCCGAAGCCGAAGCAATGACGAAGAAGGCCGATGCCTATGAGCAGTACGGCCATGCGGCCATCGTGGATCTGCTGGCCACTGTGCTTCCCGATGTCATCCGTGAAGCTTCGGCTCCCATGGCTGGGATCGACAAGCTGACCGTCATCTCCACCGACGGCGCCTCCGATCTCACCAGGTCGGTGGCCAGCAACGTCGCTCAAGGCATGGAGCTTGCCTCCGACGTCCTCGGTGTCGACATGGCCACCCTGTTCAACCAGTTGGCCAGCCGGCCGGGTTCAGCGGCCTCGGTCGGGAGCTGATCAGCTTCCGGCGCGACTGGCCTGGGGCAGGGTCGGAGGGCCAGCGAAGGCCTGGGCGATCCCGATCCACTCCTCAGCCAGCGCTCCTTCGGCCTCGAGCCCGGTGTCAGCCGGGTGGCGCCGCTGGGTGGCAACGAGACAGAAGTCGAGAGCTGAGCCGGTCACCCGGTTCTCCGCATTCTCGGGACCCCACGTCCATACCTCTCCCGAGGGTGCTGTCAACTCCACCCGGATATCGCCGGCTGGGATCTCTTGGCCCCGGTTCACATAGCTCCAGCCTCGGGTGCTGACCCCGATGTGGGCCACGTGGCGGATCCGCTCAGAGGGGGGCCAAGGGGCGCCAACGGCATCGGCAACATCCAAGCCGTGCGACCAGGTCTCCATCAGGCGAGCCGTTGCGAACGACAGGGTGCTCATGTCAGGCCCGAACCAGGCGATCCGATCCTTGGGCCCGCGACCACGGAAAGCATCGAGCATCTTGGTCCGCTCCTGGCGCCACCAGGCCAACACCTCTGCTCCCGTCTTGCCGGTCTTGTCGCCGAAGACTCCCTCGAAGCCCTTGGTCGCCATATCGGCTTTGGCCTGCTGGAAGCGGTCGGGGTCGGTGACGGCCAGACGGGCGGCCATGTCAGCTTGGATGAGGTGAACGACGGTGTCGGCCACATCCCATCCCTCAGCTGCAGTGTCGAGGGCCCACTGGTCTTCGGTCAACGTCGCCACGATCGCATCGAGTGCGTCGTGTTCGCTTGCCAGGTCGTTGCAGATCTGTTCCACAGCGTGATGGTAGATCAGGGGGCGTGTCGTCGTCCCATTGACGACCGACCCCGTCGAGAGCCAACTACTCTTGGGCCGGTGATTGACGGGGACGGTTGGTCGGAGACCTTGACGGGGACGGTGGCGGATCTCAGCGAAGGGCAGCTGATACGGGTGTTCTGGGCTGCCGTTGTCCTGAGCTTGGTCGTGCCCCGTATCCCATACGGGCGCCTCCTCCTCTACCCGTTCGCCCTGCTCGGTACTTGGGCCCACGAGATGGGCCATGGGGTTACGGCCTTGCTGGCTGGTGGGTCGTTCCGCCGTCTCGAGATCCATCGCAACCTCGATGGGCTGGCCTGGTCAAGCGGGGTCGGGCCCTTCGGTCGAGCCGTGGTCGCCGCCGGCGGCTTGCTGGCACCAGCGGTTGCAGGGGGGATGGTGATCGTGCTGGGGGCCCGAGAATCGACGGCCCCCTGGATACTGGCCGGTCTGGCGGTGGCGGTGCTGGCCTCGGTCGTACTCTTCGTCCGCAATGCCTTCGGCTGGATCGCCCTCACCCTGACGGGGCTCGTCCTGATCCCTGCGGCCTGGCTGGTGCCCGAAGTGGTCCGGGTGTTCATCGCACAGCTCGTCGGCATCCAGTTCTGCGTAGCCAGCTGGGGCAGCCTCAACTACATGTTCACCAAGAACTTCCATCGCAACGACGGCACCTTGACCGACTCCGACACCCAAACGATCGCCAACGTCTTGTTGCTCCCCTACTGGTTCTGGGGAGGTCTCATCGCTGCGCTGTCGCTGCTGATCCTGGCCGGATCGTTCTACCTGGCCTGGATCTACCCCAACGGCACACTCTGAGGGGCCAGAGCAGTCAGAACCCCTACAGCTCGTTGGCCCCATTGCTGGGGCCAACAGCCAGGTCCGCCGGCCGCAGCCTCCGGCCCGCCCGCAGTGGGGCCAGAGACTGTACCTAGCGGCCTCAGACAATCCGGACAGACGAGACCGCCGCTGTCGCAGGCTGTCTGGGGGAACATTCTAGTCGGTCAACTAGAAAGGGTAAATGGCCAATCTTCAGGATTAACAACGATTCTTGTCGCCATACCACCGGATATCGACAGCAGCAAGGGGTCTGGCGGATAGGGACCGCTCGGTTTGCGGGCACCCAGAGGGTTGCCCGCATCGGGCTATCGGGTCGGTGTCCGGCACCCCTTCGGATTTCCTATCGGCGCACCTCACAAAGCTCCTCGCTGCAATCCTGCGGGCCTGCTATGCAAGAGTCATCATGTTGATAGAAACAATCCGCCAGGATCTGACCAAGGCCATGAAGGCCCGCGATGAGTTGCGGCTCCGCACCCTGCGGGCCGTGATCGCCGCCGTCCAGGAGGCCCAGGTCTCGGGGGCCGAGGCCCGCCAACTCGATGACGATGAGGTCGAGAGGATCATCTCATCTCAGGTCAAGCGTCGAGTCGAGGCGGCCGCGGCCTTCACCGATGGTGCTCGTCCGGAGATGGCCGAGGCCGAATTGGCCGAGAAGGCGGTCCTGGAGGAGTATCTGCCGGCATCGCTGTCAATCGAGGAGCTGGAGTCGATCGTCGACACCACCCTGACCAAGGGGGGATGGACGGCCAAGGCCGACATGGGTCAGGCCATGAAGGCCATCAACGCCGAAGTGGCAGGCCGAGCCGACGGCAAAACGATCGCAGAGCTGGTCAAAGCCCGGCTCTCGTAGCTGGGATCTGACCCACCAGGGCCAGGTTCAATCCAATTGGGCCTGGCGGCGGTAGCCATCGAGCGCCTACGAGGTCAAGGGTGGTGCTGGATCAATCCGAGATCTTCACCCCTTCGAAGATCGGAAGCTCGATCTCCACCCTCCCTCTGGGGCCAGCCTTGATCGAGATGGAACCCTGGTGAGCGGCCAGCAATGTCCTGGCGATGGCCAGTCCGAGCCCGGCCCCACCGGGCCGACTACGGGCATCGTCGGCTTGGGTGAAGCGCTCGAAGGCGTGGGGTACGAACGAGCCAGGGAACCCGGTCCCCTCGTCGACGATCTCGATCCTGGCCATTGACTCATCAGAGTGATCGATGATGGTGACGTGGCCTCCAATCGGTGAGTAGCGGATGGCGTTGTCCAACAGATTGCGTAGGACCCGACCGAGGGCGCCATGATCAGCCCCTACCTCGAGAGGGCCGGTGAGCTCGGCAACGACGACCACTCCGGTCAGGGAGGCGACAGGCTCAACGGCTTCCACCGCCTCATCGACGAGCTCGGCAAGATCGAGGGGCTCGCGGCTGAGACCGAGGTTGCCCGAGTCGGCTCTGGCCAGCAGGAATAGGTCACCGACAAGGGTCTCCAGGGCCAAGACATTGCCTCGCATGGCCCTGATGTGGGTATCAGGATCCCCGATCTCGTCTTCCAAGGCATCGACCGAGACCAACAACGAGGCCAGAGGGGTACGGAGATCATGGCTGAGAGCGCTGACTACAGCCCGCCGCTCATCATCGGCGGCTGCCCGTTCCTTCTCGGCCCCGGCCAATGATCGGCTCAGGTCATCGACGGCCTTGGCCAGGCTGCCGACCTCACCAGAACGATCGAGACCGGTCCTGGCCCCCCGATCGCCATCGGCCACCGACCGCAGGGTGTTCGACACCTGATCGAGATCTCGAGCGATGGGTCTAGCCAGGCGAAGCCCGACCACGATGGAAGCCGCACCCGTCGAGGCGGCAACCAGGAGGGCGTACCAGATGTCATGGCCGGACAACGTCATGGCCATGGTGCCGATCAGCCCACCCACCGTGGCCAGGAGTGGCCCAACGAGAGCCAGGGCCGGCACGCCTCGGCGCAGGGGCAGTCGGCGCAGCACCGATGGCAATCCAAGGGCGGCAAGCGCTGACACCCCGACCACCAGCACAATGAAGACCACGACCGATGGCCCGTCGTCCATCATGGCTCCTGAACCCAGCCCAGGCTCGTCGATCATGGGCCCGGATCGAATCGGTAGCCAACCCCATAGACGGTGACGACATGGTCTGGCTTGGACGGTTCGGATTCGATGGCCCGACGAAGGCGGCGGACATGGACCGTGACCGTTCCCGGATCCTGCCATTCCGAACTGGAGCCCCACACCTCGCGCAACAGATCTTGGCGGCTCATGACCTCGCCCGGAGATGAGGCCAGGTGAACCAGCAGATCGAATTCCTTGGGGCGCAGCTCGACGAGCTCACCCCCACGGGTGACCCGGCGAGCCGACACATCGACCTCGATCGTTCCGAAGGCAAAGGTGGTAGGGCCGACCGGCTTCGATCGGCGAAGCACGGCCCTGACTCGGGCTGCGATCTCGCGTGGCGACGCAGGCTTGGCCACATAGTCGTCCGCCCCCAGTTCGAGGCCAGCCACCCGATCGGGTTCGCTTCCTCGGGCGCTGATTACGATCACTGGGACCTCATCGCCTCCGTCTCGGAGCTTGCGCAACACGTCGAGCCCATTGACCCCAGGCAGCATCAGATCGAGGACCAAGGCATCAGGCCGCTGGCGGCCGATCTCGACCAGGGCTTCGTGGCCGTCGGCCGCGGATCGAACCGAGAAACCCTCCCGCTCCAGATAGGTAGCGACCACCTGGCGCACCTGGGGCTCGTCATCGACGATCAAGACGTCGGGGCGCCCAGAGCCTCGCATGGTGTCGACGATACCCGACCCAGGACGGGGGGTGTAGTCAGCCCTGTTCGAAGTACGCCCTGACCAGGGGCAAGGCCAGAAGTTGGGAGTCAGGACACAGGGGCCGTACAGCCATCCAGTCCTCGATCATGGTGATGGGCACCGTGTCGACGGCAACCACTTCACCGTCGGGACAGCTCAGGGGTCCGTCGTAGCGAACCAGGTAGGTCCGGCCGATGACATGACCTTCCTCGCCATCGTAGGCGACCGGCCCGAGCTCGATCAGTTCCTGACCAGTCACCCCAGCCTCTTCGGCCAGCTCGCGCTCGGCTGCCACCAGCCACGGCTCGCCGACCCCACACACCCCGCCGAAACAGACATCCCAGTAGCTGGGAAAGACGTCTTTCCAATCAGCCCGCTGGTGGACCACGATCTGCTCATCGGCGGTAACGACGGCGACGTAGGTACAGCGATGGCGCAGGTTCTCGGCCCTCAGCCGCTGCCTGGTGACGATCTCCACCACAGCACCATCGACGTCAACCACCTCGACCAGCTCGGACGCGGCGTCGACGGCCTCAGTCATGTCGGTCGATAGCGTCGGCCCCGGTTGCATCGGTTGGTCAGACTGCGCCGATCCGGCTCGCTCAATCATTTTCAAACGAAGCTGCTCTCGGACAAGTCGAAATCGACTACAACCCTCATGCTGCGCTCCCCTGCTCATGCGAGGCCCCAGAGCCACGACCAACTGCGCAAAGTCTAGGTTCCCAACCTGAGGTGCGCTCACTGAGGGGGTCCTGGGTTTGGGCTTCAGACCAGGGACCTCAGGCCGTCGCCACCAACTCCAGGACCTCATCGGTGCCGAAGAAGCCGAGCCAGCTGTTGATGGGCTCTCCGGTCGAATCGACCAGGATCGCCGTCGGCTGGCCCCGGACGCCGTAGTACGACCAGGTCTCGAAACTGACATCCCAGATCATCAGTGGAGTCTGCAGACCCGTGGTCTCGACGAATCCTGCGGCCTGTTCGAGGGTGTCCTGCGCCCCCATACCAACCACCCTGACCTTGTCTCCATGCTCTTGAGCGAACTGCTCAACGGTCGGGCTCTCAGCCCGACATACGGGTCAATGGGGAGCCCAGAACCAGAGGAGGACAGGCAGATCTCCGCCCGCCAGCTCGGTCGAGAGGTTGACCGTCGAGGAGTCAGAGATGTTCACGACCTCGATGTCGGGGAAGAGGTTGGTCTCAGCCCCGGCGTTGGACGATTCAGACGGCCCTGGTGCCTCTGGGGCTTCGCTTGTTCCCTCATCGGCCGCTGGACCAGTGCCGACACCGTCGGCTGCTGGCCCTTGGGCGGTGGTATCACCGACAATCTCGGCACCACCACAGCCAGCCCCAACCATGGCGATGGCCCCGGCGAGGGCTATCAATCGTCGTCGCTGACCTCGGCGTGTGACTTTGGGCATAGCTTGATCCAACCGCTGGACCCCGAGGCGCATTCCGTTTCTCGAGCATTCGACGTTCTGAACATGTGATGAACTGAGGCCTCTCGAGCCAACGGCCGAATGCACGGGCCGACACACTGGTTGACAACCATCATGAACCATCACGGTTTCCACTCGGCAAGCGGTTGGTGGTTCTGAATCTAGTTTGGTACCAAGACTGAAGGGGGTTCGAGGCCATGACTACAACCGACGAGAGAACTGAGGTGGTCGGTGCCGGGGTGATTCCAGCCGGTCTAGCCGGCGCTCTGGCTGCGGGGGCTGCCCTCAGTATCGGCGAGCTGGCAGCCGCCCTGGCCGCCCCCCGACCGGGGCCGGTGGTGGCGGTCGCCAATCGGGTCCTCGACAATGCTCCAAGCTGGTTCGTCGACTTCGGGAAGGCCGTGTTCGGCTTGGCCGACAAGCCAGCCCTGGTGATGGGCACCGCCATCATCTCTGTGCTGGTTGCTATTGGCCTCGGAGTAGCCTCCCGACGCAATCTGATGCCCGGCATCGTCGGTATCTCCGTGTTCGGTCTGATCGGGTTGTTGGCCATCGGTGTCGATAGCCAGGGGGGCTGGGCCGCTGCCGTTCCCGTCTCTCTTGCCGCCATCTTCGCCGGCGTAGGGGCTCTGATCATCCTGATGGGAAAGGCAAGGAGCCTGCGAGCGACCGGCCACAGGACCGTGGTCACGGTCGTGGCGGAGGGTGACGTCCCAGGCGAAGGCGACGGGGCCCGCCGCCCCACTTTTCCCATTGATTCCCCCGTAGACCCTGCTGTCAGCCGCCGAAGCTTCCTCAATGCCGCCGGGGCTATCGGGGCGACGGCCGCCGTTGCGACAGTGGGGGCCAGTGTGTTGCGATCCCGCTCGTCGGTCAATGATGCCCGCGACGCGGTCCAACTCGATTCGGCTCTGACCGCAACCGAACTGGAAACTCGCATCTCCGATGCCGCCAGCTCTGATGTGGCGATCACCTCGGGGATCAGCCCCCTGATCGTCGACAACGACGACTTCTACCTCATCGACACGGCCATCCTCACCCCCCAGGTCGATCCGGCCAAATGGGAGCTGACGATCAAGGGGATGGTCGACAACGAGGTCGTGTATACCTACGAGGAACTGCTCGACCGAGCCAACCTGGTTGAGCCGGTCACGTTGTCGTGTGTGTCGAACGAGATCGGGGGGACCCTGGTCGGCAACGCCATATGGCAGGGGGTGGCCCTCACCGAGCTCCTCGATGAAGCAGGCGTTGACCCGGCGGCCACCCAGATCGCCAGCCGATCGGTCGACGGCTGGTCCTGTGGCTTCCCGACCGAGGTGGCCTTTGACGGTCGCACCTCCATGGTCGCCATAGCCATGAACGACGAGCCGCTCCCCCTCCGCCACGGTTTTCCCGCCCGTCTCGTGGTCTCCGGCCTCTACGGCTACGTCTCGGCCACCAAGTGGCTCTCTGAGATCGAGCTGACCACGATGGAGGACTTCGACGGCTACTGGATTCCCCGAGGGTGGTCGAAGCTGGGCCCGGTCAAGACCCAGTCACGGATCGATACTCCGCGCCAGGGAACCTCGGTCAGGGCCGGCGCCGAGATCCCGATCGCCGGGGTGGCCTGGGCTCCCCATCGTGGCATCGAACGGGTTGAGATCCAGATCGACGATGGCCCCTGGCTCGAAGCCGACCTCGGTGAGTCACTTGGCGAGAACGCTTGGTGCCAATGGCGCCGGGCCTGGACCACAACCCCGGGCCGGCATCTGATCCGGGTGCGAGCCACCGACGGCACAGGCGAGACCCAGACCCCCGATCTGGCCTCACCAGCACCGAGTGGGGCGACAGGATGGCACGAGATCAGTGTGACCGTCACCTGAACCTGACAGACCTCAGTCCGGGGCCTCCAGGCCGATACCCGACCACGACCACGACCACGACCACGACCACGACCACGACCCGGTCATTGTCGGCCCCGGGGCAAGGATCAGGGGAGATAGGGGCGCGGGTCGGTAGCAACGCCTCCCAGGCGGATCTCGAAATGAAGGTGGTTGCCGGTGGCCGTCCCGGTCGCCCCGACGAGGCCGACGATGTCACCCCGATCGACGATGGCGCCGACGGGAACTATGAGCTGAGACAGATGGCCATAGAGGCTGCTGATGCCAGCTCCATGATCGATGATCACCGTATTGCCATAACCACCACGCCACCCCGAGGAGATAACGACACCACCACTGGCGGCCGTCACCGGGGTACCACCGGGAGCAGCCACATCGAGTCCCGAATGTAGCTTCCGGGTGCCGTAGACCGGATGGATCCGGTAGCCAAAGGGGCTACTGATACGGCCTACAACCGGCCACTGGTAGCCGAGCAGGGAGGGCTCGGCGGGAGCCGGAACCGCGACCGGAGTGGCGGCTGTGTCAGCAATCAGCTTCTGGATGGCACTGTCCTCGGCGGCGTAGGCCGTCAGCTCGGCCTCCCACTTGGCGATACGGGACTCGGCCTCGCCCTTGAGGCGGAGCTGAACCGTCGACTGCTCTCGCAGGGTCTCGAGCTCAGCTACCAACTGGGCTTCGAGCGCCTCGGCATCCTGGGCCGCCTGGATGGCTTCGGCCTGGTCGACCTGGCGGTCCTCCAGGAGGGCTCGGAGGTCCTCCAACAGCTCAGCCGTCGTCTTGTTGGTTTGCTCCAGTAGGACCGCTTGTCGGATGGACTGGTTGATGTCGCGTTTGCTGAAGAAGGGGCCCGGATCGTCGAGCCCGGTCTTGAAGCCCTCGACGGCCTTGGCCCGTAGTTGGTCCTCGATCTCGATCTGCTCGTCGTTGGACTCGGCCAGCTCCGTGGTCGCGGTCGCCATTGTCTCGCGAGCCACCTTGAGCCGGCGCTGGGCCTGGTCGATTTTGGACTGGGTGGTCTGAGCAGCCTCGTTGATGCTGCCAAGGGCGGCGGCGATCTCAGAATCGGCAGCCTTGGCCGCGTTCAGGTTGCCGGCCGCCTGGGCCTTCTTGGCCCGATCTTCGGCACTGAGGGTGCTCGGTGTCTGGCTGGTGGTGGACGTTGTACTCCCGGTCTGAGCCTGCGAGGGGAGGGCGGCCGCTCCTACCAACACGACCAGGGCGACAGCGGCGCGCCGGAGACGGCGCCGGTGCACCCGCACCCACGGTTGATCGCTATCAGCGGCCGATGTCGACGATCCAGGCACCGCCGGGACCAGATAGAGAGTTTTGGCCGCGAATCGCAAGAGAAGTGATCGGCGCGATCGATTGTCCACGTAGTCTCCGCCAGGTGTTGGTGAATCGTTGATCGCTGTGCAAGGAGCGACACGCTGCCCGACAGTGGACTGTAATCGGTTCCGCCCCAAGATGGAACCCGTTGCCAGAAAGAGGAGCACCCATGACCAAACCCCCCGAGATCGAGCGAGAGACCATGAATTGGTCCACCTACGGGATCGCAGCCCGCCAGCTAGCCCAGACCATCGCAGATAGCGACTTCAGCCCCGACATCATCTTGGCCATCGCCAGGGGTGGACTGTTCGCTGCCGGCTCCCTCGGCTACGCCCTCTCGGTGAAGAACCTCTACGTAATGAACCTGGAGTTCTATACCGGTGTCGATGAGCGACTCGATGTGCCAGTAATGCTACCTCCATATTTGGACAAGCTTGACTTGGCAGACGCACGGATACTGGTGGCTGATGATGTTGCAGATACCGGCCATACACTCAAAGTTGTCCATGAATTCTGCCAAGATGTCGTTGCGGAAGCGAGGACAGCTGTGTTGTATGAGAAGTCACATTCCCAGGTCAAGTGCGATTACGTCTGGAAGAGAACAGATGCGTGGATAAATTTTCCCTGGTCAACAGAGCCTCCAATTGTCACCAAAACATCGCAAAAGACAGTATTAGACGCATAGTTGTGGACATGCTTGTCCAAATAAGTGAAATTCAGGGGATGCGCAATAGCCATATTCCATCTATTGTTTAAGAGATGGAGGCCACAGCAATGACAAAGCGAATCATTTACGGAGTATTCCTTCTGATTGCCCTGGGCGCTCTGGGGCTCATCCTCGCCGGCGCCCTGACGAGCGGCGAGCAACTCATCGTCCGCTTTCTCACTGCCATTATCGTTGCCGCCCTCGGGCTCTATGTGATCAGCGACCTGCGACTACAGGCCGATGACCATGCCGTCGCGACCAAAGCGAGGGCGACCACCCACTCCCGTCGGGCTCTCAACTCAGACCAGCCACCCCCTGACAGCACGGCCGCCTTCATGGCTACCGTGACAGGCAAGCGGTCGGCCCAGCCAGTCGATCCAGCCAGCTTCGACGCCGCCACCGTTGGCGACGGAGGGCTGACCAATACCGTCCACGATACCGCCGATCGGATACCGGTACCGGCCCTGGCCGGTACTGGCGAGCCAGACCTTCGCACCGGGATCGCTGACGTGGTGGCCGATTCCGAGCCGACCGTCGAGCTGGTCGCTCCAGGCCGGCCAGGGATCAGCCAGGGGGCTGAGACTGCGCCGGCCAGCTCCTCCCCGAGCCTCGGATCGGGAATACCCACCCCCACGGGTGACCAGTCAACCGCTGCCAGCCCTGCCACTACGGAGGCCTTGGGCAGCGTGGCCGTTTCATCCAGCTGGGATCCCCCCGCAGTCGCCGAGCCCGACGGGTCGCCATACCAGGCCGATCTCGACGAGGCCGAGCTCTGGCCCTTCAACGCAAGCCCCGAGACTGTGGTGGCGACTACAGACAATGCCGAAGACGAGGTCGACGGCCTGGTTGCAATTTTCGCCCGCAAGACCGAGCAAGAACTGTCCCAGCGCCAAGCGGCCGACACCGAGCTCGAAGGGGTCGATGGTGCGATCACCGAGGACAATGGTGAAATGGTGCCAGAGGTCCGTGAGGGTGCACCGGGAGCGGCCCTCCTCGAAGGGGTCGGCGACTTCTTGAACCGCGGCCCAGCACTGGAGGCTCGCGACGAGACCGATCCCGTCGAGGCTTCGATCGACAGCGACGAGGAGCAACCCGAGCCGACGTCAGGCGAGATTGTCAGCTCCCGCCATTTGCCCAATGAAGCCACCACAGTTGGTGACCATACGACCTCTTACAGCGATGAGACCACAGACCGTATTTCTACAACCACAAATGGTGAGAAGGTCTCGTATGAACCACCTACGGGGCTGACGCCGACCGATACGACGGCATTGGTGCCCCAGGCCGACGAGCGGATCGCCCCAATCATCGATCTCCGGACAGCCCAGTTGGCGGCTCAAGCCACGACCAATGAGCCCGCAGGGCGGACAACATCCACCGCCGAGGATCTCGAAGCAGCCATACAATCCGGTGAGTTCGAGGTGATCTCGTCACTCATCCAGCAGCGCCTACTGTCATCCGAGGGCCCAATCTCGGATCGTGATGTATCCACGATGGTCTATGTAGCGTTCACCTCAAACGAGTTGCGGAAGATCCTGTTGGCCGGGGGCACCCTCGACGGTGATCTGTCCCAGCTCGATCTCGGCGATGTCGAGGTCTTCGTCGATCCCACCGACGAGGAGCTCGAGACCCTACAAGAGTCAGCGGCCATGATCGATCTGCGAACAGCTGACCTCGTTACCGTCGATTCTCAAGCCCTGTAGGCGGCCTGGCTCTCCTTCCAGGAGCCGGTGTCAGCCCTCGGTTCCTTGGGTAGGCCGAGCACCCGCTCACCGATGATGTTCCGCTGAACCTCGCTGGTCCCGGCATAGATGGTTCCCGGCCTCGCTACGAGGAAGCTACTCATCCAGTTGGCCGGGGTGTTCTCGATGCCGATGGCGGGAGCCGCTATCCCGCTTCGGGTCTCCTGACCGAAGCCGACCATCGCATCGGCCCCGATCATGTTCATGGCAGCCTCGGTCACCTCATGGTGATAGTGGCTCCAGAACAGCTTCCCGATCGATGACTCTGGCCCCGGCTGCTTGCCTTCGAGGAATCGGGTGAGGGCTTGCATACCCCGGTAGCGCATGATCTGGACCTTGGTATGGAAGCGAGCGATGTCCTGGCGGACGATGGGGTCGTCGATCTTGCCCTGCTTGCGGGCCATGTCGATGAAGAGCTCCAGCTCGGCTGCGTAGCCCAGGGCCGTTGTCGTCGCCCCCACACCCCGTTCATAGCCGAGGAGGGTGTTACCAACGGCCCACCCGTTGTTGAGCCCACCGAGCACATTGTCTTTGTCGCAGACAGCATCGGTGAAGAAGACCTCGTTGAAGTGATCATGACCGGCGATGTTCGTGATGGGGCGGAGCTCGACCTCGGGCTGGTCCATCGAGACCAGGAGGAACGAGATCCCCTTGTGCTTCGGTACGTCGGGATCGGTGCGGGCCAGAACGAAGATCATGTTGGCGGTGTGGCCGCTCGAAGTCCAGATCTTCTGGCCATTGATGACCCATTGCTCACCGTCGAGCTCGGCCTTGCAGCCCAGGTTGGCCAGGTCGGAGCCGGCATTGGGCTCGGAGTAGCCCTGGCACCAGACATCGTCACCGGACAGGATGCGAGGGATGTAGTGGCTCTTCTGCTCCTCGGAGCCCCAAGCCAGGATAGTGTTGCCGACCATGCCGATACTGAAGCCATCATTGGGGCCCGAAGTGGGGACGCCACGCTTGGCGAACTCCTCGTTCAGTACGACCTGTTCGAGGTGGGTGAGTCCACCGCCCCCGTACTCGGCAGGCCAGTTGGGGGCCAGCAGCTTGTTGTCCCGTAGGGTCTCCCGCCACTCATCCTGGAAGCGAGTTCGTTGCTCGTCTTCGAGGGCGCCGATCCCATTCCAGTTGCTCGGAAGATACTCATCGAGGAAAGAGCAGATCTTTTCGCGGTACTTCTCGGTCTCGGCCGCATAGGTGGGTTCCATGACCCCAAAGGTAATCCCCACCCCCATCTCATGCGAGCTCACGACCGCTCGGGGCGGCCAACCGTAAGGTCTCAGGCGACTAGGGTTCGAGGGCTATGAGCGGACAAGTCCCTTTCCGAGCCAATGTCGACCCGCCCCACGAGCAAACGCCCCACTATGAGGTCTACGCCCTCAAGTACGCCGAACGCCAGGCTCGCCGCCCTGAGCACTTCATAGGTGGCGACCCCCACGACCAGCCCATGGACATGGACTATTTCGTGTGGGCCATCGTCGGCCCCGACTCGACCTGGATCGTCGATACCGGCTTCGACCGTCTCGATGCCGCCCGCAGGCAACGAACCCTGGTCAGATCCGTGACCGAGGCTCTGGCCACCATCGACCTCGATGCCGCCAGCGTCGACAATGTCATCTTGACCCACCTCCACTATGACCATGTCGGCGGGTTCGCCCAGTTCCCCCGGGCCACGTTTCACCTCCAGGACGACGAGATGGGCTACGCCACCGGCCGCTACATGACCCATCACGGGTTCAGCAACGCATACACCCCTGATCATGTTGCCGACCTGGTCCACCTCGTCTACGACCAGCGAGTCTCCTTCATCGACGGTGACGCCGCCCTGGCTCCCGGGCTCAGTGTCCATCTCGTCGGCGGTCATACCAAGGGACTCCAGGTGGTCAGGGTGGCGACCGCATTCGGTTGGCTCGTCCTCGCTTCCGATGCCAGCCACTTCTACGAGAACATGGAGACGGGGCGCCCCTTCCCCATCGCCTTCAGCCTGGGCCCCATGCTGGAAGGCCATCGCCGCTGCTACCAGCTGGCCTCCTCCGCGGAGGCCGTCATCCCCGGTCATGACCCGCGGGTCTTCGATCTCTTCCCACCGGCCCGGCCCGGCCTCGATGGGATCGCCGTGCGCCTGGACATCGAGCCGACCGGGACCTGAGCGGCATCTAGGAGTGATGGAGCCCGCAGGCCAGGACTACAGCAAGCGGCGGATCACGGGCCAGTACTCCTGGCCGTAGCCGGCGTCGCGAGCAGCGGCCAACAGCTCACGGGTGGTTCTGGCCCCGACGGCGTCGATCCCGACTTCGGCCGCCAGATCCAGGGCGTAGTCGAGG
Source organism: Actinomycetes bacterium (assembly GCA_024227975.1). The sequence continues at coordinate 29,127 of JAAETV010000163.1, forward strand.
TCCTTGATGGCGTACTCGGTCGAGAAGGCCTGGGCCGGGTAGGTGTCGGTGAGAACGGCCTTCATCCCATGGTTGGAAAGGGCGAAACTCCCACCCGAAGCCTCGGCAATGACGGAGAAGATCCGCTCGACATCGACCCCCAGCCCCTCAGCAATGGCGTGGGCTTCGGCGATGGCCCGCACATTGTTGAACAGCATCATGTTGTTCAACAACTTGGTCACCTGGCCCGCCCCCAGCTCACCGCAGTGGCTGACGTCGGTGGCCATGGGGGCCAGCATCGGCTTCAGTCGGGCGAACGCCTCGGCTGAGCCCCCAACCATGATGGCCAGGGTGCCATCGATGGCAGCCTGGCGGGTCCTGGCGATGGGAGCGTCGCAGTACTCGGCCCCAGCAGCCCGACACCGCTCCCCCAGAGCCCGGGACAAGGTCACGGGCGCTGTCGTGTGATCGACGATGAGCTTGCCCTCGACGTCGGCCGAGAGGATGCCGTCATCTCCACCAACCACGGCCTCCAACTGCTCACCCCCGGGGAGGCTCAACAACACAACCTCTGACTGCTCGACTACGTCGCTGACCGAAGCGGCGGCCTTTGCTCCTTCCGCTACCAAGCGCTCGACGGGCTCGGGGCGCAAGTCAGTGACAACGACCGGGTCGGTCCCCCTAGTCACCAGGTTTCGGGCCATGGGTTCACCCATGACACCAAGGCCAATGAATCCGATGGTCATCGATCTAGCCGAAGGCGCCAGCCGAACGGAGCTCAGCCACCTTCTCCTCCGACCAGCCCCAATCGGCCATGATGTCGTCCGTGTGCTGACCCGGATCGGGAACCGGCCCCTGGATGCGGCCCGGGGTGCGGCTGAAGCGGGGGGCGGGACCCGGCTGTACCACCCCCTCGACCTCGACGAAGGTGCCACGCTCGGCGTTGTGAGGGTGCTCGGGGGCCTCAGCCATCGACAGCACGGGGGCGAAGCAGACGTCGCTCCCCTCCATGATCTCGCACCACTCGGCCCTGGTCTTGTCCAGGAAGATGCCGGTCAGTTGCTTCTTGTATTCCTTCCAGCGGGTCCGATCCATCCGATCAGGGATTCCCGACGGATCGAGCCCGAGCTTCTCCATCAGCTCGGCGTGGAACTTGCCCTCGATCGACCCGATCGAGATCCAGCCACCGTCGCTGCACTCATAGGTGCCGTAGAAGTGGGCTCCGGTGTCGAGCAAGTTGGTGCCGCGATCGAGAGACCAGTCCCCGGAGCCATAAAGGCCGTAGATGGCGCTCAGCAGGGAGGCGGCCCCATCGACCATGGCGGCATCGATGACCTGGCCTTGACCACTCTGGCGGGCTTCGAGCAAGCCGGCACACACCCCGAGGGCCAGGTAGAGGGCACCGCCGCCGAAGTCGCCTACGAGGTTGAGGGGAGGCACGGGAGAACCACCCTCGTTGCCGATGGCATCGAGCACCCCGGTCAGGGCGATGTAGTTGATGTCGTGGCCGGCGGCGTGGGCCATTGGCCCGTCCTGGCCCCATCCCGTCATCCGGCCGTAGACGAGCCGAGGGTTGCGGGCGTGGCACACATCGGGGCCCAGGCCGAGACGCTCGGTGACCCCCGGACGGAAGCCCTCGATCAGGGCATCGGCCTGCTCGACGAGGCCGAGGACGACCTCGATTCCCTCAGGGCTCTTGAGGTCGACGGCGATCGAGCGTCGCCCCCGGTTCAAGACGTTGAACTTGCGGCCCCGTTCGATGCCGAGGTCGACCTGAACTGGACGATCGACGCGGATCACTTCGGCCCCCAGATCCGACAACAACATGGCACACATAGGGCCAGGGCCGATACCAGCCAGCTCGACCACCTTCACTCCGCTGAGTGGACCGCTCATGTCGTTCTCCTTCGCTGCGACGGCTACGTCTGGAACCTGTCGGACTCCCGAATCCTCTCACGGACCAGGGGCTCGGTGCATCCTGGGGTAGCGCGGCCCCAGAGCCAGTTTCACCCCGTCGGAGATTGTGTCTAGGGTTCTCACCATGCGCGCAGCTGTCCTTCGTCAGGGAGCCATGGTCGTCGATGACGTCCCCGATCTGGATCCCGGGCCAGGCCAGGTACTGGTCGAGACGATCGCTTGCGGGATCTGCGGGAGCGATCTCCACACGGTCGGTCACGCCCACGAAATGGCCTCCACCGCCCGGGAGGCCGGAATCGCCACCTTCAACTTCGACCCTGATCATGACCTGGTCATGGGGCATGAGATCTCGGTCCGAGTCCTCGACACCGGCTCGGATGTCGAGGACGTGGCCGCTGGTGCCATCATGGCGGCAATGCCGGTGTTGACCACCACTGACGGGGGCCTCGCTGTCCCCGGCTATGACAACACCTACCCCGGAGGCTATAGCGAACGGATGTTGCTCGACCCGGGGGCCCTGGTTCCGGTGCCGAACGGTCTCGATCCGGTGTTGGCCGCCCTGACCGAGCCGCTGGCTGTAGGGCTCCATGCCGTGAACCAATCAGGGGCGACCAAGGGCCGACCGGCCATCGTCATCGGGGCCGGCCCAGTTGGCCTGGCCGTTGTCTCGGCCCTGGCTCTGGTCGGCGCCGAACCCATCATCGTCAGCGACTTCTCATCGAAGCGGCGCGAAATGGCCCTGGCCATGGGGGCCAGTATCGTGGTTGATCCAAGCGGAGCCCCGAGTCGGCGGGAGAGCTTCGGGGTAGCGGTAGACGCCTTATCCGATGAGGCTTCCGGTGAGACCCCACCTACCATCTTCGAGGCCGTCGGAGTGCCCGGAATGATCGACGCCATCATGTCGGGAGCACCGAACAATAGTGAGATCATGGTCGTCGGAGTCTGTATGCAAGACGACGACTTCCGCCCCATCATGGGCATCTACAAGCGCCTGAGCCTGCGGTTCGTACTTGGTTGGACCCCGGCCGAATTCGCCCAGTCGCTACAGAACATGGCCGATGGGCGGATCCAGGGTGAGACCCTGATCACTGGTCATGTCGACCTCGACGGGGTGCCCGATGCATTCGACGCTCTGGCCGATCCAGACCAGCATGTGAAGATCATGGTCCGCCCGAACGGGACGTCGTAGCCAAACCCGGGCCACAATGGGCGATGGCGAAGAGCCAAGGGAGGTTCCACGATGCTCGTCGAGCGAATCGAATCGAAGTGGATCGATGCTTTTGCCACCACGTTCGAGCTATGCGATGTGCAGCCAGGCGATGTGTGTGCCGTACTGTCCGAGAGCCAGAGCAGGATCGTCAATGTCGAGCTGAGCGACCTCGCCCTCCAACAGTTGGGGGCTCGGGTCTTCCACATCTCACTACCGACCCCTCGTCAGAGTGCACCCGTCCCCATCCGCTCGACGGCAGCTTCAGACGCCATCGGTGGTTTGGAGCCTGTCGTTGACGCCTTGGGAGGCTGCACTCTGGTTGCTGACTGCACAGTCGAGGGCCTGCTCCATGCCCGAGAGCTGCCCGCCATCTTGGGCCGGGGACCCAGGATCTTGATGGTGTCAAACGAACACCCCGAGGTGCTGGAACGCCTCGTCCCTGATCCGAGCCTGGAGCCGCTGGTCAAGCTGGGGACGAAGAAGCTCAAGGAGGCGGCTCGGATGCGGGTCACCTCGCCCGGGGGAACAAATCTCGACATCGACGTGTCGGCAGCACCGGCTGGATCGAGCTGGGGCTACACGACCCAGCCCGGGACCATCGCCCACTGGCCCGGCGGGGTGTGTCTCTGCTTCCCTGCTGCCGGTTCGGTCAACGGGACCCTCGTCCTCGATCGGGGCGACGTCAACCTCACCTTCAAGCGCTACGTGGAGTCCCCAGTCCAGCTGACCATCGTCAATGACTTCATCACCAATGTCGCAGGTGACGGGGTCGATGCGGCGCTCATGGACAGCTACCTCACCGCCTGGGGTGATCGGGAGGCCTACGCCGTGTCCCATGTCGGTTGGGGAATGAATCCGGCCGCCCGCTGGGACTCGTTTGCCCTGTACGACAAGAACCAGGTCAACGGGACCGAGCTGCGCGCCTTCGCCGGCAACTTCCTGTATTCGACCGGAACCAACGAGGTGGCAGGGCGTCACACCCTGGGCCATTTCGACATGCCAATGCGGAACTGCACCATTGAGCTCGATGGCGACCCCGTCGTCATCGACGGAGAGCTGCAGGGCGACCTGCACCCACCAGATCTGCAGTTGAGATCGGGGCCCTCTGAGCCCCCGCCGGGCGACCCTTCCCCTACCACCGAACTAATGTCGCCTCCACCTCCTACTTTCGAAGACCAACCCCCACCTCCCAGCGCCGACCAACCTCCCCCTCCCAGACCTCCTGGCGATGGTGACGTGTCGTGAGCACCTCCGACCCACATTCCGACCAAGGCCGACAGCAGGCCCCGTTCGGAATGTGGCTGGAGCACCAGGCAGGCCAGCGGCCCGATCATCCTGCCATCATCTTCGGCGACGAGACCCTCTCCTACCGCCAGCTGGCAGCAGCGGTGGCGGCAGCGGAACGCTGGTTGGCAGGAAACGGGGTCGAGCCCGGCGACCGGGTGGCCTGGCTCGGAGACAATGACCCGGCCATGCTCCAGCTCCTCTTGGCCTCCACCCGGCTCGGGGCCGTCTTCGTACCCCTCAACTCCCGGCTGACTGTTGCCGAGCACGCCTACCAGCTCGGCCACTGTGAGCCTCGTCTGGCCGTGACCCAACCCCACTACCGAGCCCATCTCGAACAAGCGGCCCCTGGCTCGACGGTCATCGAGGTGGCCCCGTCGTTTCCAGCTCTCGGTCACGGTTCCGGGCACCCCAGTGCTGGAGCGTGGTCGCCTGGCCCCGGGGGCCACGATCCGGCCCTTCTCGTCTACACGTCGGGAACAACGGGCAAGCCGAAGGGGGCCATCCACAGCCATGGCGGGCTCAACCACACCATCGACAACGGTGTAGTCGATCAGGAGCTCAGGGCCGACGATGTCGGCCTGGCGATCCTCCCCCTGTTCCATGTTGGGGGGCTCAACATTCAGGTGCTCCCCCTACTGTCGGTGGGAGCCACGGTCGTTCTCCACGACCGTTTCGATCCGGGACGGGTCCTGGCCGATATCGAGCACCACCAGGTGACGATCTCCCTCTTCGTCCCGGCCACGATACGAGCGGTGCTCAACCATCCCGCCTGGCCCGGAGCCGAGCTCGGCTCCCTGCGGGGCGTGATGTGCGGCTCGTCGATCATCCCCCACTCCTTGTTGGCGGGATTCGCCGAGGCCGGGATCAAGGCCGGGCAGGTCTACGGGTCGACAGAAACCGGGCCGACGTCGCTGGTACTACGTCTCGACGAGGCTCATCGGACGGGATCGTGTGGCCGCCCGGCCCACCATGCCTCGGTCCGGCTCAGCCCGGAAGGGGAGGTGTTGATCTCGGGACCTCACCTCTTCACCGGCTACTGGTATGACGAGGCCGCCACCGAGGCCGCCTTCGACGGGCCCTGGTACCGGACCGGCGACGTCGGCCATCTCGACGACGACGGCTACTACTGGATCGACGATCGGGTCGACGATCTGATCGTCAGCGGTGGAGAGAATGTCTACCCGGCCGAGGTCGAATCCGTATTGGAGTCGGCCCCCGGGGTGGCCGAGGTCTCCGTGCTGGGCCGCCCCGATGACCACTGGGGTCAGGTACCGATAGTGGTCGTCGTTGCCGAACCAGGGGTGATCCCGGATCTGGCCACCATTCGCCACCACGGCCAGCAGGAGCTGGCCCGGTACAAATTGCCCCACGACCTGGTCGTAGTGGAGACCCTGCCCCGAACTGCACTAGGCAAGGTGAAGAAGCATGAACTCCGAGCCTTGCTCACGCCGGAGGCCTGACCGGGGCTCCCGAGCCTGTGCTCCTAGAGTTCGATGATGGAGCGGCCCAGGACCTTGCCCTCCTCGAGCATCTTGGTCGCCTCGTTGATCTCGTCGATCCCGACCCGGGAGGTCACGAGGGCGTCGAGATCGAGCTGGCCTTTCAGGTACCAGTCGAGAAACATTGGGATGTCCTCACCCGGGATCGATGTGCCCCCGAGGGTGCCCTTCACCTGACGCTCGTTGACCAACATCTCGATGGCTGGGAGCTCCAGGTTGGCCTGAGGCACCCCGACGATGACCGTGGTCCCACCGGGCTGGATGGTGCTGCGACTGGTCCTGGTCGAGCGGAAGGCCTGGCCGAACGACTGCTGGTTGGCTACTACATCGAAGGCAACATCGACTCCGGCGATGGGTGAACCCCTGAATCCGTAGGCCCCAGGAGGGCCGGGAGTGAGTGCCCGGACCACTTCGATGGGATCGGTGGTTGCGGCGTTGATCAGGTGGGTGGCCCCGAACTCTTGGGCCAGGGCCAGCTTCTCGTCGTCGAGATCGACGGCGATGACGGGGTTGGCACCAATGATGGAGGCGGCGGCAACGGCGTTGAGACCAACCCCACCGACACCCCAGACGGCAACGCTCTGGCCCTCGGTCACCTCACCCGAGCGGAGGACAGCTCCCGCTCCGGTCAGGACGGCACAGCCAACGATGGAGGTGACGTCGGTCGGTGTCCCAGCAGCCATGGGAATGACGTACTGATCATCAGCGATGGTGTGGGTGGCCCAGGTGAAGATCTGGGGCGATACCGCCCACCCTCCCCCGTCGCCGAGGTCGACGCCGGCCACTTCGGGCTTGCGATCAGTATTGCGCAGGTCTCGGGGCTGGAAGGTGAGTAGTACATCATCACCAGGAACGACATGGGTGACCTCGGGGCCGACAGCCAGGACCTGACCGGTGGCCTCGTGACCGAGGACGACTGGCGTCGAGCGTTGACTGTGGATCTGGTGGAGCTGGCTATGGCAGATCCCGCTGGCGTACTCCTTGACCAGGACTTGATGGCCGACCGGGTCTGGGAGCTCGAGGGTCTCGATCGTCATCGGCCCCGGTTCCTGGGGCAACACCACCACTGCGGCCTCGGTTCCCATCGCTCTGCTCCCTGGTAGGTCGGCTGAACAACCCGATTCTGCCACGCCCAGCAAGGGGCGACCAGAGGTCGAACCGCGGGCCGGCACAGTCCCTCTAGGGTCTTCAGAGCGATCCGACAACCAGGGAGAGGAGCGACTCGCCTGTGCGCATTGCCAGTTGGAATGTCAACTCGATCCGGGCGCGACGGGAACGGGTCCTGGCCTGGTTGGACTATCACCAGCCAGACGTGGTCCTGCTCCAGGAGACCAAGTGCGACAACGAGACCTTCGAGACGGCCTGGTTCGAGGAGCTGGGTTATGAGGCTGAGCACTGGGGCGTCGACCACTGGAACGGGGTGGCCATCCTCAGCCGGGTCGGCCTAGCCGGTGTACAGCGGGGGTTCCCGGGTCACCAGCGATCCCCCTACGACGAGGCTCGGCTCCTGTCGGCCACCATCAGCGGGGTTCGAGTCCACTCGGTCTATGTCCCCAACGGGCGGGAGCTCGGCGATCCCCACTACCTGTTCAAGCTGGTGTGGCTGGAGCGGCTACGGGCGGCCATCGATGTGGGGCAGCCGACCATCGTGGCCGGAGACTTCAACGTTGCCCCGGCCGATGCCGACATCTACGACCCGAAGCGGTGGCGCCGTCGAACCCACGCCAGCCCTCCGGAGAGGGCCGCCATCGAGTCATTGCTCGATCTTGGACTGATCGACGTCACCCGACAGCACCAGCCCGAGCCCGGGGTATTCACCTGGTGGAGCTACCGGCCAGGCCAGTTCGAGCAGAACCGGGGACTCCGCATCGATCTGGCTCTGTGTACCCCCGACGTGGCCGACCAGGTGGACCGGGTGTGGATCGACACCGACGAACGGGCCGGGAAGGGCCCGAGTGACCATGCCCCGCTGGTGGTAGACCTCGAACCCTGAGCCAGCACTCGCCGCCTGTCGTTTGGCGGTGGCGACAGAGCTCAGGGGCGAAACGACGGCCCACAGGTGGAGCCGAGCTGGGCGGCCAAGACCCCTCGAGCCGACTCAACGAGCTGAGCCTACAGGGGTCGGGTTTGACGCTGTCCGATGAGGTTCTCGAAGGCCTTGACCTGCCCTCGGGGTGAGGGGAGCGGCGGAGCGGACGATAGACCCCGATGGCAGCGTAGACGGGCTGCGCCAACCCTACCTCGCTAGTAGATTCGGCCGAGGACCCCGAGCCATTCCGTTTCAATGGAGGTCGTTGAACTGGCGTTGGCGGTGCGTTTCACCGGGCCTTGGGCGTTGCAAGGCAAGGGCGGCATGGTGTTCCTGGTGGATGAGGGCCTGTGATTCAGGGTTGTATCGACAGTCCCGATCTTGTCGCCCGGCCTGCACTCGGTGGTGGTTGTAGTCGACCCCCCGCCCCCGGTGGTCGTGGTGGTCGTAGTGGCCGTTGTCGTTGTCGTTGATCCTGGCGGTGGGCCATTGCCGACCGTGGTAGAGGTCGAGCTACTGGTGGTAGTCGTGGTTGAAGGCGCCGGTTTGGTGGTAGTCGTGGTTGAAGGCGCCGTCGTCGAAGTCGAAGTCGAAGCAGCCGTAGTACTCGTAGTACTCGAAGGCGCCGTCGTCGAAGTCGAAGTCGTCGAAGTCGAAGTCGAAGTCGCCGTCGTCGTCGAAGTCGTCGAGGTAGCCGTAGTCGTCGAAGCAGCCGTAGTACTCGTAGTACTCGAAGGCGCCGTCGTCGAAGTCGTAGTCGTAGTCGTAATCGTAATCGTCGAGGCAGCCGTAGTACTCGTAGTACTCGAAGGCGCCGTCGTCGAAGTCGAAGTCGAAGGCGAAGGCGCCGTCGTCGAAGTCGTAGTCGTCGGGGCAGCCGTAGTACTCGTAGTACTCGAAGGCGCCGTCGTCGAAGTCGTAGTCGTCGGGGCAGCCGTAGTGACTGGTGTCGTCGTCCCTACTGCGATGGTGGTCGGAGTCTTGGGACCTTCCGGAACCGTTGTTGTCGCCGCTGGCAAGCTCGACGTGGGTTCCGAGCCGACCGACGCCGGAGCAGTGACTGCGGTTGTGGGTGGCGGATTGGTTGACGGAGCCAAGAGGACATCATCGTCATCCTCGGAGGTGGCTTCGCTGACAACGCCACCCAGGTCACCGGGCAGGGCAACCGCCAGTTCGTCGGCTGAGCCAATACCGGCAACCAGGGCGACGACGGCGCCAACCGCGGTGACCGCCGCAACAACCCCGACTGTGACCTGGGCTACCCCAGCCGTTCCGGCCGCAGCGCCCCCACCGCTCACGCCACCAGCCGCCTGACCCGGAAGGCACGACGTCGGGAGGTTGCCGACCGATTCATGGCCGAGGATCGTCGATGTGGTGGACTGGCTGAACGGCTCGTGGCCAAGGACCGATCCGTCGGCTCGGCAGGCAACGAGGTCGCGACCAGTGGCATCTCCAAGCCACTTGGCTGGACGGGAGCGGCCGAAAAGGGCCCACATGGCAGCCGAGATCCCAGCGGCGGCAGTACCGACGGCTCCGATCCGGCGAAGCATGCCACCGAAGCGTCGGCCCTGCTCGGCATCGAGGCGAATGGCGAATTCAGCCATGGTCTGGGGCCGGAATGCCGGTTCAGGATCCAGCGATTCGATCAGGAGCTTGCTGATATGGGGCGGAACATCAGCCGGGACGTCATGGCCAGATCGAGGCGTACCAACTATCGCCGGTTTGGGTGGGGCCCCGCTCAGCAACGCCCAGAGGGTCGCCGCCAGCCCGTATACATCGATCGCCGGCCCGTTGACCGCTGTCCCGGCGATCACCTCTGGGGCGGCATAGTCAATGATCGCCTTCGGGGCGTCGGCCAGATGCCGGCCAATGCCGTTGACACCTACATAGCCAGTGCCGAGATCGCTGATCTGAGGAGCCCCATCGTTGGCCAGCAGCAGATTGGAGGGTCGGATGTCACGATGGAAGATGTCGGCCTCATGAGCCAGAACCAGGTTCCAGGCCACGGTCCTGACGATGGCAACGGCAGCATCAGGAGTCGGAGGATGGCCAGCCTCGATCATGGGCTGCAGCGAACCCTTCTCGAGTAGGGGAGTCACCACGTAGAGTGAGCTATCGGGCAGCTGCCCAGAAGCAACAATCGAAACGAAGCCGTTGGGCGGATCGATAGCGGCAAGAGCCTGGCGTTCGAAATGGAAGCGTTGCCCCAGGTCGCTGGTGGGCTGGGGGCGCAGGATCTTGAGGACAACAGCCTGCCGGCTGGCTATGTTCCAGGCCCGATACATGCTGGTTGAGCCGTGATCACCGATCTGCTCGAAGCCTTGTAGCCCTTCGAAAGCGCCCTCTAGATTCATGTCACTCACAAGATCGCCCCTTGTCGAAGCATCGCCAATCTAGTGGGGGGAGGGCCTCTGCTGGCTGAGCGGTTGCACCTACGAAAGATCACGGTGAGCGGTCACTGATGTAGACCGATGGATCGTTCACCACCGTCGGGTCCCTATGTGACAGTTGGCCTGCGTTGCCCGGCCCTGGAGATGATCGATCCACTCTCGGTTGGTTGACTCTCGCCGCCCGTAGTTGTCAGATCGCGGCGCTGGATGACCTACGGTGTCAACCTGCGACCAGTCCGCGGGGCGGGTGTCGTATCGTGGCCGAGACCGGGAGTTCGTCACCCACCTCATCGACATGATCCGGGACTACGAAGCAGCCAAGACCAGCTTCTGTCTCTGCTGACGAGGCTGGAGAGCAATTTCGCCTAGCCCGGAATCAACCTTCTGATTTGGTCCATCGTGGCCCCGTGGAGATCGACTCTTGAGCCCGTCGGGTGGGCCCACCTGAGCCAGCATCGGAACCCAACATCCAGGGCGTTCGTGATCTTGACCTCACCGGTCTGTCGCTCCCGATTGGCGGCCTGTCGACTCATATCGCCTAATCTTTGTCGAGGGCAGAAGCAACTGCCCTCGAAGGCCCGACTGGAGAATTGGCATATGCGAGAACGAGAAGCGGTATTCGTTTCGTACGCCCGCACCGGACTAGCAAAGTCCGGGCGTGGCGGCTTCAACATGACCCCCACGATGACGATGGCCGCTCATGCCATCAAGAGTGCCGTCGACAAGTCAGGCGTCGAGCCTGAGGCGGTCGAGGACTTGGCTCTCGGCAACGGCGCCCACGGTGCTGGCAATCTGGGGCGTCTCGCCGGCCTCCTGGCTGGTCTGCCCACCAGCACGGGCGGCAACACCATCCAGCGCCACTGCTCGTCGGGGCTCAACTCGATCGCCGTTGCCGCGAACCACATCAAGCTGGACGGCACCGAGGTTGCGGTCGCCGCTGGCGTTGAGTCGATCTCGATGCCAAACCCCGGCTTCGGCGGTTCGGCAAACATGGACCCGGCTCTCAGCGATGCCTACCCGGCCATCTACATGGCCATGATCGAGACGGCCGACATCGTGGCCGAGCGCTACAACGTGTCTCGTGAGTATCAGGATGAGTATTCGCTGGAGTCGCAGAAGCGGACAGCAGCCGCTCAGGAGAACGGTCTCTTCGAGGACGAGATCGTCCCCATGAAGACACAGATGAAGCTGGTCGACCGGGAGACCAAGGAAGAATCCATCGTCGACTATGTCGTTGACAAAGATGAGTGCAACCGTCCGAACACCACCCTCGAAGGCCTGGCCAAGCTTGCTCCGGTCCGAGGTGAGGGCAACTACATCACCGCCGGCAACGCCAGCCAGCTCTCGGATGGTGCCGCTGCCGTTGTGATGATGTCAGACGAGGAAGCTTCTCGTCGCGACATCGAGCCGATGGGCGCCTTCAAGGGTTGGGCGGTAGGCGGTTGCGAGCCCGACGAAATGGGCATCGGACCCGTCTACGCAGTGCCGAAGCTCCTCAAGCGCCATGGGCTCACCGTCGACGACATCGACATCTGGGAGCTCAATGAGGCCTTCGCCTCCCAGTGCCTGTATTCCCGTGACACACTCGGAATCGACCCCGAGAAGTACAACGTCAACGGCGGTTCGATCTCGATCGGACACCCCTTCGGGATGACGGGTACCCGTTGCGCCGGGCACATCCTGCAGGAAGGCAAGCGTCGTGGCGCTCACTGGGGTGTGGTGACAATGTGCATCGGTGGTGGCCAAGGGGCAGCCGGTCTCATCGAGATCTACTGACCCCGAGTCGGCACCGAGCAACCTAGTACCAGGCATCACGCATGCTGTCCGACCGGTCGTTGGGGTGGCTTCGCTACCTCGATCGCAAAGCTCACACGCCAGACAACTGGAATCGTGATGGGCGGCCGCACTCCCATTGGGACGACCGGTCGGATCCGCCAATGGCGAGCTGGCACAGATTTGACCTCGTCGACTCGTCCTATGCCATGGGCCTCATGGCCCGTCGGACACCGGCCTGGACCGAGCCCTATGTCGCGATACTCGACCAGCTCATCGAGCGTCACACTGGATGGTGGTCCGCCGCTGACTGGTTGACCCAGTTTGGTCACGATCCGGATCGAGCGAGTTATCCCGAGGCGTACCGTCCCTTCATCCCCGAGGATCTCTGGGGTGATTATGACGTACCCGGGTGGACCGCCAACGGCATCGAGCCTTGGGGCCGGCAACTGGATCCGGTCGCCGCCGATGGGATGCTCTTCTACAAGGGCTTCTTCCTCGTTCTGCTGGGGATCCGATCGATGATCGACCCGAATGACCGGTGGAACCAGTCGTTCCCGATGATCCGCGATGGGGACGAGGGCTTCTCCTGGTCACACACCGAGATCGCCGAGCATCTTTGCAAACAGTGGCTGGCCGCCCCCATCGGCTGCCATTGAGAGAACACCAAGATCTGGCCATTTTGACTGGCTGGAGCGGGCCTCGGTCTGAGGTTCCACGACAATCGACACGGCACCGATTTCAACGCCCAAGCGTTCGGCCCATGGTGGGCCCACGCCCGGGCGCAGTATCTCGACCTGAACCGCGATGCCCCGCCCCAGATGACGACGCTCTACTACGACCCCCATCTCAACGTGCATCACCGACTTCCGGTTCAGTCGGCCCTCACTACGTCGTACTACGCGGCGCCACAAGCACCCGAAGATGCCCGTCGACTCTTCGAGGCCGGGATCGCCTCCATGGGTTTGGACTCGGCGCCCAAGTTGCCGCTACGACCGGGGCGAGGCTACGGGGCATCGTTGATCCTGGCCCGCGAGTGGGAAATGGTCGAACTCGAAGCCCGTCTCGCTCACGCCATCGAAGAGTCATACGAACCGACATGGGACAGAGCCACCGGTGAGTTCACCTGGGGCATGGGCCTCGACGAGCAGCACCCCCGGGGACAGTTCAACGCCTTCCTGGCGGCGGCAGAAGCGGCGGGGCCGGGCCGGTGGACCGATCTATCAACGGCGCCCCTTGCGCTTTGCCCCCAAATCGTCGACGTCGACTTCCCGACCGTGGCCCTCAAACGAGCCGAGTGGGTCAACGGCTGCCTCCTGTTGAGCGTGGCGCCACTCAAAGAAGACCCGAGTGTCTTCACCACCTTCCGCTTGATCGATGTCGAGCCCCGGCAGTGGTACCTGACCGGTATCGATGGTGCGACCACCGATACCCGGCCCGACACGTTGGTCTTCCGGGTACCGCTCATAGCCGGCGATCTCGAACTGGTCCCCGGCGCCTACTGACCTACTGCTCGCACAGGGCAGCTCTCAGCTGGGGGTGACTCAGAGCGACGGCAGCGGCGATTGTCGGAGGGGGAGATTCGAGCACTGATCGAGCGCAACAGGGTGGCCACCCGGCAAGCGGTACGTCGTCGACCACGACACAGTCTCGAAGGAGCTGAAGCGGGCTGGTGTCAAGATGCCGTCTCCCAATTCGCCTAGAAGGAGCTGATGGTCGAACGGTCGTTGGAACACAGCGGGTTGTGGAACTGAGGGGAGTCGAACCCCACACCAAAGGTCGTACCGCCGAGGACGTTTCGGCCAAGCCGAAACTCCGTAAGGACCTGCTCCGCAGGTCCGACGTAGAGCTGAGGGGAGTCGAACCCCACACCAAAGGTCGTACCGCCGAGGACGTTTCGGCCAAGCCGAAACTCCGTAAGGACCTGCTCCGCAGGTCCGACGTGGAGCTGAGGGGAGTCGAACCCCTGGCCTCCTCGATGCGACCGAGGCGCTCTAGCCAGCTGAGCTACAGCCCCGAAGGGATCGCCCACCATAGCCTGGCCGACGACCATTGAGATGCCCGCTGCAAGGCGGCCCTACTGTTCGTTGACGGCCTTGGCCCGGATCTCTCCGTCCTCCTCATCGAGTTGAGACTCGATGTAGATCGGCTTGGCCTTACGACGGAACCGTGTCGGCTCGTCCTTGGCCGCCCGACGGAAGATCGGCTCGACGTCGGCATCGATATCGCCGTCGCCACCTTCACCCTCTTGTTTGGGATTCTCAGCTTCCATGGCCTCGTTGGAGGCATCGACCTCAGCTGTGGTGTCGGCTTCTTCGGCTGAGGCGTTCTCGTCGGCGGTGGCAACGACCGTATCGACCGTTTCCTCCTCCACCGGTGGCGGCGAAGGAGTCGGCGTTTCGGCCAACTGGGATGCCAGCTCGGCCGCAACATCGAACGCAGCTGAACCCGATCCGCGAACCAGTTCGCTCTGCTCGTCGGACTCGCCGTCGGCTGAGGACGAAGGCGGTGTCTGGGCCCCAGCTCGCTCGGCCCGAATCGAGATACCACCGGACCGTTGGACCTTCTTCTTGGCCGCCTGGACGAAGATCGCCCGTTCCACGCTCAGCATGCGGCCCCCGATGTAGGCGGCGACGAAGATGTGGACGAACAAGATCGTCATCATCAGAGCGAAGAGCAGGACGAAGCTACCCCGCAGGGCAATAGCCAACAGGAAGGAAGCGAACGAGGCAAACATCGTTGCCAACATGAGTTGCCGGCGCCAGGCTGCCGCCGGTCGGCGAGCCCACTCGATGAAGGTGGCAACGACGGTCGAGTCACCAATCCCATGGCTGGCACGATCGGCCGACTCGTTGGTTGCCGACTCGGCCTGCCCATTGTCGAGTTGGCGATAGTCGGAGCTGACAATCGATCCAGCAAGGGGCCTACCCAGAGCCCAGATCCACGCCAGAAGGAGTGCCCCAGCTACGACGATCTGGATCGTCGTAGCCATTACATGGATGACCGTTCGGTCCGGAAGGGGGTCTCGGCGCTACGGCGATAGGGGCCTGATTTGCCACCTGTCTTCTCCCATAGGGCTACCTCGCCGATTTCCATACCCTTGTCCGCTGACTTGCACATGTCATAGATCGTCAGCGCTGCGATCGAACAGGCGGTGAGCGCCTCCATCTCCACCCCGGTTCGGTCGACCGTGTCGACCTGGGACTCGATCTCGATGTAGTCGTCCTTGATCCCGAAGTTGACCGAGACCGCCCCGATCATGACCGAATGACACAGGGGAAGCAGGTCTGAGGTCCGCTTGGCCGCTTGGATGGCCGCGACCCGAGCCACGGCCAGGACATCTCCCTTGGTCACGGCTCCACGAGCGACCAAGGAGGTCGTCTCAGGCTGCATGTAGACGCGACCACGAGCTACCGCACGTCGGAACGTGGGCTCCTTGGGGGTTACGTCAACCATTCGTGCTCGACCCAAAGGATCGAGATGTGATAACTCTCGCTCGGCCACTCCACCAACTTAGTGGGAAACAAGCGAGAAAAGGGGGCGATTCGTCAACCGCCCAATTGGCTCATCGACTTCGAGGGCCGCAAGAAGTGAACCTGGCCGATTGCGTGACCTGCCCATTTGCGACTGACCTCTCCCACAACGGCGGCAATGATGTCGTCGTCGCCACCTCCACCGCGCAGGACTCGACGTAAATCAACGTGATCAAGGGCAAATAGGCAGTTGCGCAGCTGGCCTTCAGCCGTGAGCCGGATACGGTCACAGCTCCCACAGAACGGCTCGGTCACGCTGGCGATCACCCCGAACTCACCGGCCCCATCACTGTAGATGAACCGCTCAGCTGGGCTGCTCCCCCGCTCGACTGGCTCGAAGTCGAAGTACTCAGCCGCCACAGCCAGAATCTCGTGGTACGACACCACCAGGTCGGCCGACCACTTTCCCTGAGCATCGAGAGGCATGAACTCGATGAAGCGGACGATCACTCCCTTCTCCCGACCCAGGTGGAGGAAGTCGACCAACTCGTCGTCATTGATGCCCCGCATCAGGACGACGTTCACCTTCACTGGATCGAAGCCAACAGAAACGGCGGCGTCGAGCCCGTCGAGCACGGCTGGCAGCGAGTTGCGTCGGGTCAGCTCCAGGAAGCGGTCGGCTCGTAGGGTGTCAAGGCTGATGTTCAGTCGTTGCAGGCCGGCCAGTTTCAGATCATGGGCCTGTTCGGGCAGGGTCGCTGCGTTCGTTGTCATCGACAGGTCGACCTCGAGGGCGGCCAGCTTCTCGACCAGTAGGGGCAGGCGGGCCCGCACCGTGGGTTCTCCGCCGGTCAGCCGGATCGACGAGACCCCGCACTGCTCGACCAGTACCCGCGCCACCCGTTCGATCTCTTCGAACGACAGCACCTCAGATCGTTCGAGCCACTCCATGCCCTCGACAGGCATGCAGTACTGGCAGCGGAAGTTACATCGGTCGGTCACAGAGATACGAAGATCGGTGTGACGACGCCCGAGGTCGTCGACGAGATCGTTGGCCACTACCGCTCAGACTACTGCCGCCGATGGTGGCCAGACCAGCCCTTGGCCTCCTCAGCCGAGATAGATCACGGTGACAGTCCCACCCGCTTCGATCCCAGACCCGTCAGGCACGATGGCCAACCCGTTGGCTCCGGCCATGGCTCTGAGCTGATGTGACCCCTGCCCACCAGCCGAACGGGCGTGCCAAGCCCCGTCACCCTGCTGGGTCACCACGACCCGGATGAAGTGGGTCTTACCATCACGATGACGATGAAGTCGCTCGTCGACAATGGTCCGCAGATGGGGTCGTTCGGCGTCCTGACGACCCATCATGGTGCGGATGGCGGGCCGGGCGAACAACTCGAAGCTGACCATGGAGCTCACTGGGTTGCCGGGGAGCCCGAAGACCGGCGTACCCGACAGCAGGCCGAAAGCGAGGGGCTTGGCCGGCTTGATGGCCACCTGCATCCAGTTGAAATCACCGAGCTCATTGAGGATGGCCTTCACCAGGTCGTAGTCGCCCATACTGACTCCGCCGGAGGTGATGATGGCATCAACAGTGTCAACCCCAGAATGCAGGGCGGAGCGGATGGCATCCTCGTCGTCGGCGATCAGACCGAGATCGACAGGCTCGAACCCAGCTTCGGCGGCCAGCGACAATAGTGTCAGCCGGTTGGAATCACGGATCTGGCCCGGCTGGAGGGGGGCCGAGCCCTCGACCAGTTCGTCACCGGTTGACATGACCCCGACCCGGGGTCGGCGATGGACCTTGACGAATTGGCGCCCGATGCTGGCCAGGACACCGAGATGACCAGGGGTCAGCAGGGTGCCTGGGCTGAACACCTCGGCCCCGGATGTGATGTCGTCGCCGGCGGCACGGATGTGGTTACCGACCGGGACTTCGGCCAAGATCTCGACCTCGTCACCAATGGCCCGGGTCAGCTCGACCATGATGACAGCGTCAGCCCCTTCGGGCATGGGGGCACCGGTCATTATTCGCATCGCTTCGCCTGCCGACAGGGATCGCGGGGCGACCTGACCAGCAGCGATGGTTGCCCCGATGGGCAAAATGACAGAGGAGCTCTCAGAGGCCCCGCTGGTGTCAGCAGCTCTGACGGCAAAGCCGTCCATGGCGGTGTTTGCGAACGGCGGGATGTCATCGGCCGCCATCACTGTCTCGGTCAGTACCAGGTCTCGCGCCTGGCCAATTGGGACCTCGATCGACGGGAGGACGACGATGTCACGATTGATCCTGGCTCGCGCTTCTTCCAGCGGGATCATGCCGTCACGCTACCCAAGCAGAGACGCCCTCAGCTGACAAGGCCCTCACGCTCGACCACTTCAGCCAGAATCTCGCGGAACGCAGGACCAAGATCATCTCGTTCCAAAGCCAACTCGACGACGGCCCGCAGGTAGTCGATCTTCATCCCACTGTCGTAGCGGCCCTTGGAAAAGGTGAAGCCGAGGAGACGCTCGTGCTCCATCAGATGAGCCATGGCGTCGGTGATCTGGATCTCGCCCCCCTTGCCAGGTGCGGTCCGATCGATCTCCTCGAAGATCGCGGGGGTGAACAGGTAGCGACCCATGATGGCGAGGTTCGACGGGGCGTCGGCCGGGTCCGGCTTCTCGACCAGCTCGTTGACCTCGACCAGGGCCTCGCCAACCGGCACCGCACCAGCGCATCCGTACGATGAGATGTCGTCCTTGGGTACCTCCATCAGCCCCACGACCGAGCAGCCATGCCCCTCGTAGGCGTTGATCATGCCCTTGACGACCCCGGCTGAGGGATGCATGAGATCGTCACCCAGCAGAACAACGAACGGCTCGTCGCCGACATGGTTCCGAGCCATGCCGATTGCGTGACCCAGCCCGAGGGCCTCACCCTGGCGCACGAAATGGAGCTGAGCCAGATCGCTGAGGGCCCGTACCTCTTCGGCCTCTTCGTACTTACCCTTGGCTTCGAGGGCCTGCTCGAGGTCAGGCAGACGATCGAAGTGGTCCTCCAGCACCTTCTTGTGACGGGAGGTCACGATCAGGATGTCCTCGACCCCAGCATCGACGGCCTCCTCGATCACGTACTGGATGACAGGCCGATCGACGATCGGGAGCATCTCCTTGGGCACGGCCTTCGAGAAGGGTAGGAACCTGGTGCCCAATCCCGCCGCTGGAATGACGGCTTTGCGAACTTTGGACATAGGGGGAACCTCCGTGGCATCGGCTCGGCTGGGGTCTGTATCGATCTCCAGTCGGCAGGATGGGTGCGACAATGACCACGGTCATTCCGCCAGCCGCTCGCAGCGTCTCAGGCTACCAAGATCGGGGGAGACAAGCGGTAGGGTGGAAGCTCGCCTCATTGGCGGTTCACTCGTCTTCCCAACTCCCACCCCTCGCACCAAGAGAATATGCCTACCTACGAATACAAATGCACCTTGTGCGATGGCCGATTCGATATCGAGCAGCGCATCACCGAAGACGCCCTGACCACCCTTGCCGGCTGCTCGGACGCGGGCGATGGCGATCACAAGTTGAAGAAGGTGTTCAGCGCGGTTGGGATCTCGTTCAAGGGTGATGGTTTCTACCGCAACGATGCCCGCCCGAGCTCGAGCTCAAGCTCGAGTTCGAGCTCGACCGAATCATCCAACGGATCCTCGTCGACCACATCATCCAGTGACTCGTCGTCGAGCGGTGATTCATCGTCGAGCTCATCGGATTCGTCGACCAGCTCCGGCTCTTCCGATTCGAGCTCATCGAGTTCTGGTTCGTCGACCACCAGCTCCTCGACGTCAACCTCGAGCTCGACGTCATCGTCTGACTAGCGGGCCCTGCCCCCACCTCTTCTTCCCCCCAGACCTGCTTCCCGCCCACTCGTTGCGACGACCATGACGAGGAGTTCCAATGGTGGAGGTCTCGACCCCGACGCTCGGCGCCCTGGCCCGGCCCCCTTACCGGCGGCGACGCCTTCCATTGCGCCGCCAGCTACGCCTGCGCATCCTTGGTCGCCGCCTGCTGGCGTTGGCTGCTGCTCTGATCCTGTTGGCTGCCGGTGGCCGGCTCTCCCCCACGGGCTCGGCCCATCCCACGGACCAGACCGAACACACCACGAAAGGCCATGACCCAGCGAGCCCGGATCTCGATCAGGGGCTCGAATCGGTGGCTTCCCGCCCCCGGTCGCTGTGGCATGATCTCAGCGCCGACGAGCGGGCCCTGGCCATCGCCGCCCCTCTGGCCCCCTTGCCTCTGGAGGCCGGAGACCGGATCGAGCTAGTAGGGGTCGCCGCCGACAGTCATGGGGTGGTCCGAGTGGAACCCCTGACCCCAGTTGTCGTGGTGTTGTCGGTATCGCCCGAGGTCATTGTGGTCGCCATCCCGGCCCTGACTGCGTCCCGGGTGATCGAATACCAGGCTCTGGGTGTGGTCGAGATGGTGGCCGTCCCCGAGCAGAGCTGGGGCTGAGCCAGACCAGGCGGGGCAACGCTCAGGCCCCATCGCTAAGCGGGCACTCGAGCCCGGATCAGGTGGCGATGGGGTCGTCGACCGAGGGGACGATTCGGGGAGTCCAGCGACGTGGCTCGTCGAAATGGTGCCCTACGATGCGTCCCTGGGCCATCGAGCCCAGAAACGATGCAGGACCGTCGAAATCTGGCATGACCAGATACACGGCTCCGATGGCTTCCGGAACATGGGCATCACTACCGGCCCCGACCATCAAGCCATGCTGGTGGCCGTAGTCGACGGCCTTCTGATTGAGCGAGGCAAGGCTGGTCTTGGCGTTCTTCCCCTCAATGGCATCGACGAGACCCTCCCCAACCAGCAGGTCGATCTCTTCGGGTCGAAGGCAGTTCCGCATCGGGTCGAAGGGATGGGGGATGTAGACGATCCCTCCTTGATCGCGGATTCGCCTGGCCGATTCGAGCGGACCGAGCCCTTGGGGCACCCGCTCGCTGAGGAACAGCCCGATCAGCTCACCTCCTCCTACTCGCATCTCCTCCCCGATGATCACCCGGCATGGCAACTCGCTGGCCAATTGGCTGGCCCCGGCGATCACATTGTGGTCGGTGATGCAGAGCACATCGATGCGACTCGCTTCGATGGCGGCCGCCAGCTCATCGGGGGTCGTGGTGCAATCACCAGACCACATCGAGTGGCTGTGGCAGTCGACACGGACCCAGCCCTCTTCCAGTTCGTGGCCGAGATGGGGATGGCGTTCCTGCGCTGCCGACTGGGCGCTGGCCGCTGAGTGAGAACCTGTCATGATGACCCGGACAGGGCGATGCCGCCCACGATCAGCGACGGGGTGCTGACCCCACTCGGGAGGTGCTCCAGGTCCCCGCCGATGGTGGTGACATCGAGCAGGAGGCGTTGCAGGGTTGAGCCAATCGTGCACTCGCTGACCGGCTCGGCCAATTCTCCGTGGCGGATCATGCGCCCCTCTACCCCGACGGAGAAGTCACCGGACACGGGGTTCACGCCGCTGTGCAGACCGGCCAGGCTGAATACCATCAAGCCAAGGCGGCACTGGCCAATGAGCTCGTCGAGCGAGCCCTGCCCGGGGGTAACCGATAGGGCGTGGACGCCAGGGGCGGGTAGGCCGCGGGTACCGCGGACAGCAGAACCGGTCGAACCGGCCCCCGATCGACGGCCAGTGTATGAGTCGTGAAGGAACCCTTGGAGGATCCCGTCGACAACGAGGGGAACTGGGCGACAGGCCAGACCCTCACCATCGTGGGAGTCGGCTCCCAACGAGGCTGGATTGGTTGCATCATCGACAAAGGTCAGGTTCTGGGCCGCCACCTGTTCCCCCACCCGATCGACGAACGGTGAGCGCCCCTTGATGACCCGGTCCCCGGTCAGGGTTCCGGCCACCAATCCGACGATGGTTGCGGCCATGTGCTGATCGAGCACCAGATCGACCGTGGCGGTCACCGGCTTGGTCGCCCCGATCAGATCGACAGCCTGGGATACGGCCCGGTCGACAACATAGTCGACCCTCAGATCGGCCGGATCACGACCACCGTCGTAGGCGAACCCAGTCTGGGTCCTATCACCATCCAGGGCCAGGGCCTGAACCGAGATGCTGGCCGATGTGGCCTTGGTCGCTGCCTCCATACCCGACGTGCTGACCAGCGCAAATGAGCCCTCATTGTCGCCGTAGCTCGCTACTCGAACACCGGTTACCCGAGCATCGTGACCCCTGACCCGACGCTCCAAGTCGATGGCCAGGTCGATCTTGTCCTGGTTCGAGGTCTGGCTCACACCCGGTCGCCACAGCTCGATCTCCACCGGTTCCACCCCGTCGGGGCGAGCGAGACCGACATAGGGATCCCCCTCGGCGAAGGCGGCATTGTCACGGGCCTCGCTCAACATGTCGGCAACCACATCTGGCGCGAGCGAACCAGCACTGGCGAAACCCTCGCGGCCATCGATCAAGACCCGGACCCCGATTCCACTGTTATCGGCCGTCGTCAGAGACTCGACCTCGCCCTCGTAGACCCGAATGCTGCGGGACTGTCCGTAGGAACAGGCAACCTCGATCTCCTCGTTGGCGTTGGCCTGGGTCACCACCCCACGGGCAACAGCCAACAGATCATCGGGGGTCATGATGCGGTTCCCCCGATCGTCAACTCTGCCACTTTCAGCGTTGGTACCCCATCGCCAACGGGGACACCCTGCCCGTCCTTGCCGCATGTTCCCGGCGGGCCCATGGCGAAGTCATTGCCGACGGCCTCGATCTCGCGCAACACCTTGGGACCATTGCCGATGAGCTGCCCCTCACGGAGAGGGGCCGTGATCGTTCCGTCTTCGATGAGGTAGGCCTCGACCATGCCGAACACGAAATCGCCGGAGGCCGTGTTGACCTGGCCCCCACCGAGGCGGGCGACGTAGACCCCCCGATCAACACTGGCGATGATGTCGGCGGGATCGGTCGAACCTCCAGCCAGGTAGGTGTTGGTCATCCTCACCATGGGGAGATGGCGATAGCTCTGGCGGCGCCCATTGCCCGAGCTCGGCCGGCCATCCTGGCGGGATCGGATCCGGTCCCACAAATAGTCGACCAGGATTCCGTCCTCGATGAGGACATTCCGCTGGGCCGGAGCGCCCTCGTCGTCGATAGCGAAGCGCCCCCACTCTTCGGCCATGGTTCCGTCGTCGATCAGGGTGACGATGGGTGACGCCACCTGGTCTCCCAGCCGGTTGGCGAAGGCCGACGCCCCCTTCTTGACCAGATCGGCCTCCAGCCCATGGCCACAGGCTTCGTGGAACAAGACCCCTCCCGAACCGGGCCCGATGACGACGGGAAGTGTCCCTGATGGGGCCGGACGGGCTACCAGTTTCGATAGGGCCCGCGCCGCGGCTCGGGCGGCCAACTTCTCGACATCGAATCGGTCGAACAGTTCGAAACCGATCGAGAGGCCGACGGTTTCGTGGCCGGTCTGGAGTCCAGCGTCACCCGAAGCCACACAGTTGACCGAGAAAAGGGTCCTGGTTTGATCATCGGTGGCAAGCACCCCATCGGAGTTGGCAACGAGAACGCGGCGACGGCTCTCGGCATAGCGGGCGCTGACCTGAGAGATGGCGGGATCCGCTGACCGGGCCACCTCCTCGGCCCTGCGCAATAGCTCGACCTTGGTCACCTTCGGTATCTCTTCTGGCGCTACCCCAATTGGCCCCGGCGTGGTTTCGACTGCTCGGACGCTGGCCTGGACTGCGTGCCCTGATCCTATGACGACATCGGCGGCTGCGCCCGCGGCCGAGAGCAAGCCATGTTCGGAGAGGTCAGCGGAATGGGCGAATCCCGTCGAGCCATCGGAGACCACCCGGATTCCCACTCCCCGATCACGACCGGAGGCCAAGCTCTCGATCCGACCATCGTCGAGATGGACTGAGGCTCGCCGAACATCCTCAGCGAACACTTCAGCAAACTCGGCCCCGCCGGCCAGCGCTCTTCCGAGCACCGCTTCGACCACATCCTGGCTGATCATCACCTCACCCTAGCGGTCGAGGGTTCGCGGCCCGGATTCGACCGGTAGCCACCCCCGGCCCCGATCGAGGTCGGCGCTGAGGTTTGACCAACAGATCCTGGCAGGGCACGGTAGAGACATGTCTCCGGTGCCTGGGTTGGTCGCAACCACATCGCTCACTGTTTCCGGCCCTGATACGGCGCGAGAAATCGGGTCTGGATCGGTCCTGGTTCTTGCTACTCCCCGGCTACTCGCTTTGTGTGAGGAAGCGACGATACGAGCGGTTGCCAACCACCTCGATCCAGGGCTGACAACGGTCGGCGTGCAGGTCAGGCTGGACCATGTCGGACCGAGCCCGATCGGTAGTCAGGTGTCGGCCGAGGCGACCCTGGAGAAGGTGGCGGGACGCAAGCTCTTCTTCACCGTGAGCGCCCATGATGACCGGGGCCTGGTTGCGGCGGGGAAGGTGACCAGAGTCATCGTCGACGAAGAGGAATTCATGGCCAAGTGCGATGCCTGACAGTTCTGAGTCAGGATCGTCAGAGTTCTTGCCACCTCGGCCTCGTTACCAGCGCTCCCTAGCGCTACCGTTTCCACCGAGGTAGGCCCATGATTCTCGAGTCAATCCAGCGTCCGAGCGACCTTCGTGAACTCGACACGAAGCAGCTGGAACAGCTGTGCGAGGAGATAAGGGAGTTCATCGTCGAGACGGTGAACCGCACGGGTGGTCATCTCGGCTCCAATCTCGGCATCGTCGAACTGACCATCGCCTTGCACCGCGTCTTGTCATCACCTCGCGACATCATCTTGTTCGATACCGGGCATCAAGCCTATGTCCACAAGCTGCTAACAGGCCGCCAGGATATCTTCCCCTCGCTGAAGCAGGGAGGGGGGATGTCCGGCTACCCCAATCGGGCCGAGTCTGATCATGACTGGATCGAGAACAGCCATGCTTCGACCGTGCTCAGCTACGCCCACGGCCTAGCCACCGCCATCGAGCGGGGTGAGCCAACAGAAGGAGGCAGCTCCCGTCGGCGGCGCGTCGTTGCTGTCCTCGGCGATGGCTCCATGACCGGTGGTATGGCCTTCGAGGGCCTCAACAATCTCGGCCACTCTGGAGCCAATGTCACCGTCATCCTCAACGACAATGGGCGTTCCTATGCACCGACCGTCTCACAATTGTCGGACAGCCTGGTCAAGATCCGCTCGAATCCGGTCTATATGCGCCGTCAACGGCGGCTGGAGAGCTTGACCGAGCGCATTCCCCTCATTGGGAGGCTCTCACTGAAAGGCATCCGAGCGTCGAAGGCCGCCATCCGCGAGGCGTTCGAGCCCCAAGCATTCTTCGAGCCCCTCGGGGTCCGCTACATGGGGCCTTTTGATGGGCACGACATCGCCGAAATGGAAACGGCTCTGGTCAATGCCGGCAAGTTCGAAGGTCCCGTAGTCCTCCACGTCAAGACTCAGAAGGGGCGTGGCTACGCCCCGGCCGAAAACGACGAGATCAAGAAGATGCACGACGCATCACCGCGCTTCCTCGACGGCGAAGTACGGCTGAGCCCGCCACCGGGCAAGAAGCCTGACAGCTACACCGAGGCATTCACCGAGGGCCTGGTGAAGCTGGGGGAAGCCCACTCTGATGTTGTAGCGATTACGGCGGCCATGCCCGATGCGACCGGCCTGTTGCCGTTCTGCGAACGATTCCCCGATCGCTTCTTCGATGTCGGCATCGCCGAGCAGCATGCAGTAACAGCTGCAGCCGGAATGGCCATGGGTGGGCTCCGGCCCGTCATCGCCCTCTACTCAACGTTCCTCACCAGGGCCTTCGATCAGGTGAACCTCGATGTCGGCCTCCACCGGCTGCCTGTCATCTTCTGCCTCGACCGGGCCGGGGTGACCGGCAGCGACGGCCCCTCCCACCACGGCATCCTCGACATGGTCTTGCTGTCGAAGGTGGCGGGAATGACGATCTTCTGCCCCTCGTCCTATCAAGAGCTCCTCCAGATGATGGAGGACGCCTACGAGCTGATCGACGGCCCGTCCTGCATCCGCTGGCCCAAGACGCCTGCCCCCTCGGTGACCGCCGATCAGGTCGGCACCGGGCTGCGGGCTCGGCTGGTGACCCAAGGCGACGGTGAGCTGTGTCTGATCGGTGCCGGCAAGATGCTCGGCGCAGCCCAGGCTGCAGCCGAAGAGTTGGCAGCCGAGGGGATCTCAGCCACGGTCTGGGACCCTCGGGTCATCAAGCCGATCGACGAGACACTGCTCGGGGCCGCAGCCGAGCACCGGATCGTGATCACCGTCGAAGACGGCTTGGCCGACGGCGGCTTCGGCTCGATGGTCGGCCAGCAGCTGGCGGGGCGAGGCCCCACCATCCATGCCATGGGCGTCCCAACGGAGTACATCCCCCACGATGGGGCCGACGTCATCCTGGCCCGCCTCGGCCTCGACGGGCCCGGGGTTGCGGCCCTAGCCCGCCAAGCCCTGAGTTGATCGAACCGGCAGCGGCCCCAGGGCACGACCGGTGCCCTCGCTACATCCTGCCACCCTCATGGTACGGACGGCTTGGGCCGTCTCCAGGCCGTCGATCATGATCCGGCAGCGAAGACTCTGGGCCAGCTCGACAAGAGCGTCGAGGTCGGAGCTGGCCACGGTCTGGTTTCGCCTCCGATCGCGGTCAGGAAGGTCCTGACCGGCACTGAACGACATCGGGTCGATGCGGATCACGTCGAAGGGGAATCGTCGGAGCAGCTCGGTGGCTGGTGGCCCGATGACATCGCCCTCGAAGGCAACCCTGACCCCATGAGACTTGAGCCGTTGCAGGTTCGGCCATAGGGACTCGAACCCGATGTCGGGGTCGACGGAGAGCAGCAACTGTCTCGGTTCGACTCCGGCGCGACGTACAGCATTCTTCACCGTTGGCAAGAAGGACTCGTCGGCAATGAAGCGATCATCGAGCATGACGGTCACATGGACCTGGCCGCCGGTCTGACCCATGTTGAGCTGGTCCTCCACCCGACTCAGGGAGCTGATGGCGCGCTCTACCAGCCAGGTATTGGCGGCAACAAGCAGGTCACGAGCCTCGACGGACCGTAGCAATCCGCGCCCACGCAAGGGCGACGGGACCCCGATCGATGCCAGACCCCGCCTCCCCCCATCGACGACGGTATCGACGCCGACAAAGCGGTCAGAGGCCAGGTCGTAGATCGGGGCCAGTTCCAGACCGAGACGATTCCGATGGATGGCAGCCTTCAATTCCACCTGGTGTCGCTCGTCGACGCTGCGAGCGTGACCTCCGTGGTTGTCCTCCTCGGTTCCCAGGGCGGCACCGGGCCGGGGCGCCACCTGGAGGAGGCGTCGGGCCGGGGTTGAACCTGGGGCCAGCCGTTTATCGGCTCGGATACGGCGAGAGGTCATAGCAAGCGTCGTCCTGGTTCCAATGATCGGATTCCGACACCGACAACTTGAGCGGCCGCTGGTGAATCTCCCTGGTCAGGAGGGGGCGCCGACCGACCGCGGAGCAGGTCCGCTAGCGTTGCGACGTGCCACTGGAGCGTCTTTACCCAACCGGCCTGCACCTATTCACCGGTGGAGCGGCTCTGGTGGCCCTGACCACCTTGGCCGCGGCTTGTGCCAGTTCGGTTGAAGGGACCCAGGCCGTCGTCGGCCAGTTGGGCGATGCG
>JAAETV010000164.1 GCA_024227975.1 Actinomycetes bacterium
AGCAGCGTAGCTCAACCCAGTCAGAACCCAGCCAGTCAATGGGGACTCGATGATTGCGAGGGGGAGTCGCATGAAGCAACGAAAGGCAAACCTTCCAGGCGAATGGCCCGACCCAACCGAGTGGGGCTACGAGCGGCTCGTGAGGATGGCGAGGCGGCGGCTCGTCGGCTACGAACATCTGGCCGAGGACGTCGTGTCCCAGGCTCTGATGAAGTGGTCGAGGATCGCGCCGAGCAAGTCTCGAGTGGCCAGGATCGAACAGGTCATCAAGTCGGAGGCCTACTCAATGATCCGAAGTGAGCAGCGTCGACGGGATCGGGAGACACGGGTCGTTCATGACCGATCGTCTTCTCGACACCATGGCGGTAGCAGCCTTGATGGTCACGATCCGGGCGATCAGGCCCTGTGTGTCCTTCGTCAGGCCTTGATCGCGACCTGCAAACGGGAGCAGATCAGGGTCACTGCCATAGACACCGAGGTCCTGGAGTTGCTGTTCGGCGGTTGCAGCCCGGCTGAGGTGGCCCGGATCACGGGTCTCAGTCGCTACAAGGTTCGCCGTTCACGCCACCTCTGGGCCGACGTAGCAGCCAGGACCGAATTGGGAGGGGGCTAGATAGGCGGTGCCAGACCTCAGAGCTTCGTTCAGAGCTCGGCTCTGAGGATGGCAGCCATCTGGGCGGCTGTTCCCTGGTCCGGGGTGAGCCGAATCTCCGGTGACGGTGGCGGCTCGTAGGGATCATCGATCCCCGTCATGCCCTTGATCTCTCCGGCCCGGGCCCGGGCGTAGAGGCCCTTGGGGTCACGACGTTCACACAGTTCGAGTGGGGTATCGACAAATACCTCGACGAAGCGAAGATCTGCTGCTTCGTGGAGTCGCCGGGCCAGCGATCGAGCTGAACGGTAGGGGCTGATGAGGGGGACGATGGCAACAACACCAGCGTCGGCGAAGAGGCGAGCGACATGGGCCACCCGACGAACGTTCTCGTCGCGATCGTCGGCTGAGAAGCCAAGGTCACCGTTGAGGCCCTGCCGCAGATTGTCGCCGTCGAGTAGGTAGGCGGGGCGGCCGGCGTCGAGGAGCTGTTGCTCCAGTTGGACGGCCACCGTCGACTTGCCAGAACCCGAGAGCCCTGTGAGCCAGACGGTCAGCCCAGCCCCACCGCTGGCCGCCCACCGAGTCTGACGCACCACCGAACTCGGATGCCACACCGTGTTCTCGGTGGTGGGGGTCTCGCTCACTCGGCGTGGACGATCATCCCCGCCCCGACGGTCACGTTCGTGGTCTCGTCGACCAGGACGAAGCTTCCCGTGTTGCGGTTGCGATGGTACTCGTCGGCTAGGAGAGGCTGGGTGGTGCGGAGCCGTACCCGTCCGATCTCGTTGAGGGAAAGACTGGTCGCATCCTCCTGGCGGTGGAGGGTGTTGATGTCGAGGCGGTAGCGGAAATCCTTGACCAGCGCCCGGGCCCATTTCGTGGTGTGCTTGATGGCCAGCTTGGAGCCCGCCGTCAAGTGGCTGGCTTCTGACATCCAACAGACCATGGCCTCGATGTCCTGGCTGACAGCTGGCTGGTTGTTGGGCCGACAGATCAGGTCTCCCCGACTCACATCGAGGTCGTCTTCGAGCAGCACGGTTACAGCCATGGGAGCCATGGCCTCCTCAACCGGGCCCTGGGCGGTCTCGATGGACCTGATCCGCGAGCTGAACCCTGACGGCAGAACGGTGACCTCGTCACCGGGCTTCATGACCCCGCCGGCAATGGTGCCGGCATAGCCCCGATAGTCATGATGCTGGGTGCTCTGGGGGCGGATGACGTATTGGACGGGGAAGCGGACGTCGACCAGGTTGCGGTCGGAGGCGATGTGGACCTCTTCTAGGTGGTGGAGCAGGGTCGCACCCCGGTACCAGTCCATGCTGGCCGAACGGTCGACGACATTGTCACCATGGAGGGCCGAAATGGGAATGAAGGTCATGTCCGGCACATCGAGGCGCGTGGCGAACTGGGTGAACTCGGCCTTGACGTCGAGGAAGACATCCTGGTCGTAGTCGACCAGGTCCATCTTGTTGACCGCCACCACCAGGTGGGGGATCCGCAGCAGGTTGGCGATGAATGAGTGACGGCGGGACTGCTCCAGGATTCCCTTGCGAGCATCGATCAAGACGATGGCCAGATCAGCCGTCGATGCCCCAGTCACCATATTGCGGGTGTATTGGATGTGTCCCGGGGTATCGGCGATGATGAACTTCCGCTGGGGGGTGGCGAAGTAGCGGTGGGCGACGTCGATCGTGATGCCCTGTTCCCTTTCGGCCCGGAGACCGTCGGTCAGCAACGCCAGGTTGGTGTGCTCATCACCCCGGCTGGCACTGGTGGCCTCAATCGACTCCAGCTGATCCTCGAAGATCGACTTCGAGTCATAGAGGAGGCGACCGATGAGAGTGCTCTTTCCATCGTCGACTGAACCGGCCGTAGCCAGGCGCAGGAGATCCATTAGAAGTACCCCTCTTTCTTGCGGTCTTCCATAGCGGCCTCGGCCGTTCGATCATCGGCTCTGGTTGCGCCGCGTTCGGTGATCCTGGTTGCTGCCACCTCTTCGATGACAAGGTCGAAATCACTGGCCGATGACTCGACCGCACCGGTACAGGTCGCATCACCAATGGTGCGGAACCGGACCAGCTTCTCTTCGGCTTCTTCATGATCTTGGAGCTGGATGTAGGGGCTCACGGCCAGCCACATCCCATCTCGGGCGAACACCTGACGGCGGTGGGCGAAGTAGATGTTCGGTACCTCGACCTCCTCGTCGCGCAGATAATGCCAGACATCGAGCTCGGTCCAATTGGAAATCGGAAACACTCGAATGTGCTCGCCCGGCCGGTGCCGACCGTTGTACAGATTCCACAATTCGGGGCGCTGGGCCTTCGGGTCCCACTGGCCGAACTCGTCGCGGAAGCTGAAGATACGTTCCTTGGCCCTGGCCTTCTCCTCGTCGCGGCGGGCGCCCCCGAACAAGGCATCGAAGCGATGTTCTTCGATGGCATCGAGTAGGGCCGTTGTCTGGAGCCGATTGCGTGACGCCCTGGGTCCCGTCTCCTCGACGACCTTGCCGGCATCGATAGCGGCCTGGACCGAAGCGACGACCAGCTTCACGCCGGTCTCGGCCACTCGCCGATCCCGGAACTCGATCACCTCGTCGAAGTTGTGACCGGTGTCGACATGCATGATGGGAAACGGAACCGGGGCGGGGGCGAAGGCCTTGATTGCCAGGTGGAGCATGACGATCGAGTCCTTGCCGCCGGAGAACAGCATCACGGGACGCTCGAACTCCGCTGCGACTTCCCGGACGATGTGGATCGCTTCTGATTCCAAAACGGCGATATGTGAGAGTTGTGTCTTCATCAGCTTTCCTTCGTCCGGCGGCGATACACCGTCGTCGACAGCGGATGCTCGGACGAGATAGGAGGTGTTTGTACTCAACGGACGCTATGGCCCGACCTTGACTACTTGGCAGTGGATTGGTCCGAATTCTCACTTGTCGGCTGGGGATGCCGAATGTGCGTTGGACCGCACCGTCGCAAGAAAGGCCGACCCCATGACCGACAGCGGAAACGGAGTCGTTTCGCTGAACGAATATACCGGCGTTATCAGACGGTGGTTCCTCGTCATCGTCGGCGTCGTTGCCGTCGGGGCCGTCACCGGCACCTTGCTGCTAGCCAGCCAACCGACCCGGTATGCAGCCGAGGCACTCGTTCAAATCCGTCCCATCGTCTCCCAGAGTGACGATCCGAACCTGGACACCAGTCGACAAATCGAGCCGGCAACCGAGGTGGCGATAGCCAATTCCCAACGGGTGGCTGAGTGGGCCCTGGCCCTGCGTCTGGCCGCCGACCAGGGGCTGGCCGTTGATGCCTCCGTCGCGGACTTCGCGTCAGTCGAGATCGCCGAGGCCGCCTCGACCATCGTCGTCGATGGAGCGGAGGCGAGAGCGGCGATGAAACAGCTCTCGGTTCGGATCCTCTCGGACAGCCAGATTCTGGCCTTCACGGCCGAGGCGTCTGATGCCGGCCAGGCCCAAGCTCTGGCCCAGTCATCGGCCGTGGCCTACCTGGAGTTCCGGAACCAGGCTGTGACGGCCGGCAACATCGACTCTCGCGATCGTCTCGCCGCCCGCGAAGGCGAGTTGGTGGCTGAGCTCACCGACCTGGCAGCTCTCATCGGCTTGGCCGGCGACGATCGGGGCCAGGTTCAGGCGTTGACCTACGCCGACATCTCGAAGCGCCAAGAGCTGACCGTCATCGGCACCAAGTTCGCCAATCTGGAGTCGCTCACGGTCGACCCTGGTGTAGTGATTACCGACGCCAGACTGCCGACGAGCCCTGAGGGCCTCTCTCTCCTGGCTGGCCCCATCATGGGTGCCGCCCTCGGCCTGGTTGCGGTGCTGACCGCCGTCTTCGTCTTCGATCGCAATGATGACCGACTACGCAGTGACCGAGTCGAGCTAGGCGCCCTCGGTGTACCCATGCTGGGGTCGGCCCCCGTCGGGCGAGCGGCCTCTGGGACCGGGCCAGGTTCCGGCCTCTACCCTGTTGACTCCGCCGCCAGCGATGCCTATCGACGCCTCCACAGCACCCTCTTGTTCAACCTCAATAGTGAGGACAAGAGCGTTGTCCTCGTGGCCGGAGTCGAGAATGCGTCGGCTGCGACCTCGATTGCCGCCAATGTCGGGGCGACGGCAGCTCGAGCTGGTCGTCGCACCCTCCTCGTCGGCGGTGACCTCCGAAACGCCAAGCTCGGTAGGCATGTGGGTCGAAGTGACAACGTCCCCGGGTTGAGCGACGTGATCCTCGACGGGCACGGTCTCGGCGAGTCGATCCACGAAGTCGACGGGATGGACAATCTCTCCTTCCTCGGAGCCGGAACCCGGCTCGAGCAGCCGGCGGACGTGTTGCAGAGTGAGGCCCTGGCCCGCCTCATGGTCGCGGTCCAGGCCGACTTCGACCTGGTCGTGGTCGAGGCGCCCCCCATCTTGGCGGTGGCCGATGCTGTTGACACCGCTGGGCTGTGCCATGGCGTCATCGTGGTGGCTGAGCGGGGCTCCGACTCGCGCCAGGCCATTGCCGAATCGGTCGACCAGCTCCGTGATGTCGGCTCTGACATCGTCGGGGTAGTTGTCGCCAACGGGAAGTAACAGCCGATGGCGACGATCGTCTCGCCGGCGAGGGCCTATCGGGCTGAGGCCGAGGCCCCGCTGCCTTTGTGGCCCGTTGTCCTCATGATCAGTGCTTACCCGATCTGGTTTCTGCTCGGACTGGGCGGCTTCATGTGGGTTGGGTTTGCCGCCCCTATGACGGCCTCGCTGGTCAGGCGGCGGGATCTCAAAGCCCCTCGGGGTATGGGTCTGTGGGCCGTATTCTTGTTGGCCGTCGTCATCTCCGGCCTCAGCATTGACACGCCGGCCCGGTTCTCAGGCTATGCCTTGCGACTCGGCTACTACCTGGCGGCAACGGTGTTCGTCATCTACCTGCTCAACGGGGGCCAGACCGTGAGCGTGGCCAGGATTGTGCGGTCCTTCACCGTGCTCTGGATGGTCACCATCGCCTTTGGCTATCTCGCCCTGATCCTCGGAGACGCCTCGTTCCACTCGCCGATGTGGTACTTGATGCCAGCCACCCTCCTACAGAACGATTTCATCGCAACCCTGGTCACCCCCGGTTTCGCCGATGTCCAAGACATCATCGGGGTCCCTGTTCCCCGACCCAAGGCTCCCTTCCCCTACACCAACAGCTGGGGTTCGATGGTGGCCCTCACCACCCCCTTCGCCCTCATAGCACTGAGTGATGCCAGGGTTGACCTGCCCCGCCGCCTGGTCAAGATAACCCTGGCGGCCGCCGTCGTCCCTATTGTCGTCTCGCTCAACCGAGGGCTATGGCTCAGCCTTGGTATCGGTCTCGCCTACGTCGCCCTTCGGCTCGGCTTCGGTGGCCATCGACACATCCTCCAGCGCTTCGCCCTGCTGGTGGTGGCCCTGGTTGCCGTTGTCGTCCTCTCGCCTCTTGGGGACCTCGTCAGCGCCCGCATCGACAATGGCCATTCCGACGGTGATCGCACTGCCCTGGCCACCGCTGCCATCGAAGGAGCGACTGAGCGGCCGATCTTCGGATGGGGGGCTCCTCGCCCCAACGTCGGGAGCCAGCCTTCGGTTGGAACCCACGGCCAGATCTGGCTCGTGACCTTCTCTCATGGCTTCGTTGGTGCCGCCGGTTTCATCGGTGCTCTCGGATCGTTCCTCTACTGGACCCGCCGTCAGACGACCACTTCCGGGGTGTTGGCCAACAGCGTGCTTCTTATCGCCTTGGTTCAGATGCCTGTCTATCTCATGATCCCCCACTCCCTATTCGCCGTGATGGCGGCGCTAGCCGTCGCACTCCGCTATCAGACCAACATCGAGGACGGACCGACCCGTGATGCTCTCCAACCCGCCTAGCCATCTCCTGGTTGCACTGGTTGCCACCCTGTCCCTGGCCGCTGGTTGTAGCTCAGCCAGCTCAGATGATTCGTCTGCATCAGGCGAGGCTGCCTCGGAGCAACCTGTGCTTGGCCACACCGAGTCGTTCGACGATGTCGACGGGGTAGCTGATGGCTATGGCCTGGCCTACGGCCATGCCGGTTCTGCCGACCCTGAGACGCGATCCGAGGTCCGCTTCGGGCTTGCAGTACCCGGGGCCGACCCGGCTGCCGTGGCCGCTATCGAGGAGGAGGCAGGAGCCCAGGTCGGAGTAGTGCGGGTCTTCGCCCGCTGGGACACCACCTTCCCGTCGGCCAATCATCAAGTTCTGCTTGACGAGGGCCGTCGGATCCACCTGTCGGTCCGGCCTCGAACCGATGCCGGCACCGTTGTCCCATGGGCCGACATAGCCGCAGCCGAGCCTGGTAGCCCGGTCTACGACCGCCTCGAGCTATGGGTATCGACGGTTGCCCGATACGGCTCCCAGATCTATTTCACCCTCAATCATGAGCCCGAGACCTCGACCAGTACCCCAAACGGGACCCCCGAGGAGTTCGTTGCTGCTTGGCGCAAGATGGTCGAACTGCTACGGGCCGCGGGAGGGGAAAAAGTCCAGACTGTGTTGGTACTCGGTCGTGGGGCCTACGCAGACGGCTCGATCGATTCCTGGTACCCAGGCGACGACACGGTCGACATCATCGGCGTCGACCCCTACAACTGGTACGACTGTCAGGGAACGACCCGTCCCTGGACCGAGCCTCGGATCCTGCTGCTTCCTGCCATTGGGTTTGCCGCCGAACGGGGCAAGCCCCTGGCCATTCCCGAGATTGCTTCCACCGAGGATTCGTCGCAACCAGGCCGCAAGGCGGAATGGATCCGTGACCTCGGCGCCTTCATGACGTCTGACGAGATCGGCGTACCAATTGAGTTCGTGGCCTGGTTCAGTGTCACCGACCGCGACTGGCCTGAATGCCAATGGACCTACGACTCATCGCCGACGGCGGCTGCCGCCATCAATGATCTGATCGCCTGGTTCGCGACCCCCTGACCGATGCCGGTCAGGAGTGGCGAACCAGGCCTAGCTGGCGTCTGAAGCTTGCGGCCACCATCAGCCAGATCGTGCCCCCGAGAATCACGGTGGCCAGAGTGCCACCAAGATGGTCGGGGGTGATGAGCCCGATGGGTACGACGGCGACCAAGGCACCCAGTCCGGCGATGACGGCGGGGCGACCGCCGGCCCGCAGTTGACCGAGGCGGTGGATCCGGAGGGCCGCCAACCCGTTCTGCACAATAACGGCGGCGCCCCAAGCCAGGGCGGCACCGACTAGGCCGAAGCGAGGGATGGCATAGGCGGCGATGGCAAGGTCGATGATCAGGGCCACGACGGTGATGGCGAGTGACTCCTTCGTCCGTCCCAGCATCAACAGGGTGAGATCGACGGGCCCGGCGAAGGCGCTGGCCAACATGGCGATGGCGAGGATGGTGAGGGCCGATGCTCCGACGTCGAACTCGGGACTGAGGAGGGAGGCCAAGACTCCGGCCTTGATCGCTATGACCAGGAAGTACGGCCAGGCCAGCAGGACCATCCAGCTAGTGGTCTTGGCCAACAAGGCCTGGGCCTCGGCCCGACGATCGGCAGCCAGGGCGCGCCTCAGCTGGCTCGACGTGGCTTGGCCGATAGCGAAGATCAAGAAGTTGCCAGCGGTGATGAACCGGCTCAGGGCTCCGTAGACACCGGCCGCCGCCTCGCCGGCCAGGGCTGACACGATGATGACGTCGATTCGTTCGAGTGCGATCTGGAACGTGGTCGATGCCGCTCGGGGGCGGGCATAGTGCCAGAACTCAGCTGATGAGACGGGGGATGTTCCGCCTCCGACGAAGCCCCCCAGGCGCCACACCGAGAACACGCTGGCCCCGACCCCGGCCACAACCGGTAGCCCCCAGGCCACGGCAATAGCTTGACCGCTGGGGACGGCCTGGGTCGCCACCACGGCAGCCACCAGGCCCAGCTGACCGAGGGGGCGCAGGATCTGATTCACGACGACCGTTGGCGTCATCGAGCCGAGACCACGGGTAGCCCCTAGGAGAGAGACCGTTACCCCCCAGCAGGGAACAGCAACAGCCAGGACCCGGAGCATGGCCGTGACCTGGTCGGCTCCGTTGTCGGCGATCAGCGAGGCCAGGGGATCAGCCACGATGAGGAGAGCGGCTGCCACCCCGAGCCCAGCACCGACCACTGGGCGCAGGGCCACCTGAAGCAAGGCTCTCGGGTTTGGGTCCAGCTCGGGGTTGGGGATGGCGAGGGCTGCCGGCATGAAGTAGACGAGTCCCGTCATCGTTCCCAGGGCCGACGAGTTGCCAAGGATCGTCACCACCGCCGTTGCCGCAAAGAAGAGGCCGGCGAAGGCGGCCCCGGCCCTGGTCACCATGATGGCTATGCCGAAGTTGGCGATCGTGGTGACGACCGCTCCCACCAGGGCCAGGCTCGTGGCCGCTCCGCTCGACTGGGCCACCGGCCGGGGTTTGGTTGGCGGCCGGCCCGGAGCTGTCGGTCGGGCCGCTTGGGCCGTCATCGCAGTCGGTGCTCGATCAGGGCTCGGAGGGCCTGGCCGAGGGTGGCCAGCTCGCCTCCTGACCAGCGTTGGTCGGCCAGGCGTAGCTCCCGCACCATGAGCTCGCATAGATACAGGTCGACGATGGCTCGGTGCTGGGCCTCGTCGAGGTCGAGCTCGATGGGGGCCAGCACCTGCGAGGAGGCGCTGGTCACGGCGGCCAACGCCGTCTCATTGTCGCCTCCGATCTGGCGACGATGATGTTCAAAGTGGTGATGGAGGGCGTCGAATCCGATCGGACGGCCCCATCCGGCAAACTCCCAATCCCACACCAGGACAGTGGCTCCTCGTCGCGCCATGTTCCACGGGGTCAGATCGCCATGCCACAGACCGACTGGGAGTTCGACCCCGTCATGGCGATCCAGGAGTCGGTCCAGGTCGATTGTCTCGGCCAGGCCTACTGCCAGTCCGTCTCGAACGGTGGCCGAAGAGGCTACAACCGCGGTCGGGGCCTCCGTCTCGGCCCCAATTGGCTGGGCGGCGGCAATGGCTCGGACCATGTTGGCCTCGGTCGGGGGCCGGCCGGCGGCCATGAGGGGAGCCCGGAGGGGTGAGGTGACAGCGACGGTTACGTCGCGCCAGTGCTCAACGGTCAGTACCGAGGGGGCGACCAGGTTGGGGGGGAGCTGGCCGTTGATGGCCTGTAGGGTCTCGAACTCGGTTCGGACCAGGTCATGGGTCAGCGGCGACCAACCGACCTTGGCAAAACCGACTACCCGCCCGTTGGGTCGGATCAGCTGCAATACGGGCTTGCGGTTACGACGTTGAGCTCCGATGGTGACAGCGGCCACCAATTCGGCCTCACCCAAGCAGCGGGCCAGATGCTCCACCAACTCGAACTGGGGGAGCGCCAGACACTGTCCCGGGGCCCGGTTCAGGAGCCCAAGCCGGCTGATGATCTGGCCCCCGATGGCCTGGATCCGTTGGTTCCAGCTGCGGTCGTCGTTGGGGCGACGTAGGGCAGTGGCGGCCGCCGCCGACGGAGACGTTGGGATCAGGATTCGCAGATCGTTGAGGTCCGGTCGACCCAGATAGTCGACGGTGGCCCCTCTCTGACTCTTCCCCAGTAGATCGAACAGCCATGCCAATTCGTCACTGGTCTCGATCGCTTGGGCCACAACCATGGGAGAGCCATCGGCAGGAATCGTCACCAATGGAGTCGGGACGAGAGTACGCCTTCAGCTCGCTGTGGAAGCTGCCGATACCCGGTCATGGCTGTGGTTGCTTCTCCAGTTGGATTGGAAACAGACGCTGTCGACACCAGGGGGGGTCATTCAGGTCGTCGGGTCCTGCTGGTTTCCTCGGCCGGGGGTCATCTGTCGCAGCTCATGGAGCTTCGTCCTTGGTGGAGACATCACGGGCGCCATTGGGTCACCTTCGACCTGCCCGATGCTGAATCGAAGCTGAGAGGTGAGGAGGTGATCACGGCCCACCACCCCACTACCCGCAACATCCCGAATCTGATCCGCAACTTCGGTCTGGCCCACCGTGTCCTGACTGACTATCGGCCCGAGGTCGTCATCTCGACCGGAGCCGGGGTCGCCCTGCCCTTCTTCGTGGTGGCACGGGCTATGAAGATTCCGACTGTCTATCTCGAGGTCTATGACCGGATCGACAGCCGGACGGTGACCGGGCGCCTCTGCCTCCCCTTCACCACCGCGTTCTTGACCCAATGGCCCGAACAGCAAGACCTGTATGAGGGCTCGACCCTGATCGGACCGGTGTATTGATGACAGCTCAAGACTTGATCGTGGTCTCGGTGGGAACAGACCATCACCCTTTCGACCGGTTGGTGGGATGGATGGATGATTGGGCCGCGACCCGGCCTGACCTGAAGATCGTGATCCAGCGGGGGAGTGCGGGCCCGACTGCCAATGCTGAGAGCCATGCCCTGATCGCTCACACAGAGCTGTGCGATCTGTTCGCTTCGGCTACTGCGGTGGTGAGCCATGGTGGCCCGTCGACGGTCATGGACATCCGAGCCGCTGGTCGGTTGCCGATCGTATTCCCCCGAGACCCGGCCTATGGCGAGCACATCGATGACCATCAGTTGCGGTTCGGTCAACATCTGGCTCGACACGATCTGGCTCGAATCACCTTCACGACAGACCAGCTGGCTTCAGCGTTGGCCGCAGCCCTGGATAGCCCCGATGACTATCGGGTCTCGGTCGAGTCGACCCCGGCCCCCGGGGTCATTGCCTTCGGCCGGGTGGTCGACGATCTCATCGGAGCCGTCACGCCCGTGTTCGCCGATACCGCTGGCTCGGTGAGTGCTGAGTTCTCGGCTGGATCCGGGAGTCAAGAGGAGGGACCTCAATGAGCAGCGAGGACCAGTCCGTATCGGTAGTGGTCGCAACCCGCGATCGTCCCGAGCTTTTGCGCCGAGCCCTCGATGGGATCATGTCTCAGGAGCTCGATGCGCACCTCGAAGTGATCGTCGTCTTCGACCGCTCGGAACCCGATCACAGTCTGGAGTGCAATGAAGCCAGGCGCCGGATCATCGTCACAACCAATGGGCGCGCCCCTGGTCTGGCCGGTGCCCGCAACAGTGGTATCGACAAGGCCTCGAACCACTGGCTCGCCTTCTGCGACGACGACGACGAATGGCTCCCGGGAAAATTGGCGGCCCAGCTCGCCGCCCTGCGAGCCGACCCCCTGGCCCAAGCAGCCTGCACAGGCATCCTCATCCGCTACAAGGGCAAGGACACACCCCGGATTCCTGATCCGCTCAAGCTGACGTTCGGTGGCTTTCTCGATGACCGGATGACTGAGGTTCACCCGTCGAGCTGGCTCGTCAATCGTGAGCTACTGACGGAGCAGATCGGCCTCGTTGACGAGGAGTTGCCGGGAAGCTACGCCGAGGACTACGACCTGCTCCTTCGCACTTCTCGACTCACGACCATCGCCGTCGCCCCTGAGCCGCTGGTGAGGGTGTGGTGGCATGGGGCCTCGTTCTTCTTCGAGCGGTGGAAGATGATCGACGACGCCCTGGGCTATCTGATCGCCAAGTACCCGGAGTTCAACGAACATCCGGTCGGGCTGGCCAGGATCGAGGGTCAGCGGGCGTTGGCCCAAGCGGCCATGGGGGATCGAGGGCGGGCCTTTGGGACGGCTCGGCGTTGCCTCAGCCTCAACCGATTCGAGAAGAGGGTGCCGCTGGCCGCTCTGGTGGCGGCGGGAGTACCGGCCGGATTCATCCTGAGCCTGGCTCACCGATTCGGACGAGGTCTCTGAGGCTCAACTGCCGCCGAGCACCGTGGTATAGGGGTGGAACTGCAGGGTCGTCTCGACTACCTGCGCTCCGGGGGCGCTCTCGGGGGGAAGCTGGGTCTCAGGTGGGGCGGTGGTGGTGGTCGTCGTCGGGAGCGGGACCACAGTGGGGAAGGTGGCCAGCGGCTGGGGCTCTGCTGGCGCGGACTCTGCTGATTCGAGCCCTGCTGATTCGGGTCCTGCTGATTCGGGGGTGAGGGGATCAGACCGGAGGTCGATGATGAGAGGACTCTCCGATCGGGCCACCCCGAATCGGTCGGTGTCGGACTGTGGTCCCGCCGGGTTCATGGCTTCGGTCGTAGGTGAAAGGATTCGAGTGGCGGGGTTGTCGTCTGACGTGGTCTCGCCTGGGAGGCCGAGAAGGGTTACGACCAGGGGAGAGGCTGCGAACAGGAAGCAGATCGTGAGGAACCAGAAACGACGGCGGTGTAGTAGCGGGTCCGGGTGATCTCGACCCCCGTATAGATCCTGAACGAATCGGCTGACCTTGTTCGGCTCGCGGAGGTCCGGGGCCAGTCCGGCTACAGGTGCGGTCACCAGGTGGGAGGCGTCGGGATCAAAGAGGTCAGGGTGGTCCTGACCATCGGCTGACGGTCCGGGCGGCGGCGGTTCCGGGATCACGAAGAGGCCTTTCATCCTGGTCGTTCTGCCGACTCACACCTCCGGCTGGAATCGAACCTACGCCCATGTTGCGGAAACGGACGGGTCCGTGGCGTAGACGGTCTTGCGGCGGTCTTGCGGCGGAATTGCGGTATCGGGGCACGCCCGGGCGCCTTGAAGCTCACCTTCCAGGGTGGAGAGACATGTAGCGGCGTGCGGCCCGTCAACACTACTGGAGGCAACGACCGGTCAGGCGGTCCGGATGGGGTATTGCCTGCCTCTAGGAGAACGGGGCCCAATATGCGCAGATACGGAAGATGACCCCAGCGGACCGGATGAGTAGCTGGTCGATTGGGGCCTGCGGGCTTGGCCTTCCCTTTGCGATCGAGGCGGCACCCCCGGTAGGAATCGAACCTACGCACACGGTTCCGGAAACCGATGCTCTATCCACTGAGCTACGGGGGCATGGCCGAGGCATCTCGGCCAGCTGACCACGTTAGCCGCGATGGAGCTATCCGCACGGGAAATCTCGGTCGTGAACTGGGTGGTGCTTCCGGTGGTCGGTGATCTTCTTCAGGGGTGTTGCATATCGAACGTGTGTTCGATATGGTGATGGGACGTTGCTTCTCGGGGTGGCGCTCGCAGCGGTAGCTGCCGTTCAACTTGATTGTGATCTTGTCTGGCTGGTGTGACATTGCCGGGGACGGGGTCCTTTGGTGGAGGTGGTTTGAGCGTGCCCCCGTTGTTCGAAGCGTTGGCTGAGATTCGTGGTGGCTGTTCGGCTGGGGTGGTGGCCGCTGATGCGTTGTCGACCCTGAGCCCAGATGAGGTGTTGGCGGCGCTGGTTGAGGTCCAGTCCTTGGTCGCTCAGATCGGGGCATTGAATGCTGTGTTGCTGGCCAAGGTTGATCTGGCCATGCTTCCCACGGTTGAGCGCGGTCATTCCTCCACTGGGGCCGCGGTTGCTGTCCATGGTGGGACGAACCCGCGCGTCACCCGGGCTGATCAGCGACGTGGTTTGTGGCTCCTGGGGTTTCCCGTCATTGCTGGGGCGTTCGCCTCGGGGTCGATCAGCCAAGCCCACGTGGAGGCGTTCAAAGGAGTTGAGAACCCCCGCACCACAACAGCGCTAGTCGAGGCCCAGGAGTATCTGGTCGAAGCCGCGGTCAGGTGTCGGTGGGACGAGTTCCAACGAGTTTTGGGGTATTGGGCTCATGGTGCTGATCCTGATGGTGAGGAACCCAACGACCAGATCGTCAAACGCTCGCTGGATTATTCAACCAACTCCGACGGCTCCGTCACCGGCCGGTTCCGACTCGATCCCTTGGCTGGACACGCGTTCACCACCGCTATGGACCGCCTCGTTCAACGCCTATGGCGTCATGACCAAGAAACCGGCTCCACCCGTACCGTCACCCAACGAGGGGCCGACGCGTTCATGATCCTCGTCCAGAACGGGGCCGCCAACCCCGATGCGAACCTCCCCGGAGCGCTGATCCACATCGTCATGAGCCAAACCGTGGCCGAACATCTCCTCGCCATGGTCCCCCGAACCGAAGGCCCACAGCCACAGCCCGACCAGCCCAACCGACCGGCTGACGAAGTGCCTCTTGATCCCGACGACATCGACGGGCGCTGTGAGTTCATCAACGGCATCCCCCTCCACCCCCACTTCGCTGCTGCGGCCATGGCCACCGCTCGGTTCCGGAGGCTGATCTTCTCCACCGACGGAGAGATCCTCGAACACGGACGCAAAACCCGGGTCTTCCCTGCCCCGACCAAACAAGCGTTGCTGGTCAAGGCCCGAGGGAGATGCCGACACCCCGGATGTGACGCACCACTGACCTGGCTCGAAGCAGACCACCTCATCGCCTGGAACCGAAACGGACCAACCAACACCACCAACGGCCAAATCC
Source organism: Actinomycetes bacterium (assembly GCA_024227975.1). Next base: position 14,899 of record JAAETV010000164.1, read on the forward strand.
TCTGCAGCCGACACAACAAACTCAAAAACGACAACCCACCCGATGGGGTGGATCTGGGGCCCGACGGATGAGGGCAGTCCAGTACGCTCGGTATCTGGCCGTTCCTCCGCCGCCCAAGACCAGTTACCTCCCAGCCAGTAGGTGCCCATGATCAGCGAGCAACTGCTCGAAGCCGTCCGAACCGCGATGAGCCAGCTCGGTGTCGACCCCCTTCCTGAGGGGGTCGTGATCGAGCGTCCGGCTCGGCGTGAACATGGGGACTGGTCGACGAACGCAGCCCTGGCCTCGGCCAAGATCGCCGGCCGCAACCCTCGACAACTCGGCGAGGAGCTGATGGCCGAGTTGGAACAAGCCGAGCTTGAACATGTCGAAAGCCTGGAGTTGGCAGGACCTGGTTTCGTCAACTTCCGGCTGAAGACATCATGGTTGCATGACCTGGTCCGAGAGGTAGTGGCCCAGGGGGAGGAGTGCTTCGGTCGTCTCGACGTCGGGGCAGGCCGGTCGGTCAACATCGAGTTCGTGTCAGCCAACCCCACCGGCCCCATCCATGCCGGAGGTGGCCGGTGGGGGGCCTACGGCGACTCCCTAGCCCGCATCTTCGATCGCTGTGGCTTCAAGACGCACAAGGAGTTCTACATCAACGACCGAGGCGTCCAGACCAGACTGTTTGGCCAATCGCTGCTGGCTGCCAGCAAGGGCGAAGATCCACCGGCCGACGGATACGTCGGCCAGTACATCACTGATTGGGCAGCCGAGATGCCTGCCGATGCCGACCCTGTGGCCTGGGGCCTCGATCGCTCTTTGCGCGAAGCCCGCGAGGTGCTGGCCTCCATGCACGTCGAGTTCGACACCTGGTCGAGCGAGTCTGCCCTCGTCACCAGCGGAGCGGCTGATGCCACCCTGGCCGAGCTCGAGGCCAACGATCATGTCTACGTCAGCGAGGGCGCCACCTGGCTTCGCACCACCGACTTCGGCGATGACAAGGATCGGGTCCTCATCAAGTCCGACGGTGAGCTGGCCTACGTCATGCCCGACATCGCCTATCACCGGGACAAGTACAACCGAGGCGACCATCTGATCGACGTGCTCGGGGCCGACCACCATGGCTACGTCGCCAGGATGAAGGCGGCCCTGTCCGCCCTGGGCAAGCCGGCCGACAGCTACGAAGCCATCATTGGCCAGAATGTGAAGCTGTACCGCAACGGGGCTGAGGTCAAGCTGTCGAAACGGGCCGGCACCATGATCGAGATTCGTGACCTGATCGATGAGGTTGGTCCCGACGTGGCCCGCTTCGCCTACTTGCTCCAATCGATTGACTCACCCCAGACCATCGACCTCGACGTACTCACCGCTCACGCAGCCGAGAACCCCGTCTACTACGTCCAGTACGGCAACGCCCGGATCCACTCCATCGGCCGTCAGGCCGTCGAGCGCTCGATCGAGCGGCGCCCCATCGATGAGGTCGACCTGTCGGTCCTCATCGACGAACGTGAACTCGAGCTGATCCGCCAGCTGAGTACCCTTCCTGAGGTGTTGGAGCTGGCCATGGCCGACCGTGCTCCTCACAAGATCACCACCTGGGTCCGGGAGCTGGCCGCCGCTTTCCATCGCTTCTACCACGATTGTCCGATCCTTCGTACCGATGTCGAGCCCGAGCGCCAACAAGCTCGGTTGTGGCTGGTCGAAGCGACCAGGATCGGTCTCGCCACCGGACTCGATCTGCTCGGGGTCAGTGCTCCCGAGCAGATGTAGGGAGCGGCAAGATGAGTCCCATCCCCTGGTCCCTCCTTCCCGACAACGCCTCGGTCGGTCCAACCGGCCAGCTCCTGATCGGAGGCTGCGACACCCTCGACCTGGCCTATGAATTCGGCACCCCCCTCTTCATCTACGACGAAGAGCATCTTCGAGCTCGCTGTGCTGAAGCGTTCGCTGCTTTCGGCCCCAGTGCTGTCTACGCCTCAAAGGCCTTTCTCTGTCGAGCTATGGCCCAACTAGCCCACGAGGAAGGCCTCGGGATCGACGTGGCCAGCGGAGGCGAGATCTACATCTGTCTCTCGGCTGGCGTCCCCGCATCCCGCCTCGCCTTCCACGGCAACAACAAGTCGATGGCCGAGCTCCGCCATGCCATCGAGGTCGGAGTCGGACGGATCGTTGTCGATAGCTTCGACGAGCTCGACCGCCTCGATGCCCTGGCCGCGGCGGGAGTGAGTGGCGCCGATGGCGCTGCACCCAAGGTGTTGCTGAGGGTCACGCCCGGGGTCAAAGCCGAGACCCACGATTACATCGCGACGGGCCAAGACGATTCCAAGTTCGGATTCACCGTCTCCACCGGGCTAGCGGCCACAGCGGTCGAGCGAGCCAGGGCCTCGGAATCAGTTGACCTCGTTGGGGTCCACGCCCATATCGGTTCCCAGGTCTTCCGGGTCGATTCTTTCGCCGCTGCGGTCGATGTCGTCGGCACATTCGCCAATCCGCTCGGCCTCGAGGAGCTGGTCGTCGGAGGTGGTCTCGGCGTGGCCTACGTCGAGGGAGAGGAAGCACCCACCATCACCCAGTGGTCCCGGATCATCGCCAAGGCCGCGGCCGACGCCGGCATCACGGCCACCATCGGTATCGAGCCGGGCCGCTCGATCGCGGCCGCTGCCGCCGTCACCTTCTACACCGTCGGCACGGTCAAGGATCTGCCTGGCATCCGAACCTACATCTCGGTCGACGGGGGAATGAGCGACAACCCCCGACCTGTCCTCTATGGCAGCGGCTACGAGACCTTCCTTCCCCGAGCGGTCACCGCTGATCGTGGTCTGCAAGCCCGTCTGGTCGGCAAGCACTGCGAGTCTGGTGATCTGCTGGTTCGTGAGGCGAGCCTGCCCGATGACCTCGAAGTCGGTGACGTAGTGGCCACCCCCGTCACCGGGGCCTACGGCCACTCCATGGGATCCAACTACAACAAGATCCTCCGCCCGCCCGTCGTCTTCTGCCGCCAAGGTGATGCCCGCCTTGTTGTCCGGCGTGAAACGTACGACGATCTGCTAGCGACAGACGTCGGCTAGCGAAGTCCCCAATAGGCTCAATCCTTGTGAACATCGGTCTCCTGGGTTGCGGAAATGTCGGTGGAGCTCTGGTCGAGCTCCTGGCTGAGCGTCGTGAGACCATCATGGCCACGGCCGGGGTCGAGCTTGATGTGACCAGGATTGCGGTTCGCAGCACAACCAAGGAGCGCAGCACCGCACTCGACCCGTCCCTGCTGACCACTGATGCCGAAGGCGTGGTCAATGACCCGTCGATCGATCTCATCATCGAGGTGATCGGAGGCATCGAGCCGGCCCGATCCCTGATCCAGACTGCACTCAAAGCCGGCAAGTCTGTCATCACGGCCAACAAGGAGCTGTTGGCCAATGTGGGGGCCGAGCTCTACGCCACTGCCGATGCCAACGGGGTCGACCTCCTGTTCGAGGCTGCGGCCGCCGGCGCCATCCCCATCGTCAGGCCACTGCGGGAATCCCTGCTGGGTGAAGACGTGACCACCGTGATGGGGATCCTCAATGGGACCACCAACTACATCCTGACCAAGATGGCCGAAGAGGGGGCCTCCTACAGCGACGCCCTGGGCGAAGCCCAACGCCTTGGATACGCCGAGCGAGATCCGACGGCCGACGTCGAAGGGTACGACGCCGGAGCCAAGGCCGCCATCATGGCTTCCCTGGCCTTCGGTGAGAACGTGGTGGCCGGCGACGTCTACCACGAAGGTATTTCCGCGATCAGCCAGGCCGACATTGCTTTCGCCCGTCGTCTTGGCTACGAGATCAAGCTTCTCAGTGTTGCCGACGTGGTCGCCCCGCCCGGAGAGCGGCGTGAGATAGCGGTCAGAGTCCACCCCGCCATGGTCCCGGTCTCTCACCCCTTGGCCTCGGTCCGCGACACCTTCAATGCTGTGTTCGTGGAGGGCACCTCGGCTGGTGAGCTGATGTTCTACGGTCGGGGCGCCGGTGGGGCACCGACCGCCAGTGCGGTCCTGGGCGACCTGATCGACGCCGCCACCAATCGGGTGCGGGGCACCCACCGCCCCGTCCCCAACGGTCCCCGAGCCAGGATCCGGCCCATCGATGACCTCGAGAGCGCCTATTACGTGAACATCGAGGTCGACGACGCCCCCGGTGTGCTGGCCTCGGTGGCCGGCGTATTTGGCGAGAACGACATCTCGATCCGCTCGATGGAACAGGAAGGGCTCGGTAGCGGCGCTCGAATTGCTTTCATCACCCACCGGGGCCGGGAGCGGAACATTCAGGCCGTCCTCCAAGGCTTCCGCGACCTCGAAGTGGTCACCGACGTGCGCAGCTTCCTGCGCGTGGTCGGGGAGTGACCATCCGCTACCAGTCGACCCGGGGCCAAGCCCCCGAGCTCGACTTCGCCGGTGCCCTGCTCAGCGGGTTGGCCTCCGATGGGGGCCTCTACTGCCCGACCGAGGTCCCCCTGCTGGCCGCCATCGGTGGCCTCGACGAGCTGGCCCCAAACGCCCCATACCACGAGGTGGCGACCAAGGTCATGGGCCCCTACGTCGAAGGGTCGATCGAGCCCGACGTGTTCGCCGAATTGGTCCGCCAGTCCTACGCTGGCTTTCGTCACCCCGATGTCTGCCCGCTGGTCGAATTGGGCGACAACCAATACCTGCTCGACCTGACCAAGGGTCCGACCCTGGCCTTCAAGGACATTGCCCTCCAACTCGTCGGTCGTCTCTTCGACCACGAACTGGCCCGTCGTCATGAGCAGGTCGTCGTTGTCACCGCGACCTCAGGCGACACTGGTTCGGCCGCCATCGAAGCCCTCGCCGGCCGTCGCAATGTCGCTGCTGTCGTCCTCCACCCCCACCAGCGGGTGTCCGAAGTCCAGCGTCGCCAGATGACGACGGTGACGGCCTCCAACATCGACAATGTCGCCGTTGAAGGCACCTTCGACGACTGCCAGAACCTGGTCAAGGCGGCATTCGCGGATACAGCCATTAGCAACCGGTATCATCTTGCCGCCGTCAATTCGATCAACTGGGCTCGGGTCATGGCCCAAATCGTCTACTACGTGACAGCGGCCCGCTCAGTGGCCGCTGCCATCCGTGCCCCGACCACCCCAGTTTCGTTCACGGTGCCAACCGGGAACTTCGGCAACATCCTGGCCGGTATCTACGCCAAGCGGATGGGATTGGTCGTCGACCAGTTGGTGGTGGCCAGCAACTCCAACGACGTCCTGCCCCGGTTCTTCGAAACTGGTGTTCTGGAGGCGACAGAGGTGCTCCCGACCCTCAGCCCGAGTATGGACATCCAGATCTCGTCGAACCTCGAGCGGCTGCTGTGGGAAGCCAGTGGCCGTGACGGGCAAGCCGTGTCCGAAGTCCTGACCGAGTTCCGGACCACAGGCCGGGCCGAGGTGCCGGCGACCTGGACGGCCCCCATCAAGGCCGATCTCGACTGGGGTCGCGTCGATGATGACGAGACCCTGGCTGAGATAGGGCGGATCCATGATGAGCTCGGTTTGCTGATCGATCCCCACACTGCGGTCGGCCTCTGCACAGCCCGAGCTGTCCGGCGTGACCCATCGGTCCCCATGATCGTGTTGGCCACCGCCGATCCGGCCAAGTTCCCTGATGCCGTTGAACAGGCAACCGGGGTCCGCCCCCCACTACCTCCGTTCCTGTCCGAGCTCTTCGACCGCTCGGAACGCTACGAGGTGGTGGCAAACGATCTCGCCGCCATTGCAGCCAGAGTGGCCCTCGTGCGATCCGCTCAATGAGCGGATCGGTCTGGTCGGCGGCTGGACCTATGCGTGGCAACCAAGCGCTCTCTTGATACAGTGACCGGCGCAGGTCGGGGTGGTTCTGCTGTCGGTGTCTCCAAGCGATCGCTCACCGGTCGTGGGACATCATGTGAAGTGCAGCGGGCACCACGCCACCGGCCCCCCAGGTTCATGCGGGACATCCAACGCAGCCCGGGGGCGTAACAAACTCTTCTGTCCCCGCCATCGGGGCATTGAAGACACCAGCAGCTCTTGAGCGGCGCCCGTCCGTTCACACCCAGCAGGAGACAACCCCATGAGCGACCAACTGATTGTTGAGCGCGGCGGCCTGGAGAAGAAGGACAAGAGCGAGTTGCAGGCCATCGTCTCTGCTCTCGGCGGTTCCGCTTCCAGCCGAGCTCGCAAGGCCGATCTCATCGACCAGATCATCGAGCTCTCCCAACAAGCCGCCCCTGGGCCCTCCAAAGAGGAGCCCTCCGACGAGGCTCCCACTGATGAGGCACCGTCGACGGCCGACACTCAGGCTGAAACCAAGCCTGAGTCAGACAGCGCCAACACCAGCGACGGAGACGGTGCTGGCGACAAGAGCCCCTCCCATCCGCCAGACGAGGGCTCCTCCGCCCCGGAGACTTCGGCAAAGGCCGACAGCGACAGCAACGAAGACTCAGATGGCGCGGCCAAGCAAGGGGCCAACAACCGTGGTGGTCGCGGCCAACGCGGAGCCCGATCTGGCCGCAAGAACTCGGCCGACTCCGGTTCCCAACATCCTGTCGGACCCGACGGCGAGCCCTTGGCCGACTGGGAGATCGAACTGGCCGACTCCAGCCAAAGCGGAGGCCAGAAGGGTGGAGGGCGAAACAAAGACCGCAACCGCGGTGACTCCAACCGAGACAGCAACCGAGACAACAACCGTGATGCCAACCGTGATGCCAACCGGGGTGACAATCGCGACGGCAACCGGGGTGAGGGCGACACCGATCCCAACCGCCGTAGCCGCCGTCGAGGCCGGGGTCGAGGCCGCGACCGCGACGAGGCAGGCAATGATCCGATCTCGACTGAGCCCGTACCCGTCGCCGGCTCACTAGACCTGCGAGATGAGGGCTACGGCTTCCTCCGGGTCGCCGGGTACCTGCCGAGCAAGGAAGACGTCTACGTCTCGGTCAAGCAGGTTCGCCAATACGGGCTACGCAAGGGTGACCACCTCACTGGCCTGTCGCGCCCCGCCAACCGCAACGAGAAGAACCCTGGCTTCCACCAGATCGACGCCGTAAACGGCAAGCCACCGGAGGAAGCTAGGAAGCGGCCCCGATTCGACGATCTGACCCCCCTGTTTCCCGACGAGCGCTTGGTCTTGGAGATGAGGGAGGAACCGCTGAACATGACGACCAGGATCGTTGACCTGGTGGCCCCCATCGGCAAGGGACAGCGCGGCCTCATCGTGTCACCCCCCAAGGCGGGCAAGACCACGGTGATGAAGGACATCGCCCGTGCCATCGAGACCAACAACCCCGAAGTCCGCCTCATTGTCTTGCTCCTCGACGAGCGGCCAGAAGAGGTCACCGATATGAAGCGGCATCTGCGCAATGGTGAGGTGGCGGCCTCGACCTTCGACCGTCCCCCAGAAGAGCATTGCGCCGTAGCCGAGTTGACCATCGAACGGGCCAAGCGGCTGGTCGAAGTGGGTGAAGACGTCTGTCTCATAGTTGACGGGATCACCCGCTTGTCCCGGGCCTACAACCTCACCGCCCCCCAGACGGGCCGGGCTATGTCCGGTGGGCTCGATGCCGCTGCCCTCTATCCGCCGAAGCGCTTCTTCGGCGCGGCCCGCAACCTCGAAGAAGGCGGCTCACTGACCATCCTGGCCACCGCCCTGGTCGACACCGGGTCCCGCATGGATGAGGTCATCTTCGAGGAGTTCAAGGGCACCGGCAACATGGAGCTACGCCTTGATCGCCGCCTGGCTGAGAAGCGGATCTTCCCCGCCATCGACGTCGACGGATCATCGACCCGCCACGAAGAGCTCCTATTCGACGCCAAGGAGCTCAAGCTGGCCTGGAAACTGCGACGAGTCCTATCGGCCATGGGAGAAGAAGGATCCTCGGCCGGCGGTGTCGAGATGCTCACCGAGCGCCTCGGCACGTTCAAGACCAACGCTGATTTCCTGGCCGAAATGGCCAAGACCCCGTCGGTTTAGGGCAACCTGTCCGGCACACTGGAGACGCTATGAAGTCCGACATCCATCCCAACTATCGGCCCGTTGTGTTCATGGACGCAGCCGCCGAGTTCTCGTTCCTCAGCAAGTCGACCATCAAGACCGAAGAGACGATTGAGTGGGAAGACGGCAATACGTACCCCCTGGCCAAGGTCGAGATTTCATCGGCTAGCCACCCGTTCTTCACCGGTCAGATGAAGATCGTCGACACCGCCGGCCGGGTCGAGCGCTTCGAGCGCCGCTACGGGGGCCGTCGCAAGCGGGCGGGCTCCAGCTCCGAGGGCTGACCGTCGGTCGATGAACCAGCGTTGATCGAGGTCCGGCTCCGGGCCTTGGCCCGCAGTCTTGCCAATGTCGAACTGGCCGACGTCGATACGTCGATCGGCGACGGGGCAGGTTCAGTCGGCGACATCGGCTACTTCTTCGTCTCTGAGGATCCCCGGGCCCTTGGCCGCGCCCTGCGTTGGGCCACGAGCCAGTCCCTCGATCGGGTCGAAGTACTGGCCGGCTCCGGGGCCTCCGACCTGGCCCGGCGAGCTGAGCTGATCGGCTGCCAACCGCGGGTCGGGGTGTGGGCCGTTGACGGGGCTGAGGTCAGTCCCGCTGAACCAGGGCCTTGCGCCCAACCTCCCACCTTGCCGGCCGACCACTGGGCTCTGGCCGGGATCATGAGCGAGGCCGGAGCTTCGCCCATCGACGACTACGGGGTCCTGGTCGGCGAGGTGGCTGGACTCGAAATCGCCCGCGTGGTCGACGGCTTCGACGGACCCGTAATCGATATCGGTGTCGGTCAAGCCGACCGTGAACTGAACCAGTTCGTCCACTCCGACCTCGATATTGACACCGGACTGCGCCGCGTCATCGCTGCTGTCGCCGAGTTTCGTTCTGGTCACGCCCACCATCCCCTCACCCGGGTGGCTCGCGAGCGCTGGCTTCGAGCCAGCCTTGTCGACGACCCGAGCCCTGTCGGAGCCACCCACCTCGAGCCGTTGGTACCCCTCCGTCCCCGCCAAGGGTTGATGGCGACCCAACCTGCGGCCTGTCATGGCCAGCTGGCGTCCGGAGAGCCGGTAGTGGTGGTGACCATGGTCGGGGTCGACCTCGATCTCGTCCCTGAAGCCGTTGACTATCGCCACCGCTGTGACCCGTCGGCCCAGCTGATTCTGGCCATGCCGGGCCGAGATCTCGACCTCAATGTTGGCCTCCTCGAAGGGGTGGAACGGGCCCGGGCAATGGCCATCGAAGGGCCTTGGATCAGGTCAGGGATCAGATGAGGGCCCCAAACACCCTCCGCAGCTCCTGAGCCCGCCGGTATTCTCGACCCAATGTTGGACCGCTTGCAGGCCCTGGAAGATGAGCACGCTGAGCTCGAGGCGCGCCTCGCTGACCCTGAGGTGGCCGCCGACAACCAGCGCTTCGTCGGGCTGACCAAGCGCTACGCCGCCCTTTCGGACATCGTGGCCCTGTCGACGGTCCTGCGGGACCGCCATGAGGACGTCGAGACGGTCAAGGCCTTGTTCGACGAGGCTGACAGCGCCGAGCGCGATGAGTTGAGAGCCGAAGCAGCAGCAGCCGAAGCGGAGATCGCCCGGCTGGAGGAAGAGCTGAAGGTTCTCCTGCTACCCAAGGACCCCAACGAAGGCCGCAACGTCATCGTCGAGATCCGGGGGGCTGAAGGGGGAGAGGAGGCGAACCTCTTCGCCCGCGACCTGTTCGAGATGTTCCGCTCTTTCTCCCAGGGCCAGGGATGGACCCTCGAGGTGCTCAACTCGACTCCCTCCGACCTTGGTGGCCTCGACGACGTCACCTTCACCCTTGCCGGTGACGGGGCCTGGACCAGGATGAAGTTCGAGGCTGGTCCCCACCGGGTCCAGCGGGTTCCAGTCACCGAATCCCA
>JAAETV010000165.1 GCA_024227975.1 Actinomycetes bacterium
CTGACCTCAGAAGTGACCGGCCCCAGGTTGCGGTCAAGCCGACGAACGAGCAGGTCGGGTTCTGCAGAGATCACGAGGAGCACCCGGCGAGTGGCCTCACCGGCCGACGGCCGAGATTTTTCAGTGCTCGGGTCGTGCCGTAGTGCGCGCCATCCAGCTGGGCTCGCGCCAGTGTTATCGGGCGTTCCATGGCACTCATAGACAACGACGGGTTGCTGGCTCAACCCTGGACACCGCCGGTCGCCACTGGGACTGCTGAACAGGTCCGAGAATGGGCCATGCTCGGATGGTGGGCGCTGTCCAACACAGCCAAGTACATCCACCGTCAGTCGCTGTTCGAGGCAGTCGAGTCGCTGAACGAAGCTCGTCGCCAAGCCTTGTGGCTGTTTGTCGTCGCCAACCAGGTTCCCACCCCGTCGTTCGCTCTGGTGAGTCTCCTCGACTTCGAACCTTTCCACCTGCCACATGATCTCCAATCGACCTACTCGCTACCCAACGATCCGGCAGTATTGCTTCATACAGCTCTCGCGGTCGCAGATCTCCTCGGCTCCGCAGCCGAGAGTGCCGGCGACTCCATTGCTGCAGACCTGAGCACACCATGGGCCACGGTCGCGCGGACCAGGCTCGGGGCGACCCGACGAATCTGAGAACAACCCTCACGACTTGCGTGACCTCGTGTGGGCGATACCTGCTGGCTGGGCAGGCGCGTTGACCCGACTAACGTGTGAGGGTGAGCTTCTTCGACCCGATCAACGTGGCACCTCGGCCCGACGACGCCGACACGGCACCGGAGGAGCCCTGGGTCCAGCCAGAATGGCTTGGACCATCAGAGAAGATTCTCGGAGGGGTGGTCCCGATCCGAACTTCCCTGTTTCACAACGACCGCCTCGCTATCTGGCTCGACCGTATCCTGATATACCCGACCGGGCTGATGGTCTCACTGGAGCTCTACATGCCCGGCAACGACATTGACGGCCGGAAGGTGTCGGGGGCGTTCCCCTGGGCCCTAGTGGATTTCGAGGACAATCCGCAGATGCGTCGTGAACAGTCGATCGCCTCAGAGGACTACTTCCGGTTTGGCATTCGCTACGGCGATGGCCGGGCAGCGATGACCACGACAAGGGAGGAAGGTGAGAATTCGTACTGTCGCTACCTAGAAAGCCCTCCTGATACTGATGGTCTGGTCATCATCCCCAGCTATGGGTCAGGCGGTGGCGGTCGGTGTTCGATCAGCTTGTGGGCCTGGCCCGGGCCGAACAACGAATCGGTTGAGCTCCTCGCCCAATGGCCCGCTGCTCACGTCCCCGACGTGAGCGTCACGGTCCCAGCCGATGTGATCACGCGGGGTATGAGCGACATCGTTGATCTATGGCCACCACCAGACTGACACCGGGATCGGCAATCACATGCTTAGCCCGGGATCACCGCTCATAACGACGGATCCTCGCGCTGACAAACCGGCGAACTGCGAGGGTCCCGGTGCTCGGGTATGCCGACCGGATGCGTTTGCCCTGGTGGCGTGAGCATTTCTATGCGCTCTCGTAGTGATGCCATCCTCGGGCACGTTGACGTCGTCGTCGAATTGATCGTTGTCGCGTCCTCAGCGGGCCATTGGTGAGGGTGAGGTAGCGGCAGCGTGGTCGGGATTGCCGGATCCAGCGCGCGGCCAGATGCTGTCGAGTAGCGGAGTTGGACGCGACCCCTGACCCGGCGATCGAGGATGGTCTCGCAGGCATGACACCATTGTCGGCGTGCGATCTGATTCCCCTGGCATGCGCTCGGAGGCCAACCCGACTCCCGACATTCGGCTGGGGACGATCGGTTTATGGATCGGGCTCGTGGTTCTCATCGGCTCAGCGGGGCTGTTCACACTTGTCACCGTCGACGGCGTGGCTGACCCACAGGGAGCCTGTGAGAACGCGTTGCCGTGGTTCGAGGGGCTGGAGATCCTCAGCGCCGACAGGACTTGGCTGCCGCCCGCCATCCGCTGCTCGGCCGTCGACACTGACCCGGGCCAAGCCGGCGAGGTCAGCAACTTCTTTGCGGCAACTGCTGGGGATGTGGCATTCGTCGCCATTTTGGACCTTGCCGCGCTCGTCTCGGTCGGCTGGGTCTACCGACGCTTCACGCACCGCAGGTCAAGTCCACCAGCAAACAGCTGATTGGGTGGCCGGCTTTCATAACGGCAAGGAAGCGCTCATTTCATGCGTCTTACCCGTCGACGATGGCCGCAAAAGGCGGCAACCGCTCGGCCTCGGCCATCTGGCTGACCCGCCTCATTGGGCCCGCTCGATAACGCCACTCGGGAATCGCGATCTGGCACGCTCCGGTGCCGGCGAACCCGAGTACCTGGAGTACTCACAGCGAAGAAACGTGCCACGCATAATGTGCCGCTCGGACCGACGGTGGCCAGCGCCGATCCTGGTCCCAGACGGGCCAGGTTCCCTCAGGACTAGCCGAGGAGCGTTGTCGATCAGGGCATACGTGCCGTGATGCGTGCCTGACGGGAGTTATCATCCGAGCGTTGTTAGCGGTTTGGCCCGCATGACCACGCCGTCAGCCAACACCGTTGAGGAAGTCCAGCACGCGCCTCGTCAGTAGCGTGGCAGCGACTTCGTCATAAGACGGCAGGCTGGCATCGGCAAAGAGATGCTTGTTGCCGTCATAGAGGAACAGCTGGCGATCCTCA
>JAAETV010000166.1 GCA_024227975.1 Actinomycetes bacterium
ACGGCACGACCCGAGCACTGAAAAATCTCGGCCGTCGGCCGGTGAGGCCACTCGCCGGGTGCTCCTCGTGATCTCTGCAGAACCCGACCTGCTCGTTCGTCGGCTTGACCGCAACCTGGGGCCGGTCACTTCTGAGGTCAGATCAGCCAGACAACAGTTCTCCGCTTGTTCACGTTGGCTCCAGTTGTTCTGATGAGGTGGTTGCGGGGCTGGCAGTTGGGGCGAACCCTTTGACGATCAGCCATAGGGCGAAGACCATCTCCTGGATGGCAAAGGGGAGCGACATGATTTCGAGGTTGTCGGCCTCGAAGGTCTCTGACAATCCCTGGATCAGGAGCAGTGCGACACCGATCAGTCCCCAAACTGCGAGCCACCGGGGGACGAGTCGGGCTCGGTACAGGAGATAGTTCAGTAGCAGGCCAGCGAGGCTGAAGAAGAACATGATTCCGAGTAGGGCACCCCAGTCGTACACGGCCAGCAACGCCGTGGCTGATGTCTGGTAGCTGGCGGCATCAGGGCCGGTTGGCGTGTAGTCCCTGCTCAAGGTCACAAGTGAGAGGAGGCCGACGACGCCGACGACGAGAACGACGGCCTCGACGATCCGTGACCCGGGGTACAGACGAGCGAGGTGGGGGTTGTGCTGTCGGAAGATCGGGAAGAGCAGGGCTGGGATGGCGACAACGGCGGCGGCATTGATGAGCAGCAGGAATGCTCCGAGGATGACCTGCGTCTCGTTCGAGGCGACGCTTCCGAGAGGGTCAGTGTCATCCAGAACGGGTTCCAAAAGGATGAATCCGAGGCTGGAGGAAACCGTTGCAAGAATGAAGAGTGACCCGACAACCCGTTCGATTCTTCTCTGCTTGTCCATGATGCGCCCCCGAGCGGTGGTCTATCTGGACTGTGATGGTGATCGGTAGCTTCGGGCAGGGCACAACGTCCCCCCATCAACTGATCAACACTCGACAACGGCAGCTAGGAGTGTTCGAAGCCGACGACCCTGCGGCCACCCGAGGCACTTTCCGGACGATCGGCAACGACGCTCGTTCAGCCGTCCGGTCTATTCACGGCGCACTCGCGATCCGGCTCTCGCGCACCTCAGACCCGGAGATCATGATCACGGACCGTGGCCAACTGGTCTTTGCTCTGTTGGCCTCGAGCGGGCAATTCACAGTGGCCGCCGACACCCCTGTTGGGACGTCCAGCTCAGGAATGCTGGTGCTGGTGCGGCACGGTCAGAGGCATGGCGTTGGGGCACCCGTTGCCGAGTCACTGCTTGGTTCCCTGTAGTGATCGTTTGATCAGACCACCCGTCTGCTTGAAGTCGGTCGGAGCGACCGAGATGGGGCAAGGAGGTGGGATCAGGTGGACGGGGACCGGGTAGTCCCGTCCTGTTGTCTCCAGGATCAGCCTTTGTTGGACGAGGAGGGCCACGGCGTGGAGTGCCATCGGCAGCGCGCCCGTCGGGGGCTGACTCAGCCCGCAGGAGTAGCCCGTCGACGGGATCCAGACCTCTGAGGCCCCTGCCTCGATGGCCCGAGTGATGGGGTGTTGTTGGTCATCCCACCATCGATAAGGGCCCGCCCTTCGACCTCGACCGGGGGGAAGACCCCGGGGAGGGCCGCACTGGCCAGGATTGCTTCGACGGCTGGGCCTGATTCCAACACCACTTCCTCACCCGAGCGGGTATCAGTAGTGATCACTTCGAACCGACGGGGGGCTTCCTCCAACCGGGCAAAGGGAAGGTGGGTCTCCAACATCTGGCGCAGCTTGGTGTTGGGCACGAAATGGTCGTGACGGCCGACGAAACCTCGCAGCCCGACCAGAGGACGCAGAGGGAATAGATCCGAGCGGGTCAGATCCTGCCAGATCGAAGCCAACTCGTGGGCCGAGTGTCCGGCAGCCAACCAGGCCACGTTGATGGCGCCAACCGAGGTCCCAACAACAAGATCGGGTTCGATTCCATGTTGCTCCAAGGCCAAGGCCATGCCGACCTGGATCGAGCCGAGGCTGGCCCCACCAGACAATACGAACGCTCTCGTCACGGCTCGTCGTCTATCAGGGATAGCAACCCGGCAGCGTCAACCAGTTCGATCCGCCGGTACTTGAGGGCAATCAGCCCTGCGGTCTCCAATGACTTCAGCACTCGCTGGACGCTGGATTGGGGAGCTCCCACCATCTCGGCCAGGTTGGCCTGGGTCAGGCGGACCTCACCCTCGGTCCCCGCCTCGCGTAGCAGGATGGAAGCAAGCTGGGATTCGAGCGAGCCGGCCAGGAGGTCGATGAGGCGATGTTGGAGCCCCGTCATCCGTTCGGCCAACGACATGAACCAGCGGTTAGCCACCCTGGGTCGTGTCGACAACATGGTGAACAGGGCATCGGTGTCCAGCGAGAGAATCACACAGTCTTCGATGGCCTTGGCGTCGAAAGGTTCGGGCTCGCCGAGGAAGGCGGGGACATCACCGAAGACATCGCCGGGGCGGAGTATCTGGAGGGCTACCCGCCGGCCGTTGATCTTTCTCGACAGCTCAATGGTGCCCGATCGAAGGACATGGATGCGGGCCGCGGGGTCGCCTCGGCGGAAGACGAAAGTACCGCCGGCGAACGCCTGCTCACCGACCTCATTGGCCAGTTCGGCGACGTCGTTCTCGCTGAGCGGCGCCCGCGGACCTCGTCCCAGACAGCACGCAATCCAACTGCCGTACTGTGACAGCCGACCCCCGAGCCGAACGGGGGACGGAAGCTTGGGCCTCGCTCTGACCACGTACTAGGAAACCCACCTCCAAGGATCATGATTCCCGGAACCCCTTTTGGTCAGCCAGGAGGCGACCGTCAAACTCCGCTAAGGGCCGCCTCAGGGTCATGGGAGAGCACGACCTCAGCGTCATCCTGGAATACGAGGAACCAATCGAAGGAGCGGAGGAACCAACGGTCGTGGCTGACGGCTAGCACCGTCCCCTCGAAAGCAGCGAGGCCGACTTCGAGCGCCTCGGCCGAGGCCACGTCGAGGTTGTCGGTTGGCTCATCCAGCAGGAGGAGGTTTGCACCCCCGATCTCCAGCAACAGGATCTGGAAGCGGGCCTGCTGACCCCCGGACAACGTCTCCCAACCCTGGTCGGCCTGGTCGGCCAGTTCGTAGCGTCGGAGTCGGTTGGTGGCAGGACCGCGGGCCAGCTCATGGTCGGCCAGCAGATCCAGGAGGCGACGGCCTTGCCATTCGGGGTGGGTGTGGAGTTGGGAGAACAGACCGGGCTTGACGTTGGCCCCCAACCGCCAACTACCGGTTGTCGCCACCTCGTCACCAGCCAGGAGACGTAGGAAGTGGCTCTTCCCGGTGCCGTTGTGACCGACGACTGCGAGACGGTCCCCGTACCAGAGCTCGAGATCGAAGGGGAAGGTCAGGTCGGTCAGTTCCAGCTGTTCGGCCATCACCACCCGCTTGCCCGACCGGCTCCCGGCCAGACGCATGGTCACCTTCTGGTCCCGCACCTTGTCCGGTGGGGGTCCAGCTTCGTCGAAGTGACGGAGCCTGGTCTCGGCCGCCCGGGCCCGGCTGGCGTTTCCATCATTGACAGCGGCTCGTTGCTTCATGATCCGCATATGGCTGTGAAGCCGTTTCCGCTCTGCGGCCCACCGCTTGTGTTCATCATCGATGCGGACCTTGCGGGCTTCACGGGCCTCAGCCCAACCGTCGAACGAGCCCCCATGGCTCCAGGCTCCATGGGACTCGATGGTGACCAGCTTGGAGGCCGCATCGGCCAGGAGCTGGCGATCGTGGCTGACGAACAGGATCGTCTTGTCTGATTCATTGAGCCGATCGGCCAGCCATGACTTGCCCGGGATGTCGAGGAAGTTGTCGGGCTCGTCGAGGAGCAGAATCTCGTGTTCGGAACTGAACAGGAGCTCCAGCACCAGCCTCTTCTGCTCCCCTCCGCTGAAGCTGGTGACTGACCGATCGGCCAGGGCGCTCCATCCGTTACCAACGGCCCGATCCGCGCTGGCGGCCCAGGTCACCTCGAGGTCATAGCCACCAAGGTCTTCCCATTGGGTCAGAGCCTTGGCGTAGCGCAGGCCGGCGTCTTCTCCGGAGCTTCCTCCGGCGGCACCTTCGGTCGAGGAGGAGGTGGAGGTGTCGGCTAGGCGTTTCTCGGCTCGGGTCAGCTGGGCTGCCGCCTCGCGGTAGCGCTCAGGGGAGAGGGAGAGGTACAGGTCGCGGACGGTGACGGAGTCATCGGTCGTCATCTGGCGCATGAAGGCCACGGAGCCGCTGAGGCCGATCACTCCCGCGTTCGGCTGCTCAACACCGGCGATGAGACGGAGCATGGTGGTCTTGCCAACCCCGTTGGCTCCGATGAGGGCAACATGCTCGCGCTCCCCGACGGTGAACGAGACCTGATCGAGCAGCCGTTGGCCGACCGTCAGCGAGAAGCTGACCGAGTTCACGTCAATATGGCCCACAGCCCAACCCTAGTGACACGACAAGCGGGACCGATGGGGTTTTTCAGCGGGAGTCAGCCCCCGA
>JAAETV010000167.1 GCA_024227975.1 Actinomycetes bacterium
AAATGTTCGACACCATGAGCCGGAGTCTGTCGAGCCCGGCTCCCGGCTGTCAAGAATTGCGCTCAGCGGCAGTGCTCACGCTTGGGTCGTAGTGGTGGAACTGGTCGTGGTGGAACCAGTCGTGGTGGTACTGGCTGAGGTTGTCGTCGACGATGGTTGGGTCGTGGTGGTGGAAGCAGTCGTTGTCGTGGTTGTCGACGAGGGTACGGTCGTCGAAGTCGTTGCTGGTGTTGTTGTGGTCGGGCCACTGGTTGTCGTCGAGGCCGTGGTCGTGGTCGCCACCGTCGGGGGTGGCCCCGCGGTCGGGTAGCGGGGATCGATCTCCGGGTCATCCCAACATGGTCTGCTCTCAGCCCAAGGCCCCGCCCCCTGCGAGTTGAGGGTGAGTAGGGCCGCTTCGTCTTGTTGGGCTGGGGTGGCCAGATTGGCCTCAGGTACCCCGAAGCGCTCGGCATGTCCATACCAGATCCAGCTCTTGGTCAGGAACTGGTAGGCACCCCGAGCTGAGGAGTTGATGTGGGCCGCCCCATAGTCATTCGTTGATTCACAAAAGCGGATACGGAGCAGGACGTCGGGCAGGGCGACCCCATTGCCACCATCGACCCATTGATCCTCAGGCTCCAGTTCAGGCTCGACCCACTCACCGTTCTGATCGGGATCGTCGGGGGAGAGATCGGCCAGGTCGATGACGAACGGAGCGGCCCCGCGGTTGCGATCGTTACCATCGCCCAGCGATGAGTTCGACGGGGATGAGGTGGCGGTCGGTCCGGACACGGATCCGCTCATGCTCAGGGCGTCAGCGTTGCGTGCTGAGACGATCCCGATTGTCTCACGAGCATTGGTGGAGAGGCCCCCAGCAATCAGATTGGCCTGGGGTCGCTGGCCGGGAACGAGGATGATGGCGAGGCTCGCCACCAGGGTCGCCACTCCCAGCTTGGCCGCGAAGGCAGGCGAAGGCTGGATGGGAAATGGATCCAGCAACTCGGTAGGAAGGCGAGCACCGATCTCTGCAATCCGCTGGTGGACGATCGAAACCGCTGACAGCGGTTGGGCCGAATCCAAGAGGTCGGGGCCTGAGGGCGGACGACCGTCGCCAGACCTGCCGGCCAGCATGGCCGCTTTCATCTCCCTATTGACCCAACCCAAGGCTGGGACAATAGCGCTCCTGCAACAACCTTGTTGGGACTCTGGGTGGCATTCCTCCTGCACAAGCTCAGATTCTGGTGTACGAGGCGGAGATCGACGCCCAACAGGCCACGGAAACTGGGAGGCGGAAGTTCGGCTTTTGCCCTGGGGCCGTGTTGGTTGGCAAACTGCGGCAACAGACGAGATCGAGACGGGGGACCCATGCGTTTTGGCGTGTTCTATGAGTTGCAGCTACCAAAGCCCTGGACGGATGGGGCCGAACGCAAGCTCATCCACGAGGCCATCGAGCAGGTACAGGTCGCTGACCGGCTTGGTATCGACTACGCGTGGGCGGTCGAGCACCACTTCCTGGACGAATACTCTCACTGTTCGGCCTCCGAGGTGTTCCTGACTGCCCTGGCGGCCAAGACCGAGCAGATCCGCGTCGGGTTCGGTATCCGCCAGGTGATCCCCAACTACAACCATCCCTCCCGAACGGCCGAAGCAGTCAGCATGCTTGACCTGATCTCCAACGGCAGGGTCGATTTCGGTGTCGGTGAAGGGGCGACCCGCCTCGAACTGCAAGGCTATGGCATTCCGACCAAGCAGAAGAGAGAGCTGTCACTCGAAGCAGCCGAGCAGATCGCCAACATGATGGTGATGGAGCCCTACCCCGGCTTCGAAGGCAACGGCTTCTCGATGCCGTGTCGCAATGTGCTGCCCAAGCCAATGCAGAAGCCCCATCCTCCAATGTGGCTGGCGTGCACCAACCGCAAGACGATCGAGATCGCGGCCCGCAACGGGCTAGGGGCACTGTCTTTCAGCTTCGTCGACCCCGAAGACGCCAGGGGTTGGGCCGACACCTACTACGACATCATCCGGTCTGAAGAGTGCGTCCCCCTAGGTCATAGTGTCAACGCCAATATCGCCATGGTGGCTGGTTTCTCCCTGCACCATGACGCCGAGGAGGCCCGACGGAGGGGGAGCGGGGGCCTTGAGTTCTTCCGCTACGCCATCAACGCTCTGGTGGCCAATGACACTATTCCCGGCCGCACCACTCTCTGGGACGAATACGAGGCCTTGAAGGAGCGCGATCTGCCGACCGTGGCCTCACCGGCCATTGGCACCCCGGCTGACTACGCCGAGATGTTGAGAGCGATGCGCGACTCGGGCATCGATCAGACCATCTTCCTCCAGCAGGGTGGCCGTAACCGCCACGAACACATCTGCGAGAGCCTGGAGCTGTTCGGAGCCGAGGTCCTGCCCGAGTTCGTCGAAGGACGAGAGGAACGAGAAGCCCGCAAAGCTGAGGAGCTGGCGCCGTACATCGAACAGGCCCTGGAACGCAAGCAGTACCTCCGTCCTCTCGAAGACAACGAGATCCCCGTCGTCCGAGCCTCACGAGAGCGCGAGACCTTCTACCACAAGGACTGAGTCGGAGCTGCCAAACAGGAGGTCGCGCCACTCAGACCAGGCTGAAGGTCAGGGCCGTGACTGAGAGGGGAGGGAGGATGCAGTGGCTTCGTCCTCCGGTGATTGCCACCCCCTCGAAGGGAGCGGAGCAGACGACGGTCTGGTCATCGAAGGTG
Organism: Actinomycetes bacterium; assembly: GCA_024227975.1. The sequence continues at coordinate 2,715 of JAAETV010000167.1, forward strand.
TTCTCTGCCTTGGGTCCCGCTCCAGTGATGATGGAGGCGTCGACTACTGCACTGAGAGCCATGTCAGCCAGCTCGATCTCAACGGGGGCTTCAGCATCAAGGCTGCGATTGGTGACGAAGACATGGAGCTGGCTGTCGTCGACGATGGCACTGGTGTCGATCACATCGACCGAGCCATAGGACTCGCTCTGGTAGGTGGGTCCGTCCACCGATGGTCGAAGTGAGATGCCAGAACGGCGCTTGGCGTACTGCTCGAACACATGGAAGATCGACTGGATCAGCAGGTCATCACCCCTGGTCTGGATGGGGGCGACCACATTGACGAGTTGAGCCAGGTTTGCGACCCTCACCACATCAGCGTGGCGGATGAAGCTATTCAAGAAGCCGGCCACGACGAGGGCATCTTCCAGGTTGTAGCGCTCCTCGATCAGGTGGGGAGCGACCTGGCCGGCCCCATTCATGTCACTCTCCTTGTACCAGACGTTCCATTCGTCGAAGCAGAGATAGGCTCTGCGCCGCCCTCGGCGCTTGGCCTGAACATAGAGGCAGAGGCCATCGACGGCCTCGATCTGCGCATCGATGGAGGCGGTGACGGCCAGATAGTCGGCAGTATCGTCTCGCTCGTTGCCCACATAACGATGGAGGCTGATGTAATCGACGCTGCCACCCAGGTACTCGAGAACCTGGCGGTCCCATTCGAGGTACGTGTCGAGCTCGATCATCGACGACCCACTGGCCACCAGCTCGATCGAGGGGTCGACCCTCTTCATCATCCTGGCCGCCTGGAGAGCACGGACGGCGTATTCGGCGGCCGGCCCGTGCCCGAGCTGCCACGGGCCGTCCATCTCGTTGCCGAGACACCACAGAGGAACCCCGTAGGGATCTGGATGGCCATTGGCCTCACGCATGTCGGCGTAGCGGCTCCCGGTGGGGGAGTTGCAGTACTCGACCCAGTTCCTGGCCTCCTCCGGCGTACCGGTTCCAAGATTCACTGCCATCATCGGGGTCCAGCCGAGCTTGCGGCACAACCCCATGAACTCATCGGTCCCGAACTGGTTTGTCTCGATACTCGACCAGGCCAGTTCACGAAGGGTGGGGCGCTCAGCCGGATCACCGACCCCGTCTTCCCAGTGATACCCGGAAACGAAGTTCCCACCCGGATAGCGGACGACCGGCATCTTCAACCGGTCCAGGGCACCCAATACATCGCGACGGAGCCCGGCCTGGTCGGCGTGAGCCGAGTTGGGGTCAAAGACCCCCTCATAGACGGCGCGGCCCATGTGTTCCAGGAAGCCGCCGAAGATCCGGGGGTCGACGGGACCAACCGGAAACCCGCGGTGCAACGTGATGGTGGTAGCAGGAAGGCTGCTCATCGACCACTCACTCGAATATGAGGCAGCCGTCGTCGAGATCAGCGGCCGGGATGACGTCCTTCTCCATCCAGTAGTCTTGGCTATGGACCCAGGGCTGGTGATCCCCCGACTTCGGCATCAGGTGGAGGCTCCGCATGAGATAGCCGGGGTTGAAGTTCTCCGGGTCGACCCACGGGAGCAGCTTCATGTCAGCCTCCTCGGGTCGCAGCCGGGGGGTGACCACCTTGGCTCCTTTGTCGTCCATGTGGGTAAGGAGGCGACAGACGAAGTCGGCGATCAGGTCGGCTCGCAGGGTCCACGAAGCCCGGAAGTAGCCAAAGATCCAAGCCATGTTTGGGATGCCGGTGAACATGGCACCCCGGTAGCCGACCCGCTCGGAGAAGTTGAGGGGCTCCTCGTCGATGGTGAACTCGATGTCGCCCAACACACTGAGGTTGAACCCGGTGGCGGTGAGGATGATGTCGGCCTCGAGCTTCTCGCCTGACTTCAACAGCACACCGTCCTCGGTGAACGTGTCGATCTCGCCGGTGACGACCGAGGCTTTGCCGCTGGCGAGGCCGTGGAAGAGATCACCGTCGGGGACGAAGGCGATCCGCTGCCTCCAGGGCCGATAGCGGGGGGTGAAGTGGGGTTCGAGATCATAGTCCTCACCGAGGATCCCCTTGATCCCCTTGAACAGCTCCTGCTTGAGCGCCTCGGGGTCCTCGAACGACATCTTGGTGATCTGAGCTTGATCATGGAGGATCTTGCGTCTCACGATCTCGTGGATCCACTCCTCCTTGATCTCGAGCGTCCGCAGGGTGTCGGCCAGATCGTTGGCGTTGCGACCGGTCACGAAGTAGGTGGGGGAGCGCTGGAGCATGGTGATGTGAGCGGCGTCTGGGGCCATGGCCGGGATGACGGTGGCCGCCGTTGCTCCTGAGCCGATGACGAGCACGTTCTTGTCCCGGTAGTCCAGATCGTCGGGCCAGGTTTGAGGATGGACGATGTCACCCTGGAAGCGTTCCATGCCCTCCCAATCCGGGGTGTAGCCCTCGGAGTGGCGGTAGTAGCCCTGACACATCCACAAGAATCCGCCGGTGAAGCGCTTCCTCGCCCCCGTGTCGGTCCGGGTCACCTCCAGGGTCCAGAGCTTGTCCTCGCTCGACCAGGTGGCGGTGGAGATTGTGTGGTTGTAGCGGATGTGACGGGCCAAGTCGTTCTCGTCGATGACCTCACCCATGTAGGTCAGGATCTCATCAGCGGTGGCGATGGGGGCCGACGTCCACGGCTTGAACCGGTAGCCGAAGGTGTACAGATCACTGTCAGAGCGGATACCCGGGTACTTGTGGGTCAGCCAGGTGCCGCCGAAGCTCTCCTGGGTCTCCAGGACAACGAAGCTCTTGTCGGGACATTGCTGGGTCAGGTGATAGGCCCCGCCAACCCCCGAGATCCCAGCTCCAACTATCAGGATGTCGAAGTGTTCGGTTGTCGGCTCGGTTTCCACCGGGCGCTCCGCTGTGTCAGTCATTGGGTTCGGGTCCTTCCGCTTCAGCCGCAGGATGCCACCCACGGCCGTCTCGGCGCCAGATAGCAGCGCTATTCAGAGTCCGAGCCAGCGATGGGCCGGGCCTTTCGCCACTGGCCAGAGGCCAGAATCACAGCGTGGGTCTCGACCTCATCATGGCTAGTTACAGGACCAGGTGGCAACCAACCCCGACTGCAGGCCTAGGATTCGGCTCTCCGAACATATGAGGTCGCCGGCCGGATACGGCTGGGCCTCGAGACCAACACCAGGCAGCTCTGACCATGCCCATCACCCTTCCCAGCCAAGACGACGAACGTCGGACCGAGATCCGAGCCTGGTTGGCCGACCATCCGTCCCCAACGGCCCGCCAGCTGGCCGAAGCCGGCTATGTGGCCCCCCACTGGCCCCGACCGTGGGGCCTCGACGCCGATCCCGAGCTCCAGCTGATCATCGACGACGAGCTGACCCGGGCGGGCATCATCCTCCCCGACAATGCCATCGGTATCGGCTGGGCTGGCCCCACCATCGTCGCTGGCGGGACCCCAGAACAGCATCAACGATGGCTGCCGGGCATCCTCGACGGCTCCGAGGAATGGTGCCAGCTGTTCTCCGAGCCGGAGGCTGGGAGCGATCTTGCTTCGCTACACACCAAAGCCGAGCTCGACGGCGACGAATACGTCATCAACGGTCAGAAGATCTGGTCGACATGGGCCAACCGATCCGAGTGGGGCATCCTGCTGGCCCGAACCGACTCATCGGCGGCCAAGCACAAGGGGATCTCCTATTTCGTGCTCGACATGCAAACCCCGGGGATCGAGATCCGCAAGATCATCGAGATGACGGGGGGCAACCATTTCAACGAGACCTTTCTCACCGACGTCAGGATCCCGGTGGCCAATCGGATCGGGGCCGAGAATGGTGGATGGCGCCTGGCCAAGGTCACCCTCGGCAACGAGCGAGTATCGCTGAGCGATGGGGGTGTGCTGTGGGGCATGGGACCCGACCCCGACCAGTGCTTCGACGAGATCCGTCGGCGGGGGGTTGGTGATCATCCCCTGACCCGCCAGCGGGCAGCACAAGCACATATCGATACCCGCATCCTCAGCCTCCTGGGTGACAAGATCATCGAGACCACCATGGCCGGCCGCGACCCTGGCCCCGAAGCCTCGATCCGCAAGGCTCTGGCCGATGTCCGCGGTCAGCAGCTCATGTCGCTGGTCAAGGACCTGTCTGGGCCCGCCGGCATGATCGGGCAACAAGACGAAGAGGCCGAGGAGCTCGACACCTGGCACTGGGCCTACCTGTTCAGCCGAGCCCTGACCATCGGGGGCGGTACCAGCGAGATCCAACGGAACATCCTGGGTGAGCGCCTTCTTGGCTTGCCTCGCGAACCCAGTGCTTCCTGACCGAGCCCTGACCATGAGAAGGAAGATATGAACCACGACGATTTCGAATACCTGCATTTCGAGCGGCAGGATGGCCATCTCCTGGTTGTCACCATCGACCGTCCTGATAATCCCCTCAATGCGGTCAATGGCCGGATGCACGACGAGCTGACCCAGCTCTTTCCCGTCCTCCAGGCTGAGCGGGAGGCTCGCTGCATCGTCCTCACCGGCTCGGGCCCCACCTTCTCCGCCGGGGGCGACTTCGACTGGTTCCCTTCCCTCCAGGAGCCAGGACGGCTCGAACACCTGCGCCAAGACGCCAAGAACCTGATCTGGGATCTGCTCGATGTTCAGGTTCCCATCGTGGCCGCCGTCAACGGCCATGCCATGGGGCTCGCCGCATCGATCGCCTTGCTGTGCGACGTGATCTTCGTCGCCTCCTCGGCTCGGATCGGCGATCCTCACGTCAAGGTCGGAGTCGTGGCCGGCGATGGAGGCACCGTTGCCTGGCCATTGGCCGTCGGCCCCGCACTGGCCAAGCAATATCTGCTGACCGGTGATCCCATCTCGGCCGAAGAAGCCCATCGCATCGGACTGGTCAACTTCGTCACCCCCGATGATGAGTGCCTCGATCAGGCCGTCGCCTTTGCCCGCCGCATTGCCGCCAACGCCCCTCTGGCCGTTCAGTACACCAAGGTCGCGACAAACAAGTTGCTGAAAGATGCGACAAACGCCGCCTTCGACGTAGCTACCGCACTGGAGATCGTGACCTTCAACAGTGAAGATCACCAGGAGGCCCTGGCTGCGCTCAAGGAGCACCGTGACCCGACCTTCCACAACCGTTGAGCTAGAGGCGCCGACCGGATACGCCTGAGAGGACACACCAATATGGACCTACAAGACGCCCTGATGACGACCCGAGCCATGCGACGCCTGTCGGATGAGCCGGTGAGCGACGCCACCATCCAGAGAATCCTGCGGGCGGCTGTCCAGGCTCCGAGCGGGGGCAACATCCAGCCCTACCAGTTCCTGGTCGTCACCGACCAGGACCGCAAGGACCAGCTGGCCGCAATCTATCTCCGGGCCCACGAGCGCTACGAGCCGGCCATCCAGCAATATGTCCCCCCATTCAAGGACGAGGCCGCCGAGCGTCGACACCAGCGGAACTGGGCCGCCACCGATCATCTGGCCCGGAACCTGGCGGCGGTACCGGCCATGGTCCTGGTGCTGGTACCCAAGATCTCGATGGCCATCGACGATGACGAGGGGACGATGGACGTCGGCCCCATCTACGCCTCGGTCTACCCCGCGGTCCAGAACCTGATCCTGGCCGCCCGCAACGAGGGTCTCGGCACGGTGCTGACCACCGTGTTCCGCATCTATGAAGACGACGTCCGTGAGGTGTGCGACATCCCCGATCGGTTCGAGGTCGTTGCCCTACTACCCCTCGGCGTGCCGACCGGCAATTGGGGGGTCGCCACCAGACGACCGGCGGAGAGCCTCACCAGCTGGAACCAATTCGGCAACAAGCGCCAGCCGATCGAACCCTAGCCCTGCCAGCGCTGGCGGAGGTTGGGCTTGGTCACCTTGCCAACCGGGTTGCGGGGAAGGGCCTCGATGATCTCGATCCGTTCCGGCAGCTTGTAGCTGGCAACGTCGAGCTCACGAAGGTGGGCCGTGATGGCTTCAAGCGTCGGCTCTCCTCCCTCGGCAGCAACCACGAATACCCCGAGCCGCTCTCCCAGGTTGGTGTCGGGGAAGGCGATAGCAGCGCATTCGGCCACCGTCTCATGACTGGCCACCAGACCCTCGACCTCAGCCGCCGAGATATTCACACCACCGCGAATGATGATGTCCTTGGCCCGATCGACGAACCGCAACAGTTGGGGTGGGGTGGCATCGTCGACCCATTCGAACAGGTCACCGGTCCGGTAGTAGCCCTCATCGTCGAACTCCTCACCCGAGGAATCGAGATAGCCCTCGAACACGGTGATGCCACGGAAACGGAGCTCACCCAAGCGGCCCGGTTCAGTGATCTCATCTCCTGAGTCGAGATCGACGAGGCGGACCTCGACCCCCTCTCGTTCAGGCCGCGGGAAGTAGCGGGCCCGTTGGGTCGCGTCCGGGACCATGGCCTTGGTCGAGAGCATGGCTGCCCCCTCGTTCGAGCCGAAGACGTTCACGATCTCGATCCCACGCTGGTCCCAACCCTCCACCATCCACGGATCGAGGGGGGCCGAGCCTGACGAGATCATCCGCACATTGGACAGGTCGACACCATCGAGCATGGCCTCATTGGCCAGCAGCATGTTCAGCAGGGGAGGAGGCGCCACGGTGTAGGTGATCTGCTCGCCAACCAGCTGCTGGAGAAACACGTTCAGATCCATCGGCTGGTGGAGGTGGAGGGCGGCACCGGCGATGGCCCAAGGCACCAACATCCCCCCGATCCCGGCCATGTTGACAACGGGGAAGGGGCACAGGATCCGGTCCTGGTTGGTCAGGGCCAGCTCGTCGACCTGGAACGACCCCGATGCCAGCCACATGGCATTGGACCGAGGGACTCCTTTGGGGGTACCCGTCGTGCCTGATGTCCAGCACACGGTCACCACCTCGTCGGGGCCGGGAGTGGCTCCTCTCGTCGGCTCGCCGCCACCGGCCAGATCGAGGGTGAGCGGGGTGGCTCCGTCGATCGTGTCAGGGCCGAAGGTGGCGAGGGTCAGGGGCCGACCTTGCTCAGCGATGATGGCCGCCATCATCTCCAGCTGATCAGGCCGGTCTGGCCTGGCTCCAGTCACCATCAAGGCGGCCTTGGACAAGCCGAGACCGTGGCGCAATTCATGGCTGCGATGCTGGACGGGGAACGGGACCGCGACCGTCCCCAACCGGGCGCAAGCCAAGATGGTGACGACCAGTTCGACCATGTTGGGAAGCTGGATCGCCACTGGGGCATTCGGACCCGCCCCTAGCTTCTCCAGCGAGGAAGCCAACGAGCCAACCGCCCGGTCGACCTCGGCCCAAGTCAAGCGTTGGGGCGACCCGGCGAAGAAGGTCTCCCGGTTTGGGGCATCCGCCAAAGCCAGGATGTCAGGATTGGTGGCGGCTGCGATTCGCACGGCCTGATCGATGGTGGTTGGCGTCAGACTGTTGTTGGTTCCGGAACTGGGGTCGTTCTCGATCTCGCGATTCATGGTCGACATCGTGGCACAGCCGTCCGATCCATACGGTTTCAGGGCCGGAGGAGCTTCTTGACCTCCGCCATTGTCTCGATCTCGGTCTCTGGATCCGGACCGCACGGGGTCAGATTGAGGGTCCGGGCTCCGGACTCGACGAAGGGGGTGAGGTACTCGGCAATATCGGCTGCTGAACCGATGGGGGTGTACTTCTCGAAGTGTTTGAAATCGAGCTTGTAGAACTCCTGCATGGTCTGGGCCACATGGCCCCGACCCTCCTCGGCGGTGGCCCCAACCCCGACCCACAACTGCAGACCGTGTTGCCAGCGTACGTCTCGCTCGGCTCCGATCTGTTCCACCGTGGCCAGCCCCTGGCCATACCGCCGGGCCGAACACCAGGCCGCGAGCCAGCCGTCCCCGAGTCGCCCGGCCCGGCGCAAAGCGGCATCACTTCGCCCCCCGACCAGGAACGGAACCCGTGGGTTCGGCTTGGGCCGAATCCGACCTTGGGAGAAGTGGAAGGATTCACCGTCGCCATCGACAGTCTCGCCGTCAAGCAGGCCTCGCACGATCACCATGGCCGCATCAGTTCGCCGGCCTCGTGTCGACGGATCGACCCCGCAGACCTCGATCTCGTGTCGGTCTTCTCCGCCGACACCGACCCCAACCGTCAAGCGCCCGGGCGCGGCCTGAGCCAGGGATGCAATCTGACGGGCCGCAACCATCGGATGACGCAAGGCCAGCAGGAACACACCAGCGTGAAGGCCCAGGCGGGGTTCAATACCACTCATGGCGGCCAGGTGGATCAGTGCGTCCAGACCACTGCCATCAAAGAAGCTGACGTGATCGGCGGTGAAGACATGATCGATGCCGGCGTCGGCAATCATCCCCAGCCGGGCCCGCTGCTGAGCCGGGGTCAGGTCCCAGAAGTCGAACGGGGTACTCAAGCCAACCTGTAATGCCATGCGCGCAGTCTGCCCGGGTTGGAGGCTGCCTACGAATCTGCCCATCTGGTTAACATGTGCATCATCATACTACGACGATGCCGCCAATCGAGCGAAGGAGTGTTGACCATGGGAGAACTCGTCCTGGCGGCCAAGACCACCCATGTCCCGTCGATGTTCCCTTCGTCGGGCACCGGTCAGTGCAGTATCGTCTTCCCCGTTGCCGCCGCGGCCTGAGCTGCTCCCAGTCTTCGGAGATCACATAGTCGCCCTGGTTGACACCGATGCCGTCGATCACAATCGGCTGGCCTCAGGTTTCCTCGACCGCTCGCCCCCGCCCTGACCGGGCGCTACAGCAGACCCCCGGTCACGTCTGCGAGAGATGATCAGAGACCATTGGTCAAGAGATCATCGAGAAAGGCGGTTGCCGCTCGGGCGTTGTGATAGCGCCAACGATCGACTACGTCTACCTCGGTTCCCCCCTTGGTCAGTGAGCTGAGGGTCCCGGCCAGCGCCGCCTGTTGGGCGTAGAGAAGTGGGGTGGGATCCCTCCGGGCCCGCTCACCCAAGCGAAGCTTGACCAAGAGCTCGATGCGGAGATCGCGTACATGGGCCACTGGGGCCGCGAACCAGTGGTCGAGAACAGAGTGGCCTCGTCTCGTCAGCCGGTGGACGGTCCGGTTCGGACCGGCATCACCAGGTTCGGTGTGGTGTGGTTCAGCCAGCCCTGCCATCACCAGGCGATCAAGGGCTCGGTACACCTGGGGCCGATGGACGGTGAGGATGCGCCCGAGGTCAGCCTCCGGTTGCAGTAGGCGGGCCAGGGCGAATCCGTGAACCGGCTCTTCGCCGAGCAAGGCCAGCACCACCCATTCAGTGAGTGACAGATCCGGCCCCGACCTCGCTCCTGGTGCGACCTTCGGCGGGCGTTGACCCATGGGGCTCGATCGTAGTCTGGTCGCCCGGTACCCTACTAGTTCCATTGAGACTATTCCGGCTGACCAAACCCACGACACCACACTCCTTTTCATGGCCAGTCCGACTATCGACCTCGGTCCTGGCTGCGGCCGTTGCCATCTTCGGAGCAGGATGTGGGACTCAGAGCGATCGGGCCGCCCCAGAGACCTCGACCGCCAGCGAGGTTCAATCGGGTATTGCCCATCCTCAGGGCGGTGAACAGACGACGGGGACCGTGCTGGTGTTCGCTGCGGCCTCGCTGTCCGATGCGTTCATTGAGATGGCGGCCGCTTTCGAGGGGGCAAACCCGGGGGCTGACATCGAGTTGAACCTGGCTGGCAGCTCCGCCCTGCGAGAGCAGATCCTGGAGGGTGCGCCTGCTGACGTCTTCGCCGCAGCCGATGAGAAGACTATGAACGTCGTCAGCGACAACGGGTTGGTGGCCGACCGTGTGGAGGTCTTCACCGCCAACCAGCTACAGATCGCGGTGCCCACAGGAAACCCGGGGGCGATCAGTGGGCTCGACGACTTCGCCAGAGCCAAGCTGTTGAATGGCTTGTGTGCCGCCGGGGTCCCCTGTGGTGATCTTGCCCGCCAGGTACTGGTCAACGCCGGCGTCGATCCCGCCATCGACACCAACGAACCCGACGTCCGCTCCCTGCTGACCAAGATCGCGGCCGATGAGCTCGACGCCGGCATCGTCTACCTGACCGATGTGGCCGCCAACGATCGGGTTGAGGGGATCGAGATCCCGGCCGAGGTGAATGTGGAGACGACCTATCCGATCGCCAAGCTGATCAGCTCGGACAACCCGTCGGGGGCTACCGCCTTCGTCGCCTTCGTCCTCTCGCCAGAGGGGCAGACCATCCTGGCCAGCCATGGGTTCAGCGCACCATGACAGAGGCCTCGCAGATCACCCCTCAACATCGTCAGGACCGTCGACGACGGATCAGGCAACGACCTCCCTTGGCCCTGGTCATGTTGGGTGCAACTGGGGGCGCCATCTTCGTTGTCCCCCTAGCTGGTCTGGTGTCGAGAGCGCCCTGGCGTCATCTGCCCGATCTGATCGCGTCAGATGTCGTTGTCGATGCCTTGAGATTGTCTCTGTTGACCTCGCTGGCGGCCACCATCATCTCGATAGGGCTTGGCGTACCACTGGCCTGGCTGCTGGCCCGGGTCGACTTCCCCGGTCGTCGGGTGGTGCGAGCCATCGTCACCCTGCCCATGGTCCTGCCTCCAGTTGTCGGCGGGGCCGCCCTGCTCTTCGCCCTTGGACGTCGGGGCCTGGTGGGCGAGCCTCTCAACGATGCCACCGGATTCCTCCTTCCCTTCTCCACCTGGGGGGTGATCGCGGCCAACACCTTCGTCGCCATGCCCTTCTTGGTCATCACCGTGGAGGGCGCGCTGAGGGGGATAGACCGACGTTTCGAGGCGGCCGCGACCACCCTGGGCGCCAACCCACTCACCGTGTTCACCCGGGTCACCCTGCCCATGATCGCACCCTCGTTGAGAGCCGGAGCCGTCCTGGCCTGGGCTCGAGCCCTCGGCGAGTTCGGGGCGACCGTCACCTTCGCTGGCAACCTCCAAGGCCGGACCCAAACCCTCCCATTGGCGGTGTTCGTGGCACTGGAATCCGATCGCGACACCGCCGTCGCCATCAGCCTCGTGTTGGTGGTCATATCACTCGTGGTCCTCATCGGCCTACGTGATCGCTGGTGGGGGGCAACATGAGCAACCCGCTGGCTGGTCGGCTCGAAGCCAGGATCAGGATGGCGCGAGGACCCGAGTTCACCCTCGATATCGATCTGGCCATCGAGGCGGGGTCGACGGCTGCCCTCCTTGGGCCCAATGGGGCTGGCAAATCAACGACCATTGAGATCATCGCCGGCCTCCTCCCCGTCGACGGTGGCTGCGTGCGGCTCGGAGAACGAGTGCTGGACGACCCGGAGGAGGGTTGTTTCGTGGCCCCCGAGCAGCGCCATGTCGGGATCGTGTTCCAGCGATACCTGCTGTTCGAACACCTGACCGTGGCCGCCAACATCGCCTTCGGCGTCACTCACGGCCGATGGTGGGGGAGCCGACAAGACCGGGTCCGAGCCAGTGTCGACCAATGGATGGAATCCCTGGAGCTGACCGAGCTCGCGGGGCGACACCCGAGTGAGCTTTCGGGTGGGCAGGCTCAACGGGTTGCCTTGGCCCGAGCGTTGGCCACCGAACCTGATCTGCTCCTACTAGACGAACCTCTGGCCGCCCTCGATGTCGAAACCAAGGCCCAGATGAGGCGGACCCTGGCTGACCATCTCAGCAGCTACCCAGGTCCCCGACTCATCATCACCCACGACCCGGCTGACGCCTTCCTCCTCGGCGACCGCATCCATGTGCTCGAAGCCGGTCGGCTGACCCAGTCGGGTTCGGCCGAGTCCATCCGCCGAAGACCGGCCACTGCCTATGCCGCCGCCTTGGCCGGGACGAACCTCCTCACCGGATCCAACGATGGTGGCAATCTGCGCTTGGACCACCATCGCCACACCCTTCAGAGCTCCGACACCCACACGGTCGGCCCGGTGCTGATCACCATCCACCCCACCGCGATCGCCCTTCACCCCGACGAACCTCACGGCAGCCCCCGCAATACTTGGTCGACCACGGTGGCGACGGTTGAACCACTCGGCGATACGACCCGTATCACCCTGGACCAGCCCCTCCCTCTGGGGGTCGACATCACTCCGGCTGCCACCTCGGCCCTGGGTCTAGCCCCAGGATCAAAGGTCTGGGTCTCGATCAAAGCCACCGAGATCTCGGTGGAGAAGGCCGGATAGGGTTCGTGTCCATCGAGGAACACTCCACGTCAAGCCGGTCAGCGGAATCGACGACGGCGGAATCAGGTGGCCGGGCAACATGGCGCCAGGTGGCCATCCCTGGCGAGCATGGGGGCTGGAGCCTGACGGCTGAACCGGTCCTGCTCGGCTTGCTGGTCGCCTGGTCGTGGCCGGGACTGGCCCTCGGTCTGGGCGCCTTGGTGGCCTTCGTGGCCCGAACCCCACTCAAGGTCATCCTCGTTGACCGGCAGCGCAACCGTTGGCTCGAGCGGACGACGCTGGCGGCCAGGATCGTGTCGGTGGAAGCCGTCGCCCTCGTTGTCCTCGGCCTTCTGGCCACGCTCGGAGCCGGACTCGAGACCGAGTTCTGGCTCCCACTCGTTCTTGCCAGCCCTCTGATTGTTCTGGAGTTGTGGTACGACATGCGCAGTCGTAGCCGACGACTCATCCCCGAGTTGGCTGGCACCATCGGCATCGGGTCGGTGGCGGCTGCCATCGCTCTGGCTGGTGGATCGACTCGGCTGGTCGGCTTAGGGCTCTGGTGCATCGTGGCCGCTCGATCGCTGGCCGCCGTTGCCTATGTGCGGGCTCAGATCCAGCGAACCCGGCCCGAGCCCGGGCCGACCTGGCCCAGTGATGCGGCCCAGCTGATGGCGGTCGTCATCGTCGTCGTTGGCTGGTTGACCGATGCGGTTCCGGCGGCGGCCGCATTTGTCATCGGCCTTCTCGCCATCATCCATCTCAGTG
>JAAETV010000168.1 GCA_024227975.1 Actinomycetes bacterium
ACCGCCAACACCCCACCGATTGCGGCCCAGAAGCCGGCTGAGACTCCTGAGGGGAACAGGCTGGCCTCAGTCTCGCCTCCGTAGCCGATGAAGAGCTGGAGGGGCTCGGCGGCCAGTGAGTCCACATCATCCTCCGAATCCGGGGTGAAGGCCGATGCCCCGAATGGAATGGCCTCCTCCGCGCTGATGAAGCAGTCGTCGACGATGTCCTCCTGGTCTGAGGTCAGTGGCCCTTCAGGCTCGATTTCCTCGAATCCAAAATCGTCGATGATCACCGTGTTCGGGATCCCGGCGTCATCCAGGCACTCCTCGATCAGACTCATCTGCTCATAGAGCAATTCCAGGGTGGCATCGGAGACGGCGAACTCGAATAGCTCGCTCGCCGGGTCGACGATGGTGGCCTGGGCGGGCAGGGGAGCGGACTGGTCAAAACGTAGGAGCTCGCTGTCGGCCAGGATCTTGTCGTCGAGGGTGGCGACGGCGATGCGTTGGCCGGTTTCGGTCGAGAGGTCGACCACCGATTCAGCCACCTCATCCCAATCGCCGTGGTAGGCACCAAGGAAGGCCAGCTCGTCGCGAATGTAGACCTCCTCGCTGAGATCACGCTCGATCGAACCTCGGATGGTGGACTGGGTCACCCGCTGGACCGAGTAGGCAGTGACAACGACGGCTAGGAGGGCCACTATCACGCCGGCCAATGCCAGCCTTCGGCCCAGGGAGCCGAAGGGCGTCATGAGTACGGCCCCTCGTTGAGCTTGTAGCCGATGCCATAGACGGTCTGCACCAGGTCGGGGTCGGCGGGATCGCGCTCTATCTTCTTTCGCAGGTTTGCGACATGGACATCAATGGTTCGCTCCAACCCGTCGTAGTCGAAGCCGAAGGCCTCCTCCAACAGCATTCGCCGGGTGAAGGCCCGACCAGGAGACTGGATCAGGGCGGCCAGGATGGCGAACTCCTTGGGGGTTACATCAATCAGGGCCTCGTCGATGAAGACCTGGTGGCGGGCGGTGTCGAGCTTGAGCCGTCCCGCCGATAGCTCCGATGGGGTCTTGTCAGCGACCGCTCCACGACGGAGCACCGAGCGGACCCGGGCTACCAGTTCTCTGGGGCTGAACGGCTTGGTTATGTAGTCATCGGCACCCAGATCGAGGCCCAGCAGGAGATCGTCCTCGGTCGAGCGGGCCGTCAACATGATGATGGGGATGTCGGACTCGTAGCGGAGGACCCGGCAGACGTCGAGCCCATCGAGCCGGGGCATCATCACATCAAGTAGGACGAGGTCGGGCTGACGGCGCCGCACCTCTTCCAGCGCCGATCGGCCGTCTCCAGTCACGAAAACCGAATGGCCCTCGCGTTCCAGGTAGAGGCGGATCAGCTCAGCCTGCTTCGGATCGTCTTCGGCGATCAGGATTCGTCCGTTCACGGCTTCCTTTCGTCGGCCCAGTATCGCTTGTTGGGCGCGCCGGTGGGGCGAGCCCGGTTTGGCTCGCCCCACCGATTGATCCCAAGATCATCAATCAGTGGGATCGTTCTCGGCTGGGTCGTCGCTGGACTCGATGTCGTCGTCATCGTCGTCCTCGTCCTCGTCGTCGCAGTAGTCATCATCGAAGTAGTGGCCGTCTTCCATCATGAGGGCTTCCTCGTACTCGAACAGCTCCTGCTCACAGTCCTCCAGCTCCTCAATGGAGATACCGAGCTCGTCGAGGTCGTCGAAGAAGGCCTCGTCATCAAGGTCGAATTCATAGGAGGCGTAGAACTCGTCGATCAGCTCCATGGTGTCTTCGTCGATGTCATCTTCGATGGGGAAGCGCACGCCGAACTCGTCGGTCTCGACGTCGATTTCGATTCCGTTTTCGGCCAGGAAGTCGACGAGGTCGTCGGTTTC
>JAAETV010000169.1 GCA_024227975.1 Actinomycetes bacterium
CGCTCCAGTTCTGTGAAGGGTGGGAGGGGCGGGGTCCAGCGGCGGCCTGGTCCGCCGAGGTTGACCACTACCTCGATGGGATCGCGTCCACGGCCGTACCATCGCAGCTGGTGATCGAGCTCCATGGTGGTCCAGCCGGCGCTGGCGTCGCCTTGGGTGGTGAAGCTCTCGGTGAGGCTCTGTAGGGAAACGTAGGGCACCCCGTCGATGCGCGAGATGTTGTTCCAGTGGACGTGTCCGGCGATACACACGGCGACGTTGTCCGCCTCCGAGATGACTTGCTGTGCTGCGCTGACGTTCCGGTAGGTCGCGTATTGGGGGTTGTCCTGGAAGTAGAAGTTGCCGGTCATCGAGGCGCCATCGATCGGAACGTGGGAGAGCACGATCGCCGGTAGGTCAGTTGATGCGAGGTCAGATTCGAGCCACGCCAGGTCTTCGTCGGTGAGGGCAGGCTCGTGCCCGAGGTCCATCTGGACGTCGGCTTGCCACAACACCAGGTGCCATCCCTTCATGTCGAGGCTGGTGGATTCGAAGTCCTGGCCCAAACACTGACGGTTGTCATCGACCGACATGTGGACGAGATCGTGATTGCCCATCAGGTGGACTCGGGGCGCGGTGATAGCTGAGAACACCTCGGCCACTTCCTCCAGGGCCACCCGATCGGCGTCGTAGTCGGTGTCGGTGACCCGGTCGCCCAACTCGACGACCAGATCCGGCGGCTCGGTGGCCACGAACTCGGCGAACCCCTCCAACAGCGGCACGGCCATCGGCCCCAACTTGGTCAGTGAGCGTCGGCCATTGTGGATGTCGGTGACCAGAGCGAGGCGGAGAGGTTCGGGCATTGGTTTCCTGGTCGAGGTCAGCCCCAGCCGAGCTGTTGCATCGCGATGCCTGAGTGCCAGATCTTGGTCATGTGGGCGATCTTGTCGCCGTCGAAGTCCATGAAGTACACGTAATCCGAGCTGACTGACTTCCCGGTTGGCGGCACCGGCCCACCCTCGCCGGTGTGGGTACCGTTGAACACGGCGTAGGCCACGACGCTGCCTCGCTCCTCATCGGTCGCAAACGACTTCAGGTCGTAGGATCCGTTGGGCATGATCGTCATCAGTCCCTTCATCCAGTCGGCATACGACTGGAGGTCGGTGATGTCGCCGATGGCCTCGGACTGTGCGGAGAACGTCGCGTCCCCGGTGCAGTACTGGGCGCAGCCGTCCCAGCCCTTACCGGTCTCGCACGCGTCGAAGAAACTGGCGGCTGTTTCGGTGATGTGTGTCATGGAATGACTTCCCCTCTTGCTTGTGAAATGAAGGCCCCCACCTGCAGCCGGAGCCTAGGAGGTCATGACTACCTATTCAAGCGGATGCTCGACCATGGTCGCCACCGCAGCCCTACCCTCTCCGCTCCAGGCTTTCGGCCGTGAGATCGGAGAGTTGGCACTCGCCGCCGAAGCATTTGTGGCCCCGTTCAAGCGCGGCCGGACGACCTGAATCAAACCGTCGCACTTGTGGATGCGCGTTGATGATGTACCAACAGCACCGTGGCTATGGTCAGGCACTCGTCGCTCGAGGCCTGCCAAGAAGGTGGGTGGTTTGGAGGAACCCTCCAGGGCTTGGTTCGGAAGGGGGTCTCGAGCCGGGTCGGGCTAGGATCCATGGGTGGTTTGGAGGGTGTGGTGATGGAAGATCGGTCAGAAGGACGTATCGTCCGCTTCGATCCCAGTACGGGGTACGGGTTCATTGCTGATGCTGCAGGGGGCCCTGACGTATTCGTGCATGTCAACGATGTCGATGTTGACGTTGATGCGCTCCGTAGCGGTGCTCTGGTCGAGTTTGCTGTGGTGGAAGGAGACCGCGGGTTCAGAGCGATCGACGTGACACTGGTCGAAGAGGAGGATCTGGTAACGACCCTCGCCTACAAGACCGAGCTCACCGAAGCCCTGATCGTTGCAGTGCCAGAGCTCACGCTCGAGCAGGCCTCCAAGATACGCGACGTCGCGACCTCGATCGCGGCTGCTCATAACTGGCTCGACTAGCCCATCGCTGACGATTCGCCCTCGTCAGAGGGTGAATGAGCAAACCGAGCGGTCCCTATCGGCTAGACCCCTATCCGCTAGACCCCTTAGCCTGGTGCTCCAGGTGACAGGAAGACCAACGGAGGAAGACGTGCTGGACAGAGTGGACCGCATTCAGATTGCCGTCCAGGATCGGGCGGCAGCCGCAGCCAATTGGGGTCGGTTGTTCGGTGCCGAGGTGGCAGGCGAGGAAGAGAGTGCCTATCTCTCGGCCAAGCGCACGATCCTGGCCTTCGGCGAGAGTGAGGTGGAGCTGTGCCAACCAGACGGCGCCGGCCGTACCGCTGAGTTCCTTGCCCGACGCGGTGAAGGCCTGATGACCGCTGGCCTGTCCACCTCCGACATCGCAGGACTGCAACGCCATTGGCGTGGCCTGGGCATTGCCCCGGAAATCGATGGCAACCAGTGCTACCTGGCGGCCGAGGATCACTTCGGAATGCCGTTCGTGATTTCGCCCTCCTTGATGCGGCCGCGGACCGGTGTTGCCAGCTTTCTCTACGAGGTGACCAACACCTTGGTCAGCGACTGGCAAGCGGCCGCAACCCACTTCGCCGGTCTGTTTGGCCTCGATGCCAGCCGGTTCTCCGACCTGGAAAGCGGCCGTTTCGGATACATCGGCACCCTGACCATGTTCAACCCACCGGATCGACTCGACCGGATCGAGTTGTCGCAGGTCACCAAGGCGGACACAGCGATGGGCCGTTGGGTCGCCAAGCACGGAGACAGCCTGTACATGTGCTATTGCGAGACCCATGACATGGGCGGGCTGATCGCCCGGCTGGACGAGAATGGTGCCCGCTGGACACCTCGCGGTGACAGCCAGGAAGACGAGCGCGATGGCCTGTGGGTGCATCCCAGCGCCACCAACGGTCTGCTGCTCGGCGTCTCGCGCACCACCCTGGCTTGGGAGTGGTCCGGCCGGCCTGAGTTGATCCATCCCACCGCCGCCCAGGGTGGCCGTTCCTGACGCGGGGGCACCGACCATCGCAGTGACGGGGAAGCTCGTGAGGTCACAGACCGAGTGATCCGACCGTCGGGTCTTGCGTCCAACCTGAGGGTAAATAACAATGGAGTGACTGCGGGCTCTCCAAACGTCCCGCATGGGGAGGCCGACAATGGTCCAGCAGATGAATCCGAGCATGGCGATCGAGACGATCCCCCCAGACCTCGAGGCGAAGGCCAAGGACAAAGGCTGGCCGCTCAATGACGTCGAAAAGATGTTGGTGCGGTTCTCGCCGATCCAGATCCAGATTGCAATGGATCGGATGAGCCTCGAGCAGGCGCAGCGAATCCTGACGGGATCGGAACCCACGGCTGATACGCCGATCTACACCTCGCGACAAGAGGAGTACATCGACACCCTGCGGCAGGGGAAGTATGACCTGACGTGGCTCGAAGACGAGAGACCGACGTGGGGAGTGAGGGCTACGCCCAGCGCGCGCGGGCTGACCTTGCTCGACATCAACGACGCCTACGCCGGTGAGCCCGAAGCGGTCGCGCCGACCGACAGCATGGCGCCTCGTGGTGCCCCGCTGCACGACCCCGAGAACCTCCCAGGCATGCGGTACACGATGAATTCGAAGTACCAGGTCTGGGCCGACAATGTTGTGCCCCTCTACGAGGAAGCCGTTTCCCGCCAGTGGAGCGCGACTCGCGACATTCCGTGGGACGATCTGAAACCGCTACCCCATGACTTGGAGCGCGCTCAGAGCGAGTTCTGCACCTTCCTCACCGAAGTCGAGATGATCGCCAGCGACTTCCCGGCCAAGTGGCTGTGGAAGATGAACCAGCACTACCACGAAGTGAAGATGTTCCTTTGTACCCAAGCGATGGATGAAGCACGCCACCTAGAGGTCTTCCGCAAGCGTGCGCTGGCCAACGGCGGAGGACTTGCCACCATTCGCGCCGAGCGAGAGGTCGGGCTGGCGAACATCCTGCACGCACCGACCTACATCCAAGGCTCATTCCTGATGCACGTCGTTGGCGAAGGCCTGGTTCTCGACATCTTCCGGGCCGGCGAGTTCCTGGCTCAGAACAATGTGGAGAAGGAGATCTTCCGGCTCTGCATGCAGGACGAGGCACGCCACGTCGCCTACGGCACGATGCGTCTCAAATATTTCTTGGAGAACCACCCCGACCGCGAAGAGGCAGAGGCCGAGTTGCACGCGGTTGCTGACATGGCTGAGCGCTCGTTCAGCGGCTTTCTCGTCAACCCGTACCTGGTCGAACCATTGGCTGTGCTTGCCGGTGGTGGCATCAAGAACATCGACGCCGGCATGGAGGCAGTCAAGCTTGTGTGGAAGCGGATCTGCGACGAATACCTGAACCGCTGCGACATGGCCGGCCTGGATCGGCGCTCGCGCATCCGCCTCCCCGAAGAGGCGCCGTACTAGCAAGGTCGGTCACGGCCAACGAAACCCACACGAGCAGAGGAGCGGCAATGCGATTCCCATCAACCGAGTGGTTCGAGGCGTTGAAGAACGAGGCCAGTGCCAACGAGGAGACGTTTCGCCGGCTCGGCTTCTGCGATGCGGACGTGCGAATCGACGTTCGCGCCGGCGTCGGAACTCGTCGCTTCGTGTTGACCTTCCGCGACTATGGTTGCACGCTAGTTGCTGAGCTGGAAGACGCCGATTCACCGGTTGTCGACTTCGCGTTGGCCGCAGATCTCGACGTGTGGCGGGAGATGGTGGAGAACATCCGCCAAAACGGTGAAGCCGACCTTTCCCACACGCTGAACTTCCTTCAGCTACCAGGCACCATCGAGCTGGTTGCCGACGACCAAGGCAAGGCCGACCTCTTTTATCGCTTCAGTCAGACGTTCCAGGAGTTCTTCAATGGAGCGGACGCAGTGCCAACCGAATTCACCGCTCC
>JAAETV010000170.1 GCA_024227975.1 Actinomycetes bacterium
AATGGTGCTCGCCCTGTTGGTCGCGATCTACGTCGTCTCCGAGGCGACTGGTCAGGCTGACGCGAATCTCGTCTTGGGGTGGATTCTTGCGTACGTTGCCTTCATCGTGATTCTGCGAGCGCTTGGCGCGCAGCCCCGCACCGTCTATATCAACCTCACATTGATGGCCGCGTTCTTCGCGCTAGCGGTGGCAGGTTTGGTGATCGACTTCGGTCTACTCCTCATTCCTGCCTGGGCCACAGTGTCCGTCTATGCCTTCGCCGCACCATTGTTGGTCATGTCCTACGTGCTCCGTCAGGAGCGGATCACGATCGATCTGATCTTCGGAGCCCTATGCGTCTACCTCTTCGTTGGGGTCAACTTCGCGATCGTCTATGACGTCATCTACGGTCTCGAGCCCACTTCCTTTGCTTTCGCTCATGAGGGCGTCGACTCGCTGTACTACTTCAGCTATATGACCTTGACGACAGTCGGCTACGGCGATATCACGCCCGTATCCGGCGCGGCGCGAGCACTCACCATGGTCGAGGCGATCACAGGTCAGATACTGCTGGTTGTCATGGTCGCTCGACTCATCGGGATTCAGATCGCCCAACAGCAGCAGCCGTCAGACGTCAGAGCAGGCGGTCAGTGATGTCATGCGGTCGCTTTCGGTGATGCGGACCGGGGGGTAGCCCATATCCCTCCGTGGGGTGACGATCGCGACCGGCGGGTTTCCTACCGTTCCTCACACCGTCTTGGCCATTCCACCGGGAAGGTCGCGAGGCGCAAGCGAAGGGTGGCGAGGGATACATGAGTGATCCATCAATAGATAGCCGGACGAGAGCATTCTTCAGCTGGGTCGGCAGGCACGTGGGGATTCTGGCCGCAGTGATCATCGTGGCATCGGTCGGGCTCGGTATGGGGGGTGTGATGATCCGCTCGGCCGACGACAACCCTGAGTCGCCGCGGTTCGACCCCGGTGGGGAGATCTACGACACATTCGAGCGGGCTGATGAGCTCTTCGACCCTGCCACCGAAGTCATGACTTCGGTGTTTTTCGTCGAGGCCAAGGACGCGGCCGGCGGCGACGCTCTGACTCGTGACGCTCTGCTGGAGTTCGTGACCAACGCAGGCGCGCTCGAGGATGATCCCGACTCGCAACAGCATCTGACGTCGACGTTCGATAGTGATCTCGGCCGGCCTATCGATCCGGTTCTCTCGATTGCCCATGCAGTGGACGATCTGTTGCCCGGTGGCCTCGCTGGTGCTGATGATGCCGACGTGAAACTGGCACTGGGAGAGCTCCTCGATGACCAGAGCTCAGGGTCCGCGCTGCGCACGACCCTGTCGCAGTTGACCACGTCCACAGTGGAGGAGGTCAACGGCCGATCGGTGACGGTGTGGCGATCGCCGGCGTTCATGGCCAAGGTCGCCTATCAGCGGGAGTCCTTCGAGATCGAGAACGCCGATAGCACCGATGTTGATCTGGTCGAATTCGAGTACGCGGTCGAGGGCGAGACATGGCTGCGCGATGTTCAGGACACCCTTCGTGGCGATCAACGCCAGATCAGTGTGCTTGGGCTCGCGATCGATGGGATCCTGACCGATGAGGAGCAGAGCGCGGCGGCGGCGCCGTTCATCTTCGGGGCGATTGTATTGATCGTCCTGCTTGTGGGGGCTTTGGTTCGTTCGTATTGGGCCTCGGCAGTCGTCGCCGCGGGACTCAGTGCGACCTTCTTGGCGTACAACGGCGTGGTGGTGCTCGCCGGGTTGAAGGACAGCATCTTGTTGACGTTCATCATCCCCATCGCGGTATTGAGTTTCGGGGTGGACTTCTTCATTCACGGTTTCGGGCGCTGTCGCGAAGAGCAGGCCAATGGACGGTCTCCAACCGTTGCCTATCCGCTCGGCATGGCCGCAGTGGCGTCTGCGGTCTTGCTGGCCGTAGCCACCTCGTCTGCGGCTTTCCTGTCCAATTCATCTTCCGACATCGAGTCGATCAGCCAGTTCGGCATGGGCGCCGCGATCGGCCTGGTGTTGGCCTATGTGATCGTCGGAGTCGTCGGTCCGAGGGTCGTGCTTGGAATCGAGGAACGGCTTGGTGCCGCGCCGTTGGTGCGCGGCCCGCGGCTGGGGGCGAAGCTCGGCTTTGTGGTGATGAGCCTCATCGGAGGTGGCACTGTCACGATGTCGGTGGTCATGGTGCCGTTCGGTGCCGCGGCCTTGGTGGTGCTCTTCATTCCCGTGGCGATCGTCCTGCCGTACTATCGCGTGAAGCGCCGCAACGAGCGTGCTGTGGCCGATGGCCGCCAGCTCGATTATCGGATCCGCGGGGTTGGCCACGGCCTCAAGAGCGCGGGCTCTGCCGTGCACTTCCTCGCCCGATGGCGGGCCGTGACGGTGCCAATCACCGTTGTTCTCGCTGCCCTCGGCCTATACGGCTTCACGCAGGTCGAAGAGAAGTTCTCACCCAGCGACTTCACATCGTCTAGTACCGACCTGATACAAAGCCTCGACACACTGGTGTTCCACTACGGCTCCAGCACCGGAACGAGCGCGTTCCTCTATGCCGAGGGCGATCTCACCCAACCCGCAACACTGGCAGCAGTCGACACGGTGATCGACCAGGTTGATGCCGCCGACACCGACAGAACCGAAGCCGGCGACTCGGGCTTTCTTGCTCGCGAATTCGACGGGACTCCGGTCGCAGCCAACAACGCCGCTGATGTTGTACAGGCCACGCTCGCCTCGCCCGATGCCGTGGCGGAGATCGAAGCAGCCCGTGGGATCACCCTGACGGCCGATTCCAACGGTCTTCCAACCAGCGCCGACCAAACCCTTGCCATCTTCGAGCACACCTCAGTCAACGGCATCGCGGGCCCTGACGGTGACCTGCTGTGGCGACCCGACGACGTGCAAGCTGCGGTACATGTTGGCGACGGTTTCCAAGCCACCAGGGTGCAGATCTCCGTCGCCACCGTCGCCGATCTCGATCTGATGGTGGCCGCCCGAGATGCCCTCGACTCGGCGAGCACCCAGCTCGTCGAGGTGCCTGGCAACCTCACCTGGCTCAGTGTTTCCGGGGAGGCCGTCGCCCAGGAGGACTCGCTCACCGCCTTCACCGCATCAATGGTGCTCTCACTGATCATCGCATTGGTGTTGTGTGCAGTCATCGCGTGGGCGTTCATGCGATCGCTCACCTACGCGCTGGTTTCGGTCGTGCCCATCCTGCTGGTGGTGGGCTGGGTGTACGGCTTCATGTTCGTGTTCGACTACTCGATCAACCCCGTCACCGCCACCATCGCCGCCATTGCCGTCGGCGTCGGCGTCGACTTCGCCATGCACTTCACGATGAGGTTCCGGGAAGAATTCGTTGGCGAACCGAGCCGGTTCCCTGCACTACGCCGGGCCGGGGAAGGTACTGGAGGAGCACTCGTACTCTCGGCGCTCACATCGATGGGCGGGTTTCTCGTCATGGCCTTCGCTCCAATGCCCGTGTTTGCTGACTTTGGACTCCTCACAGCTGTCATGATCCTGTTCTCCCTGGTGGTCGCCCTGTTCGTGCTTCCGAGCCTGCTGCTGTTGGTGACACCATCACGGCAGGGCGAGGAACGTCAACGACTCATCGATGCCATCCGCACCGAACACTACGACCCTCACAGCCACGACACCGCCCATGGTCGTGAGCCGGCCGGGCGGGCTCGGGTACCCAGACCCTGACAAGGTCCTAGCCTTGGACGACTCCGCCACTCCGGGTGCAATGGCAGGCTCAGGGTCAGCAGGGTTTGGTTGGCGCCACCGCGACGTACTGCTCCCTGGACAATGCAACTACGGCAATCCAGCCGAAGGACCGAGATCGAGCCGTGGTGATGAAATACATGACCGCACCATGATCAAGAGTCTGAATGATGAGTCTCTCGACGCGGCGAACCGAGGCTGCTCAGTACTTCCTCGATGCGGAATCGGTCCGTTTCGCCCGAGGGGCGGGAAGCAATGGAACCGGATCCGGCGGCAAGGATGAATCCGCTGGTCACCGCTCGCATCGTTTTGAGACATTGATTCGAAACAGCGATTCGTAACATTGATTCGAAACTATGTTCCGATACGCCTAAGATGCAGACATGCAGCTATTCCTCCAACGACTCTTCGACGGCCTGGACAATGGTGCGATCTATGCGATCGTGGCGGTTGCCCTCGTCCTGATCTTCAAGGCCACTACCCTGATCAACTTCGCTCAGGGCGAGCTGGCCATGTTCGGAACCTTCATCGCCTACGTGCTGGCGGTCCCATCGGAGGACTCTCTCCTCAGCTACTCGTTGGGGTGGGCGAACCTCAGCGTCGGTTTCTTGCCGTTGGGTTTGATCCTCGCCATCCTGGCCGCCATGGTGATCAGCGCTGCCGCAGGGGCTGCCATCGAGCGAGTCCTGATCCGACCGTTCGACCCGACCGACCACTTGCCGGTGGTGCTGATCACGTTTGGGATCTTCCTGATCCTCAACGCTGTCGCTGGATATCTGTGGAACTTCAACCCCCGTGCCTTCCCCAGCCTGTTTCCCAACGGCAGCGACGACTTCGTTGGGATCGGAGGCGCTCGGTTGCGTTACTCGGTCATCGGGACGTGGAGTGCCATGGCCGTTACGGGCGGGTTCCTGTGGGTGGTGCTGACCAAGACCAAGATCGGCCTGGCCTTTCGGGCTGTTTCGTCCAACACGGAGTCGGCTCGTCTCGTCGGTGTCCGCGTCGGGAGGACGCTCATGTTCGGATGGGCCCTGGCGGCTGCCTTCGGCACCCTCGGTGGCTCGCTGGTTGCCCCAAAGCTCTTCCTTCAGCCCAACATGATGGCGACACTGCTCATCTTCTCTTTCGCGGCTGCAACCATTGGTGGACTTGACTCCCTGGGCGGGGCCGTTGTTGGCGGCATCGGTATCGGCCTCATCCAGAGCCTTCTCGTCGGCTACCTCGGCGACTATGACTCCGCCTTTACCATCCTCAGCCTCGCGGTCGCCTTCGTTGTCATCCTCATCGTGTTGTGGTTCCGACCCTCGGGCCTGTTCGGCACAGCCGTCGTGGAGCGAGTCTGACCGACTCGTGCCTCAGGTGAGTGCGTTGGCGATCTGCTGTGGGTTGAATCGGTCGAAGCGAGCGATCTCTGTCCCTGCCCCGTCGAGTATCACAACGTCAGAGAGTGAGGAGATGCCGTAGTGCGACCACAGGGCATACCGTTCGTCGAGGATCATCACCGGGGTTGTGGCGCCGGTGGCATCGCGGAACTCGCGGCATGAGTTGAGGTCACTAATGCCGACGCCGACAACCTTCGCCGTGTTGGCGTTCTGTCGAGCGAACTGCTCGACGTCCGGGCCCTCAGCCCGGCAGATGCCTCACGT
>JAAETV010000171.1 GCA_024227975.1 Actinomycetes bacterium
CTGCCGGTTGGGGTGTGCTTGGAACGCAATGCGTCGCGGGTCGATCGCCGCACTCCCGACCACGCCATCCGCCGTCAACACCGGAACATGGGCCGCACCATCAAGCGGCTCAAGCGGGAGCGTTTCGCCCGTGTCCATACCCTTCGCTCGGGTGACGAGGTCGATGGGGTGACCGTTGAGCGGGAACCGGTTTGGAATGACCGGCGAGACGATGTCGGTCCTTTCGACATCATCGGCGATGTCCACGGTTGCCACGAGGAGCTGATCCAGTTGCTGGCCGAACTGGGTTATGACGTCAGCGCCGACGTGGTCAGCCATCCGGCCGGTCGTCGAGTGGTGTTCCTCGGCGATCTGGTCGATCGAGGACCGGGGGTGGCTGAGGTCCTCGATTTGGCCATGACCATGGTCGAGGCGGGTACCGCCCTCTGCATCCTGGGAAACCATGAGAACAAGCTGAGCCGGGCCTTGGCTGGTCGGAATGTGCAGATCACCCACGGTCTAGCTGAGTCATTGGCTCAGTTGGAAGGGCGCTCCGCCGAGTACCGCCAACAGGTCAAGACGTTCCTCGATGGCTTGATCAGCCACTATGTTCTCGACGGGGGCCGCCTCATCGTGGCTCACGCCGGACTGCCAGAGCGCTACCACGGCCGCACCTCGGGTCGGGTCAGGAGCATTGCCCTCTATGGCGACACCAGTGGCGAGACCGACGACTACGGGCTCCCGGTGCGCTATCCGTGGGCCGACGACTACCAAGGCAAGGCTGCCGTTGTCTATGGTCACACGCCGGTTCCCACCGCGGAATGGGTCAACAATACGATCTGTCTCGATACCGGGTCGGTCTTCGGCGGTGAGCTGAGTGCCCTTCGCTGGCCTGAGCGAGAGCTGGTCTCGGTGCCGGCGGGCCAGGAGTACTACGCCCCGACGCGCCCGCTGGCCACTGAGCCCGCGAGAGGGCGTCCCCTACGGTTGCTCGATGTTGATGATGTGCTGGGCAAGCAGTTCGTGGAGACGACTCTCGCTGGTCGATTGGCGATCGAGGTCGAGCGCTCGAGCGCAGCCCTGGAGGTGATGAGCCGGTTCGCCGTCGACCCTCGTTGGTTGATGTATCTGCCTCCCACGATGGCCCCCGTCGGTACCAGCGACCGGCCCGACTACCTGGAACACCCTGATGAGGCCTTCGCCTACTACCGCAACGCAGGGGTTGGCACGGTCGTGGGCCAGGAGAAGCACATGGGTTCACGAGCTGTGCTGGTCGTGGCCAAGGACACCGAAACCGCAGCCGAGCGGTTCGGGATCACCAATGACGCGGCAGGAGTGGTGGTGACCAGGACGGGGCGGCCGTTCTTCGCTGACGGTGAGGTCACCAGGGCGCTACTGGACCGGGTTCGCCCTGCCATCGGTGCTGCCGGATGGTGGGAGAGTCTGGCCACAGGTTGGGTCGTGCTCGACGCTGAGATCTTGCCCTGGTCGGCCAAGGCCACCGACCTGTTGCGTCGTCAATATGCGGCAACAGGTGCGGCCGGGAGGGCAGAGCTGGTGGTGGCCGAGCAGCTACTGGCCGAAGCTCTGGGGTCAGGGGTGGATGCCGACGCGCTGGGTGAGCTGGCTAGTCGGACGACCCGACGACGAGACCATGTCGGTTCATACGTTGACGCCTACCGCCGTTACTGCTGGGCGGTCGAGGGGCTCGACGGTGTCGAGATTGCTCCGTTCCAAGTCCTGGCTGCTGAGGGTGAGGTTCTGGCTCGCCGCAGTCATCGGTGGCATCTCGAGCAGATCGATGCCCTGGTTGGCCATGATGATGGATTCTTGCGGCGAACCGATCGGCGCGAGATCGACCTCGGCAACGAAACCCAGGTCGAAGAGGCCACCCAATGGTGGACCGAGATGACCAATGCTGGGGGTGAGGGCATGGTAGTCAAGCCGGCCGAACCGATTCTGAAAGGTGAGCGCGGCCTGGTCTTGCCCGGGGTCAAATGTCGAGGTCGGGAATACTTGCGGATCATCTACGGGCCCGAGTACCTGGAGCCAGCCAACCTTGACCGGTTGAGGTCGCGCTCACTCGGCCGCAAATCGTCATTGGCCCGCCGGGAGTTCGCTTTGGGGATCGAGGCCCTGGACCGGTTCGTGGCCAACGAGCATCTCCACCGGGTTCATGAGTGTGTCTTCGGTGTGCTGGCCCTCGAGAGTGAGCCCGTCGATCCGCGGCTCTGATCGCCTATCTGAGTCTCACTCTGAGGTTGTTGGGTGGCACGAGGGGATGGGATTGGGTCAGGGGGTGCCGTCTAGGCTCGGGTCACGTCGAGCAGGGGGCACGATGATGGCTGAGGTTGGATACGACTGGTTGCGGCTTGGTGATCTCCCCCAGCGGGCAGCAGATAGATGGGGAGACCGCCCGGCCGTGATCTGGCACGACGAGGTCATGACCCACGCTGAGTTTGCTGTCGAAGTCGATCGGGTGGCGAAGGGCTTGATGGCGCTCGGAGTCGGCGCTGGCGATCATGTGGCCATCTGGATGACGAACCGTCCTGAGTGGCTATTCATCATGTATGCCGTGCCCAAGATCGGGGGATGTCTCGTCCCCTTGAATACTCGGTACCGCGCCGACGATGTTGCGTTCACGGTTGTCGACTCCGAGGCCCAGTTCCTGATCAGCATCGATCGATCGGGCCCCGTCGATTACCGGTCGATGCTGGCCGAGGCCCGAACCGGGATCGAGTCGGCCGGACATCTCCGGCACATCGTCATGTTGGGGGAAAGGCTCGATGACTCGACTAGTTGGGAAGAGCTGCTGGCCCTCGGCCAGGATGTGTCTGACACCGAGTTGGCGGCGCGGGCCGATTCGGTTGACCTGGACCAGCTGATGATGTTGGCCTACACCTCGGGAACTACCGGCCATCCCAAGGGGGTGATGCACAGCCATCGGCCCGTCCGCGTCTGTCGCGAGCGGGCCATGTTGTGGGGTAATACGTTCAACGATATTCACATGAGTTATCTGCCGATATTTCATCTCTTCGGGTTTTCTGAGGTGGCCATGATGTGTGCCTTGACCGGAGCGTGTCAGGTGTTGATGGAAGTGTTCGACCCTCACAAGGTTCTCGATCTGGTCGAGCGGTATCGAGCTACGGTCCTCCACGGGTTTGACAGCCATTGGAAGGACCTGCTGGCAGCGCAGGCAGAGCGAGAGCGGGACGTCTCGTCGTTGCGTTTCGGGACCCTGGCGGCGGGGATGGAATCGAGCACACCGACGGCCAGGGCCGCCCAAGATACGTTTTGTCCCACCGTGAGCGGTTTCGGGATGAGTGAGGTGTGGGCCTTCATCTCAGCCAGTCATCAGAGCCATACTGTCGAGCAGAGGACAGAAGCATCGGGCTATCCGGTTGAAGGCATCGAATTCCAGGTTCGCGACGTCGAGACTGGGAAGGTCGTTGGCCCCGATGTGCCGGGCGGCCTCTTCATACGGGGCTACACCCGAACTGAGGGGTACTGGCGCCGGCCGGAAGCCAACGCCGAGGCCATCGATGCCGATGGCTATTTCGACAGTGGTGATCTGGCCCGTATCCGACCTGATGGTCATCTAGTCTTCATGGGGCGGCACAAGGACATGCTCAAGGTCGGTGGTGAGAACGTCTCACCGGCCGAGGTCGAGGGCTACCTTCTCGACTCTGGAGGGCTGACCGAGATTGCGGTTGTCGGCTATCCCGACTCTCGCCTGGGGGAGGTGGCTGTGGCCTTTGCCATTCCCAGCCCGGGCTCGGAGGTCACCGAAGAAGGGCTCATCGAGCGGTGCCGGGGCCGGATCGCCAGCTTCAAGATCCCCCGTCACATGTTTCTCGTCGATGAGTTACCCATGACACCATCAGGGAAGATTCGCAAGATCGAGCTGCGGGCTCGAGCCATCGAGCTACTCGGCGACCCAAACAGACGCTTCAAGGCCCGCCATGAGGCGCATGGCGGGCCTGAATATGTCCTTTGATCTCCGACTCACCAACAATCGGTGGGTGTCGGCGTCGGGAGGGGTTGTGTTTGGTCCAGGCCTACTAACTGTGATCGGTCAAAACGCGCTTCGCCGTCATCGAAGCCGTCGGCATCGATGATTTGAGCTTGGTCGAGAGGTCATCCAGCGAGACGTTGGGGTCGACAGCATCGACTGTCTTGCCGTCAGCACCAAGGGTGATTCCTGCATCGCTGAAGGCTTGGCGGAGCTCATCGTGGCGGTTTGGCATCGTGACTCCGACGCACTTGTCGAAAATGGCTTGGGCAATGAATACTGGGTCCATGAATGAGCTCCTTCTAGTTGCTCTGTAGGACTTGCTGGCGTTCGGACCATTCGAGAGTGATCCCGTTCTTGGTCGCCAGGCGGTCGATCTCGTCTCCAACCCGGAGACCATGGGCTGCACCCATGTAGATCGGGATCTGATCCTCGGGGATAACACATCCGTGCTGGGGGCAGAAGCGAGACACTCCCGGCCCGGCGAGGAGCTGCTCGATCCTCTTGAGGGCGTATTCGAGGGCACGCTTGGAGCCCAGGTACTGGCCGAGGAAGGTCGTCAGGAACTCGGGATAGGTGGCATCGGCGATGACATTGTCTCCGACCGTGAAGCCCCCGAAGGCGTCCGAGGTGAAGAGTGACTTCGACTCGTGGTCGTAGGTGACCATGGACCCGATGAAATGGGCGTAGGGAGTCATGAAGAAGGAGAGCTGGCGATTGCCACCGACGGTGATGCTCTCACCATCTTCTACCCCGTGCAGCTCGGACGACAGCCCATAGTGCTGGACGAGCAGTAGAGACTCGACCGGAGTGTAGATCTTGACCTCGGGGCTCACTACCTTCTCAAACAGAGGCAGCGCTGCGCACAGGTCGGGGTCCTGATGCTGCACGATCATCGTGGTGATGGTTCGAGGGTCAAGGACCTGGTTGACCTTGCGGAGCACACAGGAGTAGAACTCGGGCTTGGCCGAGCCGGGATCGATCAGGGCGGCTCCTCCGTCACCGGTGATCAGATAGGGCACATTGGCCCATGAGTTCCGCGTATCCATCACCCCCAGGTGAAAGACACCGGGCGCGAGTTCGACTGGATTCGCATCATCGTAAGTCTGCATAGATTCCTCCGTGGTCATGGGTCATTGGACCCGTCCATACCCCTATGTCGGCACCGAGTCAGAGACTCTTAGCGGATAGGGACCAGAGGGTTGCCGGCATCGGTCTACTGGGTCGGTGCCCGGCCCCTTCGGGTTCCTTGTCGGCGCACCTCTTTGGGCGTGGGCCGAAGGAAGGGAGATACTGGTCAGTGCAGGACTGAGCCAGATCATCGTCCACGGGGTTCTCGCTGCCGACTGTGACTAGGTCTGGCGGTTCCATTCCGACTCTGAGCAGATCATGGTGCCTGTCCGTCGGGGGGCCATGGTGCAGTGCCGTCTTCGAGAGGTACATCGAGCGAGCGGAGGAGATTGGAAAACAAGGTCCAGTTGGCGATGATGGCGACAAGCTCGATGAGCGCTGCTTCGTCATCGAATGCCTTGGAGCACTCCGCCCACGATTCATCGCTGACCCTACCAGTCGCCAACGAGTCGTCAGTGGCTGCCAGCACCGCGCGTTCTGTCTGTCCGAAGCCGGCGTGGTGCTGCCAGTCTCGGACACCGAGCAGATCGCTCTCGGGAATACTCATGCCGGTGGCAACCCGCCAGTGCTGGGTCCACTCGTAGGTTGCACCGGTAGCCCAACCGATTCGCATGATGATGAGTTCGCGTAGTCGCCCGTCGAACTCGCCCATGATCAGCAGGTTGTGGAGCATGCCGTTCAGCGCCCGCGCAACCCGCGGGTTCTTCAGCGCGATCTGGAATACCGAGAGGTTGCCCATGTACTCGGGCAGGTCATGCTCTGCGGCCACGGCTCGCGCCGCATCCGCATCGAGTCTACCGATTCGTCCTTCTGCCATTCGAGTGTCCTCTTCTGTCGAGATCGAGATCGGTACCGTGGCGGCTCTGGAGCGTCAGCGGTCCGTGGCCCAAGTCTCGCGCTATGCGTGGACCTCAGCGGCGCTGGCGAGCATCCTCGGCAACCATGACCAGCATTGCAGACGTCATCGCTTCGTTCTAGCCGTCCAGCCACTCACGCGGCCCGTCGGGTCCCGGCGCCACGAACTCCTTGCTGCATTCGAATGACTCAGACACGCCCCGGCCTGATCCCGACCATCAGTACCAGTCCTAATCCGTATGAACTTCTCCAGGGCTAGCGTCCCAAAACCATCTTGGACCAGGCTTGATTCCTGTCTGCATGCGCCGATCGGGGGCCTGAAGAAGCTGAGTTGTCGCATAGCCGTCAGCCCATTGGCGGGCTGTATTGAGAGGTTCAACAAGATGGACAGTGCGCTCAACAAGATACCACTTCGTGTCAGATTGGGAGTACTTGCACTTGTTCCTCTTATAGGCATGTCTTGGTTCGCGGCTGGCACAGCTCTGGAGCGACGATCGGAGGCCACTGAGACCGCCGATCTCGAGATGCTCATTGATCTGAGTGTGGCCGTCGGCAATCTGGTCCACGAACAGCAGAAGGAGCGTGGTGCGACCTCCGTCTACATCTCAACCGAGGGTGAGAGCTACGGCCATGAGTTGAGCGTACGCTGGGGCACCACCGATACTCGTGTCGTGGAGCTCTCTGAGTTTCTCGATCAGAATCTCACCGAGTTGCCCAAAGCCGTCAGAGATGCTCTCGATCCTGCCCAGGAGGAAATTGGCCGCCTGAACTCGATGCGGCTCGATGCCGTCTCATTGAAAATCGATACAACTGAAGCATTGGAGTACTACTCGGACCTCAACGCGAAGCTTCTGGCCAGCGTTGCAACTATCGGGACATCTGCCGCGAATGCAGAACTTGCCAAGGGCACAGTTGCCTATCTGGCGTTCCTGCGAGGAAAGGAGCAAGCAGGTGTAAACAGGGCCCAGCTGGCCCAAGTGTTTGCCACGG
Organism: Actinomycetes bacterium; assembly: GCA_024227975.1. The sequence goes on from JAAETV010000171.1 coordinate 6,968, forward strand.
ATCAGTTTCCCCCGGAGACCTTTGCCTACGTCTCCTCGCTGATTGCCAACCAGGTCGCATTCCAACAGACCTTTCTGGATTTCACAACTCCGGAGTTGCGCACCTTCTTCCTTAGTCGTGAAAGTCATGCGGCTGTCGTCTCGATGAACGCAATGGAGCGCATCGCGTTTTCGAGTGAGCCCCCGTTCGGGGTTGATCCCACTGTCTGGTTCGAGACAGCGACCCAGAGAATCAACCTGCTCAAGGAGACCGAGGATGCCCAGGCCGGCTACATTCTCGAGACTTCCTCGGTTCTGTCAGCGGACTCTCGAGCCGCATTTCGTGATTCGGTATTGGTCGCCATCGGCATCGTCATCGTCACTGCCGGTCTAGCGGTGCTGGTTGGGCGTTCGATAGTACGGCCGATGAGACGCATCGGTGAGCATGCGACAAGGATCACGGGCGGGGATCTCAAGGTTGACCCACTGCACATGACAGGTAGCGATGAGATCGCGAAGCTGGGGGCCAGGTTCGACGAGATGACCCACTCGCTGACCTTGATCCGTGATCAGTTACTTAGTGTCACCTTGTTCGACGCTGGTTCTGATGTCTTCGGCGAGAAGGTTCCGGGCGAGCTCGGAGATGTGATTCTGGCGCTGGCGCACCAATCCGAGGCACTCATGAGGTCGCAGGAGGAGCTGACGGAGGCCAACCAAGAGCTGTCAGAGCAATCGGAAGAGCTGAGGGCGTCAGAAGAGGAGCTGCAGCACTCGAACGAGGAGCTGACGAAGATCGGAGCGCGGCTGGTTGAACGGCGAGACGAGGCGGATGAGCGAAGCAGAGAGCTCTCGATCGCGCACAGAATGGTGGAGCAGAAGGCCCGGGATCTCGAGGTTGCCAGCAAGTACAAGTCTGAGTTCCTGGCGAACATGTCCCACGAGCTCAGAACCCCTCTGAATAGCATGCTCATCCTGTCGCGTTCATTTGCCAAGAACAGCCTCGGAAATCTGACCGAGGAACAGGTTCAGGAAGCAGAAGTGATCTACTCCGGTGGAAAGGCACTGCTGGATCTGATTACCGATATCCTCGACCTCTCCAAAGTGGAGGCAGGAATGCTTTCTACGGTGATGGAGCCTGTCGAGCTGCGATCCTTTTGTGATCACGTTGAGCAGCTCTTCACGCCAGTGGTAAAGGAGAAGGGACTCGAGCTTCGGGTAATTCTGAGCCCAGAAGTACCAGCATCGATCACTACCGACGCACAACGAACCCAGCAGATCATCAAGAACCTGGTTTCGAATGCCGCGAAGTTCACGCCGGCCGGTTCGATCACCGTCGAGATTTGCCCGGTTGATGAGGGCAGGGTGTTCCTGCAGCAAGAGCTGACCCCGTCAACGACAGTGGCCATCTCAGTGACGGACACAGGTGTTGGGATTCCGGAGGAGAAACAGCGCCTCATCTTCGAGGCCTTCCAGCAGGCCGATGGTTCAACCAGTCGTCAGTATGGTGGAACCGGACTGGGGCTCACGATCTCGCGTCAGCTCACCAAACTGCTCGGTGGGCAACTCCACCTGGAGAGCGCCGAAGGGGTTGGCAGCAAGTTCACTCTCTTCCTGCCAGTTGGGACCGCAGCGATTCCTGCAACCGGCGATACAGCGGATTCGCGTGAGGCAACAACCTGCGCTGCAGATGTGACGCCAGCCGGCGAGCCCATTCCCGATGTTGACGACGCCCTGGCGCTCAGTACACCCCCTTTCGCCGACGACCGCGATGACATCGGGGATGGCGACAAGTCAATTCTCATCATCGAGGACAATCCAGCCTTTGCAAGTCTGTTGGCCAAGCTTGCCAAGAAGAAGGGGTACAAGACGATGGTTTCGACCGACGGCGCGTCCGGGCTTCGGCTTGCTGCAGCACATCAGCCGACCGGAATCGTTCTCGATCTAGGCCTACCCGACATGAGTGGCTCCGACGTTCTCGAGATCCTGAAGGGTGACACGCGAACCAGAGACATTGCCGTTCACGTCGTTTCCGGTAGGACCGGTCTGACATCGATGTTGGCCAAGGGCGCGGCCGGCGTGTTGACAAAACCTGTCACCGATACGCAGCTTCACGAGGTATTCGCCGGTCTCCAGGAGCACACAGACGAAGTCAGCCGAATTCTGCTGGTCGAACACGACGAAGGCACAGTGATAGCGGTGAGGAACATGCTGGACGTTCGCGACACTGAGCTCATCGTCGTCTCCACTGGGGCTGAGGCGATGTCCCAGCTTGAATCGGGTGAGTTTGGCTGCATGGTCCTGGACTTCAACCTCCCCGACATGTCGGGAGCGGACCTGCTCGCTGCGCTCGAGCAAGATGAATCCATCACTGTCCCACCGGTGATCGTGTACACGGGTGAGGAACTCAGCGAAGTCGAACACGCGAGCCTCGACGAGCTCGCAGCCTCAATCGTGATCAAGGGATCGGCTTCATCTGAACGGCTGCTCAGCGAGGTTTCGCTGTTCTTGCACGGTATCGACCGCATAGCTCCCATCGGAGGGGCAATCACACAAGCAAATATTGAGCAAACACTGGATCAGACAGTCTTGGTAGTCGATGACGATGCACGAAACTGCTTTGCAATCAGCAAGGTGCTTCGTGACGCCGGTCTCACGGTGAAGCTGGCAACAAGCGGAGAAGACTCACTTACAGTACTCGATACCGTAGTGGGCATCGATATTGTGATCATGGACATCATGATGCCAATAATGGACGGATACGAGGTGATCCAGAGGATCCGGGCCCAGGAGCGCTTCGAACACCTGCCGATCATTGCCGTCACGGCGAAGGCCCTTCCCGAGGATCGAGCCAGATGCCTGGATGTCGGGGCAAACGACTATGTGGCCAAGCCGATTGATGAGGACAAACTCCTTTCAGTGATCAGGGTGCTTCTCCATGAAGATACCAAAGTGCCAGTATGATAGCTGCTGAGCCCATCGAGGCAAGCACCGAATGTGACACGGTTCTCGAGAGCCTCGAGATCGAGATGCTCCTTGAGGCGGTATCAAGACACTGCGGGTACGACTTCAGGGAATACGCTCCCAATACTGTGGCGAGGCGGCTCAATGCCCTGATCAACAGCATTGGGATCCCGAATATCTCCGGTCTGATTCCGATGGTTCTTCACGACGGCTCGTTCTTGCCACATCTGGTTTCTGCCCTATCGGTGACAGTCACTGAGCTGTTCAGAGACCCGCCCTTCTATGCCGAGCTCAGGCGAACGGTTCTCCCGTCGTTGCCGACCCACCCATACTTCAAGATCTGGCATGCGGGGTGTGCAACCGGCGAGGAGGTCTACTCGATGGCAATTCTGCTCGAGGAGGCGCAGCTGCTCGACCGAGCGAGGATCTTCGGAACCGATATCAATAGCGCGTCACTCGCGAAGGCGGTTGACGGAATATACGGACTTGGGACGATGCGCGACGGTCAATCGAACTTCGTGAAGTCTGGTGGGAGAGGCTCGTTCACCGACTACTACCACGCGCGCTACAGGGCAGCCCAGCTCAGCGAGAGCCTCTCGAGGAACATGGTGTTCTTCATCCACAACCTGGTGGATGGACCGGCTCTCGACGACATGAACCTTATTGTGTGCCGCAATGTGTTGATCTACTTCAATCAAGATTTGCAGGATCGGGCTATTGGAATGTTTCACGACAGCCTTCGCTATGGGGGCTATCTTTGTCTCGGAACTGCAGAGACCCTGGAGTTCTCGAGCTTGAGGGATAGGTTTGAAACCGTCTCGGTAGAGCAGAGGATCTACCGTAGACTCTGAAGTGGAGCTAGACGTGGGCGTAGCTAGGAAAGCCATGGAAGTCACAGTTTGCGAGAACAGCGAAGAGGCGCTGCCAGTCCGGCTCAGAGCCGGCGATGGGCGTTGCCCGTCCCAACGGGGAGGGTGTTTGAAAGGGGCTCAGCGGCGATGAGCCCCAACAACAGTATGACCTCAGGTGATGAACTCGAACCAGCAAAGGTTCTCGTTGTCGACGATCGACACGAGAATCTCGTTGCCATGAGGACCGTTCTCGCGGATGTAGATGTTGAGCTGTTGCTTGCTTCCTCAGGTGAAGAGGCGCTCTCTCTCTTGATCGGCAACGATGTAGCGGTCATATTGCTCGACGTGGAAATGCCCATGATGGATGGAATCGAGACAGCAGCTCTCATCCGTGGCAACCAGGACACTGAGCATGTTCCAATCATCTTTGTCACCGCGACCCAGCGTGCAGAGGGGTATTTCACCGCCGGCTATGATGTCGGAGCAGTCGACTATCTGACCAAGCCAATCAACGAGGAGATTCTCCGAAGCAAGGTCGGCATCTTCTTGGACCTTCATTGTCAGAGTAAGGCTCTGAAGCAGAAGGCTCAGGATCTTGAAGAGGCTCAACTGGAACTGGAGCGCAGCAATAATGCCCTAGGTGCATTCGCTTCAGCCGCAGCTCATGATTTGCGTGCCCCAGTTCGCCACATCAGGGCGTGGACCGAAATCTTGATGGCCGATGAAGCCGACACCCTGAGCAGCAATGCCCTTGAGTGCCTGGGTGTGATCGAGTATTCGGCCACGCGGATGCACGACTTGATCTCGGCTCTCCTGCAATACGCGCAGGTCGACGCTAGTCCGCCGGAGATGGGCACTGTCGACCTCAACGCTGTGATCGCCGACGTGTGTGAGGATCTTCATGAGGTCATCAGCGAGACCGAAGCGAGGATCAACGTCGAACCGATGCCGGCGGTCATTGGCAACACTGCCCTGGTCCACCAACTGTTTCAGAACCTTGTGGGAAACGCTCTCAAGTATCACAGGCCCGATGTGGCGCCGGACGTTCAGGTCACATGCGACGTCGACGTGTCGAGTGGTCTTGTACACGTCTCCGTCATCGACAACGGCATCGGATTCGACGAGTCGTTCGCTGAGTCCATCTTCGAACCATTCCGGAGGCTCGTCCCGACCTCGCAATTCGAGGGCTCGGGAATAGGCATGGCTACTGCCAAGAAGATCGTCGATTTGCACGGGGGAGCAATCAGTGCTTCCAGTGAAGGCGACCACGGATCACTGTTCAAGGTGACGTTGCCGTTGGCGCCCGCCATGGATGGAGCTGTGGTCTCCACCGGATTGGAGTCACTGGCGGAAACGACTTCACCGTTATAGCTCAGTGCCTGAACAGATTGATCGGACCAACTGGCGATCTCGTCGATGAGCTCATAGTCGGAGCGGTCGGCCAGTCGGCGGATCATCTCAGAGCGGCTGACGTCGGTGATGTTCCACGCCGGCCGGTCGCGGCAAAGGTCGCGTGTAGTCTGCTCAACGCTGGCTGCACACCCTGAGCGTGCCGAGAAGTCATCGGCGTTTGCGATGGGGCCGGTTGCGTCTTGGTTCCGCTGAAGGGGGCCGAGCCTCGGCCGCGTTGAAGCTGATGGCTCCCGGTGGTCTTGGTTTGTCCGGCGGGGTCAGGCTGCGGGTCGGTACTCGTTGATGAGTCCGGCGCAGGTGGTGGTGCGTTGGATCGCCTGGCCGAGTTCGATCACGGACGCGTCAGCGTTGTCGCAGGGTGAGGGTGCCGAGAACGCGTCGTTGCAGGTCAGATCACCTGTGGGTGGTACCGTGACCGGCCGTGCCGCCGGTCCTTTCGCACCTCCTCCGACTCCTGATCGCTCGCCTCGGGCTACTCCTTGTGTCCGGCGATGAACGCGACGCTGAGATCCTCGCACTACGCCACCAGATCCTCGTCCTCCAACGACAGATCGAACGCCCCAAGTTCACCCCAACCGATCGCACCGTCCTGGCTGTGCTCTCGCGTGCCTTCGACCGGCAGCGACTCGGACGCGTAATGCTGATCGTCAAGCCCGCCACAGTGATCGGCTGGCACCGTCGACTTGTCTCCCGCCACTGGACCCAACCACCACAGCCCCGAACCGGACGCCCGCCCACTCCGACCGAGCTTCGCCGACTGGTGCTACGCCTCGACACGGAGAACCCCACCTGCGGCTACCGACGCATCCACGGCGAACTCCGACGCCTCGGGCACCGCATCGCCGCCTCCACCGTCTGGAAACTCCTCCGCGACTCCGGACGCGACCCGACACCCAACCGCACCGGACCGACGTGGAGCGAGTTCATTCACAGCCAAGCCCACGCCATCGTCGCCACCGATTTCTTCTGTGTCGACATCGTCAGTCTGCGCCGACTCCACGTCCTGTTCTTCATTGAAATCGACTCCCGACGCGTGCACCTCGCCGGCATCACCACCAACCCCACCGGACGCTGGACAACCCAAGCAGCCCGCAACCTCACCATGACCTACCACCGGGCGATCAGGTTCGTGATCCGCGACAGCGCCGGCCAATACACCCGAACCTTCGACCACGTGTTCGCCGCCATCGGCGCCGAAGCGGTCAAGACGCCACCCGGCGCGCCACAAGCGAACCCCTGTCGCCGAACGATGGGTCCGCACCGTCCGCCACGAACTCCTCGACCGCACCCTCATCCGGAACCAACGCCAACTCACCCGGCTCCTCGACGACTTCATCGAACACTACAACCAGCACCGCCCCCACCGCAGCCTCAACCAACGAGCACCCACCGACAACACCGACGCGTCTGTGGTCGCAATCGGCCAGCCGATCCAACGCACCACCACCTGCGCCGGACTCATCAACGAGTACCGACCAGCAGCCTGAGACCGCCGGACAAGCTGAACCCGAACGGAACCTCTGGTTCCAACGCGGCCCAGCCCACGTCATGTCAACCGAACCACGACCCAACCGGCCCAATCGAAACCGAC
>JAAETV010000172.1 GCA_024227975.1 Actinomycetes bacterium
ACCTCGGGAGTCCCGAAGCCCCCATCGAGCCGGATCCGGATCCGAGCCCCCGGAAATGCTGAACGCACCTTCGGCAGCAGTCGCTCGAGAAGCGACACCAGGCCCAGTGCGGCTCGCGAATCTCCGGGACGAAGCACCGAGCAGAGGATCTGCTGCTTCGACTCTCGGTTGAACTGGATCGTTCCCACCTGGGGAAGAAAGCAATGGGTCCGGTAGTGGCCGTGATAGAAGCTGAACGCCTGCTGGCCGTGTGTCGGATCCACGGTCGGATCGAAGTCAAGGGTCACGGTCTTGGCACGCCGGCCGAGGCGGCGCCGATGACGGTCGATCACCGCGTCGGCGATCGTCTCGACGAGGCGGTAGAGCTCCACCGTCCCCGGTGCGTTCTCGAAACGCGAGACCGTCGACTGGGAGGCCAGTCGGTCCCCGTGCACGGGATTCCGGCCGATGAGCATCTTGTGGATCGGATCGTCCGCGAGTTCATTCGCGTCGTTCCCATCGGGATATCCCAGAGCGATCGCAAACATTCGCTGCTGAACGAGTTCGGAGAGATCGTGACGGACCTTGCCCGCTTGTCGGCCATCGCGCAGGCACTCCGCCAATTGCTCGCTCAGCCCCAGCTTCTCGTCGATGGCCTTCAGCAACAAGGCTCCGCCGTCGGAGCTGCTGTGCTCCTGGTCGAAGGCCGCCACGACGGGCTTCGAAATCAGGTCGGGAAAGATGACAGCCTGTGCGGTAGAATCCGGCTTCATGAAGGGGCCCTTGTTGAGGGGAAACGCGTGTTGCAACTCGTTTCTACCGCAACTGGGGCCTTCTTCAATTCAAGACCACGACTTCTTCATGAATTATTCGCG
>JAAETV010000173.1 GCA_024227975.1 Actinomycetes bacterium
AGTGCAGAAACAACCACTGGCGCAACCGATTGGAGCGAACCACAGCCCCGACGCCGAGCAAACACGCAGTCACTGAAGACCACCCGACAACGAAGGCACTTCTCCGCACAGCAGTACACCGGCCCCCGGGCCGCCGCTCGCCACAGACAGTGACGACAAAGCGATCGTCGAGCTGGTCAGACTCGTCGCACCATCCGTGGTCGTGTCCCCGGATGGTCGGGGCGGACTACTTCCCCAGGAGGTGAGTCGCGCCCGGATCGCGTGCTCGCCGATACCCGCCCCCGGCGCTGCCGAGTTCGTCGACCTCGCCGCTGAAATAGCTGACTCCGTAGTCTCTCGACGCAGCAGCAATGTTGTCGATCCGCTCGGAAGTCCCGGCACTCCTAGCACTGCTACTACTGGACCGGAACGCCCGCCAGAAGTCTCGGAGACTCTTCACGATGCCCATCGATGTATCGTAATACCGTGCACGCTGCCTGTCCCCTCGGTCGGGGGTAGGCCGCTCAAGCGATCCCTGGTGCCCTGCTTGCCCGACCGAGTCCGCCACCTGAGTGCTACTTAATGTCGGGCTGAGCTGGGCTGATGCGCCCTGCCGGCGTACCGAGCACCGAGGGTGCCCTACATCCCTGCCGGTTGTGAGCGGCCGAAGCTGCATAACCTGACGCCGTGCTCGGCTTTGCGGTCACGCTCGTCATCGAAGAGATCAAGCGCGTCGCCAGCGAGCAGTACGAGGTTGCTGATGACGGATCGATCGTGTTCACCGGCGGCGGCTCGGTTGTTGATCGCTTCGCTCCTGGCGAATGGATGGAGGTGAATAGCATCGGGATCCGACTCTCTGAAACGTGGCCGCCTCCCGAACTCGCTTTGGAGATCGACACCGTCGCCGAACGACTCGGCGTTCACTACGGCCACTATGTCCATGCTCTTCGAGACCTTGACCGTTTTGAGAGCTGGCGCATGAACGAACTCGAGGACCTGACCACCGCAGTGTTCACTGCGATCGGTGATGAGGACCCTCACGCATCTGAGTCTCAAAACGAGAGAAGCGATGTTCGGGATCTGATCGCGCGAGGATTTGGTGTCCGGGCCTAGCGAGTTCCGCCGTCCGAGTTCTACACGACCCGAGTGCTCGACAACGCCTGGACATCGTGACCTGCGTTGTCTCAGGGTCGTCGGGGGCGCAGGTGCTGAGACGGATCGCGGCGTTGAATATCCAAGAGTTGTTCTCGTACTCTCGGAGGCGTTCGATCTGACCGTGGCTCGTGGTGAAGCCACCACTCTGGACCCCAGCGAGTGACCTTCCCATACCGGGTGAGCACGAGTCCATCAGCAAAGGTCGACGCCGGTAGGCGCAGGTTCCGCACGAGCGGATCCTCGATCGCACGAGATCGGAAGACCCCAAGCTCAACGTCATACTCACGCCGGGCGACAGCCCCGATTCTCACAATCGACCAGCCAACCGATCGACAGGCTCGGGTTGAAGATCTGGCGGGCGTGTAGCCGCTAGACGTGTTGGGGCCGTGGCGTAGCTCAGGGAGCGAAACGGACCCGGGAATCCTCTCGGGAGATCGGGTCACCTACATCTTCGACATCGAGACCCTCAAACACGACACCCATCGACCACTCCCCGGTCCCGTTGGGCGAAGTCGAAATGACGTTCTCGGCGCAGATGATCAGCGAACCCCGCCTAGGGAGAGATGGTGGTGGGAGGGGTGCTGAACACGTCCTCGGGATTCTCCGGGAAATACTCACAGCCGAGGAAAGCTTCGACGACCTCTTTCATCTCGCTGGGAAGCCAGGGTGTGTCGGCGAAGGCTTCGCGATCGGAAGTGGCGTCGAGCTCGGCCTGGAACTCGCTGCAAACGGCCGATCCTTCCACAAGAGCTGCGGCGAACGCGTCGGCCTCTACGCTTTGCAGGATTTGCTCCCAGTCGGCGGTGGTGGCGGCGCGGGTAGCCAATGCCTGCTCGACCGAGATCATGGAGGCCTCCCAGTCCAAGAGGAGGCGGTGGAGGTCGGCGACCTGCGCGGGAGGATCGAGAGCCTCCATTGCTTCCATGGCCTCGATACGAATTGCCGTGCTCCCTTCCAGCAACGTCTTCAGGTCATCGGTTGTGGGGTCGGCTTGCTGCGAATACTCAGCCTGTAGTGCATCTGCTTGCGGTGTCACCCGTACTCCGAGAGCGTGGAGGCCATCGACGTACTCGGTCAGCGACATCTCGTCCGCGGCACAACCTGAGACCGCCAGAGCCAGACAGACACCGACAAGCACATGACGCATTGGCGTATCTTATACTCAACAGATATTCGGCTCTCTCTCGCCATAGATGCTCAGTACTCGAACCAGCCACCCGAGAACCCTCCACGATGATCTCCAGCGACCAACCCCCGAAGAGTCGCTGGGCGACCGCCGAACGGCCACACTTGACCCCCATCCACACGGCCACAAGGCTCTAAACCGACCACGCCAGTCCGGTCACAACGGGAGCGCTGTTAAACGCGCGGCCGACCAGGGGCGAACACAGCCGGCCGGTTTGCTGCTGCACGTGACCCGGGCCAACACGCCGGTTACCACTCGGTCGGTTGTTATCTAGCGGGGTTGTGTCGAGACCTGTGAGCGCTGGTTGTGTCCGGGGGGTTCATCCGGACAACTGGATTGGTCGGTGTCAGATCTCTGGCCGGCTAGCGGCCTTGGAAGCTGGCCGGGCGCTTCTCGACGAAAGAGGCGAGCCCCTCCTCAAAGTCTTCGGATCCAGCGGTACGGGTCCTCATCGCCGTCACTTCGGCGAAGCCCGCCTCCTCCCCCTGCTGGAGGGCGACGAGAGCGGCCCGCTTGATCTCCTGGACCGCTAGCGGTGCACACTGGGTGATCTCAGCCGCCAGTTGGCGGGCCCGTTCGACCTGGGTCCCGACCGGTACGACCTCCTGGACGAAGCCGAGCTCCCTGGCCCGTTGGGCATCGAACTCATCGGCTCGCAGGAGGTGGTACATGGCGTTGCCCCAACCGGCCCGCTCGACGTAGCGGACGTGGGCACCGCCGAACACGGCCAGACCGCGCTTGGGTTCCAGCTGGGCGAAGCGGGCGTTGTCGGCCGCGACCACAATGTCAGCGGCCAGCATCATCTCGATCCCGATGGTGAACGTGATGCCCTGAACCGCCATCACGACTGGCTTGCGGCACCGCCGACCCATTCCGAACGGGTCGACTCCCTCTCTCGGTGCTCGGGTGGTCTCGCCCCGCATCGAGCCAGCGAAGCGTGGGAGGTCGAGTCCGGCCGTGGTGTGAGGGCCGGCGAAGCTGACCACACCGACCCACAGCTGCTCGTCCTCGTCGAGGGTGGTCAGGTGGTCCGAGAGCTGGTCCATCATCTCGGGAGTGAAGCCGTTCATCTTGTTCGACCGGTCGATGGTGATGTGCATGACCCGGCCGTCGACCTCGGCGATGACTGTGCCATCGGTACTGGTGGATGCGTCTGTCATGGCGACTCCTCGCGTGGTGTTGGTCTGGCGGCTGGACGGTGGTCGGTGAAGACGTCGGGGTAGCCCGGCCCTGCGCTCGGGATTACCCGGCGCGAGTCGATCGAGCCGCCACAGGAACCACAGACCAACGTTGTCCCGAGAGCGTGACCACAGTCGGCGTGGGTGAAGGTGACCGGAGGACCGGCCGGCGTGCCGGCCCAGTCATCGCCCCACTGGGCCAGTGCGAGCAGGACGGGAAAGAGCGCTTCGCCCTTCTCGGTGAGTCGGTACTCATGACGGCTCGGATGCTGCTGGTACTCGACGCGATCGAAGATCCCGTTGGCTACCAGGCGCTTGAGCCGGTCGGACACCACGGTCTTCTGGGCCCCGGTGAAGGCAACGAAGTCGGAGAAGCGGCGACGCCCGTAGAACGCTTCTCGAAGAACCAGAAGGCTCCAGGTGTCGCCGATGCCAGCCAGGGCCCGAGCCATGGGGCAGGGCTGGTTATCGATCTCGTCGAGCTTCATTGTTGGCAACCCTACACTACCTCAGTAGCTTGAGGCTACTCAGTAGTGATTGACTACCCACTTGATGCGGAGTCGTGGTTGCTGTCACCGTGGCCGGTCTTCGCCGTCCGCTCGATCGCGATCGACGAGCCAGCGCGACGGTTGGGACGTCCGCCCCTGCCCCGATCCGCCGAGGTTGATCATGATGATGGCTATCGAGGTTTGGAGTTCGGGTGATCACGAGGGTTGTAGTCCCGGTCGACGCATATAACGCTTCCTTGCGGGCCCTCCGGCCGGCGAGGGTGCTTGCCGATGCCGCCGGGGCCGAATTGGTCGCGGCGACAGTTGTGGCCAAGATCGGCGAAAGAGGTGACGTCCAGGCGCAGCTCATTCGAAGGATCACCGACTCCGGCACCGAGGTCGACAGCTGTGTTGTCGAGGTCAACGGCTACGCCGTGGGGCAGGGCCTTGAATCGTTGTGCCGGGGGCCGGAGGTGCTCGTTGTGACGACCACGCCAGGCCATCCCCACAACCGACTCTGGACCGGCAGTGTTGCCGAGGAGCTCGTCCACATGCGACCAGAGGGTGCAACCGTACTCGTCGGCCCCGCGGTCAGCATCGACCGGTTCGGGCTCGACGGCCCGATGATCGGATGCATCGACCCCCGGCGCACGTCTGACGAGCTGTTGCGCATGACCGGTGAGTTCTCCCAGGAGTTCGGGTTGGAGGCCCGGTTCGCCACGGTGATCGAGCCGGCAATGGAACCCACAGCGATCGACCTCGTGCTCGAAGATGTGAAACTCGACGTGCTGCACGCCGGCCATCCGACGAAGGCGATCGTAGAGCTCGGTGATCGGCTCGGGGCCTCGATGCTGTCTGTTGGGACCCGGCGACGGGACGCGTTGTCCCGGTTGGCTTTCGGCAGCGTTGCCATCGATCTTGTCGTCGAGGCCCATCAGCCTGTCCTCGCCATGCACGACTACGTCGCAAAGCACTGAAGAGAGCGCACCCAGATCTTGACCCCAGAGCCCTCGACAATCGGATGACGTCAGCCGGTTCTCGAGCCAGACTAGGCCAGGGATACAACCAAACCTAGAGAACAGACCGACGGTCATCGAGTGTTCTCAAGGCTCAGCGCACAAACCACATTCTCCCTGCCGGTTCTGAGTGGGGCGTAGCATGCGGTCCATGAGTCTCGAATGGGAGCAAACGATCATTTAACGCAGATGATCCGGCGACCCTGGGAAGCTGGTGGAGGAACGCTCTCGGCTGGGTGATCGTCAACGAGGACCCGGAAGAGTTCGAGATCCGACCGGCAGCCGACCGCCTTCCCGGGCTGCTGTTCGTTCGGGTCGACCAAGCCAAGGTAACCAAGAACCGTCTTCACCTCGACTTCAGGCCAGACAACCAGACCAGAGAGGTCGACCGCCTCTTGGACCTCGGAGCCTCGCGGGTAGACATCGGCCAAGGTCGCCAGACATGGGTCGTGCTCGCCGACCCCGAGGGCAATGAATTCTGCATCCTGAGCTCACGCGCTCGATAGCGGCACCACTGCCGTGATCGGAAAGGCTCGTCGGGGACCCCTCGTGGACTCGGGTCGCGCCGACTGGCCTCTCGGCTTCGTCTAGGGGCTGGGGTCCGGGGGCACCTAGGGGACGCCGGTCTCCCACATCCGGTCGATGTGACCGGCGAGGAGGCTACTACGTCGACACGGGCCAGTAGCGCGGCGGGCTGATCGAGGGGGCGGCTCGCCTTGATGTAGGGATAGGTGATCGTCCCTCGTCGAACCGGAACACCGCATTGCTGTAGAGCGAACGATCGTTGGCGACACGAATCTCAACGCCCACCGGCAGTCGGGTCATCAGCACTCTCTTCGACCTCGCGCCACTCGACCAGGTCACTATCAGGATCTACCGTGAGGAGGCGTACCTGCACCGGCTGACCGATCTCGGCTCGGGCTCTGACGACAGACAGTGAGTCCTTGACCATGCGGGCAACGTGCTGGTGGATCACCGCGCAAATATCGAACTGGACCTCAGCTCCCCGGACGAGCTCCGAGGACGGGATAGCGAGATAGGCCGGCCATTCCTTGACAGCCGACGGCGTCTGGGCTCGCTCGCATCCGCAAGCGCCTGGCCCCCGACCGTCTGGAGTTCAAAGGCCTCCGCCGCTTCATGGACACTTGCGGCCAGGAACTCGACTTCTCCATGGCCCAGGTCGCCATGCGAGCTGGTCACGATCCAGCCGTGGCCGGCAGGCACTACACCGGCCGCGTCCTCAAGTCAGACCGCGAGCTGGCGGAGTTTTGTCGGAGTTTTCCGGCGACCTGGGCCGCTCCCCCAGAGGCTCAGGCGGCGTTTTCCCTGGTGAGAGGTGGAGCCCGAACGGAGAGTTGAACTCCGGACCTACGCATTACGAATGCCAACCCAGTCGTCCA
>JAAETV010000174.1 GCA_024227975.1 Actinomycetes bacterium
ACGACCCCGAGAACCTCCCAGGCATGCGGTACACGATGAATTCGAAGTACCAGGTCTGGGCCGACAATGTTGTGCCCCTCTACGAGGAAGCCGTTTCCCGCCAGTGGAGCGCGACTCGCGACATTCCGTGGGACGACCTGAAACCGCTACCCCACGACTTGGAGCGCGCCCAGAGCGAGTTCTGCACCTTCCTCACCGAAGTCGAGATGATCGCCAGCGACTTCCCGGCCAAGTGGCTGTGGAAGATGAACCAGCACTACCACGAAGTGAAGATGTTCCTTTGCACCCAGGCGATGGATGAAGCACGCCACCTCGAGGTCTTCCGCAAGCGTGCGCTGGCCAACGGCGGAGGACTTGCCACCATTCGCGCCGAGCGAGAGGTCGGGCTGGCGAACATCCTGCACGCACCGACCTACATCCAAGGCTCATTCCTGATGCATGTCGTTGGCGAAGGCCTGGTTCTCGACATCTTCCGGGCCGGCGAGTTCCTGGCTCAGAACAATGTGGAGAAGGAGATCTTCCGGCTCTGCATGCAGGACGAGGCACGCCACGTCGCCTACGGGACGATGCACCTCAAGTACTTCTTGGAGAATCACCCCGACCGTGAAGAGGCAGAGGCCGAGTTGCACGCGGTTGCTGACATGGCTGAGCGCTCGTTCAGCGGCTTTCTCGTCAACCCGTACCTGGTCGAACCATTGGCCGTGCTTGCCGGTGGGGGCATCAAGAACATCGACGCCGGCATGGAGGCAGTCAAGCTCGTGTGGAAGCGGATCTGCGACGAATACCTGAACCGCTGCGACATGGCCGGTCTGGATCGGCGCTCGCGCATCCGCCTCCCCGATGAGGCGCCGTACTAGCAGGCCGGTCACGACCAACCAAATCCGCACGAGTAGAGGAGAGGCAATGCGATTCCCATCAAGCGAGTGGTTCGAGGCGTTGACGAATCAGGCCAATGCCAACGAGGAGACGTTCCGGCGACTCGGGTTCTGCGATGCGGACGTGCGTATCGACATCAGCGAAGGAACTGGGACCCGTAGGTTCATGTTGACCTTTCGCGACTACGGTTGCGACGTCGTTGGTGAGGTAGACAACGACGCTGACTTGCCGGCCTGCGACTTCGCCTTGGCCGGAGATCTCGACGTATGGCGGGAGATGGTGGAGAACATCCGTGAAAACGGTGAAGCTGACCTTTCCCACACGCTGAACTTCCTGCAGCTCCCAGGCACCATCGAGCTGGTTGCCGACGATCAAGGCAAGGCCGACCTCTTCTATCGCTTCAATCAGACGTTCCAGGAGTTCTTCAACGGAGCGGACGCGGTGCCAACTGAGTTCACCGCTCCCGTACCGTGATCGCCTAGCGTCTGTCGCGGTCACCCACCACAATCCTGGCCGGCTCGGCTAGGTTCGATGGGAGTGGGCTACCCGACGCGTGTTCTAGGCTACGACCGGGCGACATGGGTCATGATTGCGAACATCACGATCAAGATCGCGTTGGTTGTCGCCTTCGCCGTCGCCATTGTCTTCGAGCCTTCGGGGGCGCAAGGAAAGGGCATGGAGTACCGGGCGCCGGCGTTTCTCGGCTCTGCGATCCTCGTGCCTGTCATCGCCATCAAGCGCAAATGGGACCCGTTTCCCCATACCGCTGACGCGTTGCTAGCAGCGCCGTTCCTGCTCGACACGATGGCGAACACGGTCGGCTTCTACGAGCGATTCGGCGCTACCGACGACGTGTTGCACCTCGTCAACTGGATCTTGCTCGTCATGGCTTTCCACGCCTTCCGGTTCCGCAATGTGCACCATCGGCAGGATGCGTTGCTCTTGGGCT
This sequence comes from Actinomycetes bacterium, assembly GCA_024227975.1. The sequence continues at coordinate 1,826 of JAAETV010000174.1, forward strand.
ACGGCATCGGCGGCTTGGCCATCATCTGGTGGGAGGCTTTCGAATGGCTGTTGTCGACCGAGGGGCCACTCACGGGCGGCAAGGGGCTCGAACTCGGGTACACCGACACCGTCGGCGACCTGATTCTGTCCTCGTCGGGCGGACTAGTCGGGTCGATCCTTGCCATCTACCTGCTCGGACCAGTAGGCGGGGGGCTAGCCGGCCCACCATCCAAGATGCTGTCCGAGAGGCCAGGCAGCATCACCTCGACGAAGTAGCAGCACAGGGCGGAGCTGGATCTCGTGGTGTCGAGGAACGGATCGTCTCGGCCGCTGCACTGGCTACAACAAGATCGTCGATGTAATGATCGATAGTGTTCAGCGTGAGAAGATCTAGCTATGGGCTCCGGGGGGACAGCGACCAACGACTTCGCCACCTGTGTCACCTCCAGAGCCAGCGAGGATCCTGACGCGGTTGCAGTGGTAGCTGGTCACCGGGCGATCAGCTACGAAGAACTCGAGGCGCGAATCCGGCGGGCTGAATCAGCGCTGTCGTTCCGAGGCATCAACGAGCGCGATCGTGTCGCCGTTTGTTCCGTCAACCGCATAGAGATCGTCGAGCTCCTATTCGCCTGTTGCCGCCTCGGCGCCACGTTGTTGGTGATCAACAACCGATTGACATCGGCCGAGATCAGCACACAATTCGACGACTGTCGGCCGAGCCTGGTGCTGACCGAGGTCGGTTTCATGGACCGATTCGACACTGGCCGCTGGCGGGTCGAGGACCTCGACACTGTGGCCAACGAGCCCTACGTGCGTAGCACGAGTCCCCCGGGATCTCTCGGCCGGCCCGACCACCCAGCTCTCCTTGTCTACACATCGGGCACAACGGGGCGGCCGAAGGGCGCTGTTCTCTCACAGAGATCGTTGCTTCACACGATGTACAACGCCATCGACCACGAGCGCCTCTCAACCGACTCGACTGTTCTGGCCGTGCTCCCGATGTTCCACGTCGGCGGTCTGAACATCCAACTCACGCCGTGTCTGTTTGCCGGAGGCACCGTCATCCTCGAAGAACACTTCGACCCTGCCCGATTGCTGGAACTGCTGCGTCAACACCGGCCAACTCATCTCGCACTGGTCCCAGCGGCTATGCGCAGCCTGGCGGAAGCGACCACACAACTCGGTGACGACCTGAGCTCATTAGGCGCTCTGACGTGTGGATCGTCGATCGTTCCTCCAGACCTGATCCGGTACTTCGCCAAACACGACATCTCGGTCGTACAGGTCTACGGGGCAACTGAGACGGGTCCGACTGCCATCGTGCTCGACCCCAACGATGCTGACCGAATCGGATCTTGTGGCAAGCCCGCGCTACACACTGAACTACGGGTGATTGCCTCTACTGGCCGCGAGGCAATGGTGGGTGAGGTGGGCGAGCTACGACTCCGGGGCCCAAACCTGTTCGTCGGCTACTGGGAAGATCCCAGCTCTACCGAGGCCGCGTTCGCCGATGGGTGGTACCGCACCGGAGACCTCGGCTTTGTCGACAAGGACGGCTTCACGTACGTGACGGGACGGGTCAAGGAGCTGATTATCTCCGGCGGCGAGAACGTCTATCCAGCCGAGATCGAACAAGTCCTCGAACAGCACGACCGCATCGAATCAGCAGCGGTAATCGGTAGGCCGGATGAACGGTGGGGGGAATCGCCCGCCGCATTTGTCGTGCCTAGCGCATCACCAGCCCCGACCGAGGCAGAACTCAGTGCATGGGTACGGACGAGGTTGGCGGGCTACAAACAGCCCCGTCTTTGGATCTTCGTTGACGAGCTACCGATGACGTCGCTCGGCAAGGTACGAAAGGATGAACTACGCAGAGCGCTCGAGGAAGGGTAGACAGCCATGAATGACACCACGAAGAGGAGCATTGCCACGATCTCTCGATTGACCAATGACGGCTTGGGGCCGTCCATTCGATGACCGCCCGAAGGCCGAGGCGGCGGATGGAGCGACAGACACCGGTCTGGGAAGCCCCTGAGTATGTCGTCCAGCTAATGGGCGACGTCTCGGGCAAGGCGCTCAACGGTTGGGGGGAGAGCGAAGCTCGCCAACCGTCGCTCGTGATGTGGGCCAACCCGGACCACCTGGCCCACGGTGCGGTGCAGCAGCTGATGACGGACGAATTCGTTGCCCATCCCGAGCTGCGCAAGGTGTTGCGCATGGACGATCGGCACGAGCCTGAACCGATCGCAGCGACGAGGACGCAGCGATCTCCGGCGGAATGGATCGACGCCATCGAGCGGTTCGCCCGCAGCGAAGGGGGCCACGAAGTC
>JAAETV010000175.1 GCA_024227975.1 Actinomycetes bacterium
ACCTCGGCTGGACCCGTCGGACGAGTGGTCGACCTACGAAACCGTCTTTGCCCCTGATCCTGATGCCACCGGTCTCAGGCTCTACCTCTACGCAGACGGACCAGATACCGAAACCACAACCATCACCGAATACGCCCAAATCAGGGTTCTTCCCCAACGGTCGGTGGCATTCCAGATGGTTCCGGAACCCGGCTCGGCACCGGATCTGGTTACCAGGCCCATCTCGGCTTCTGAGTATGTCGCCGAGGTGAGTGGCGCCTCTGGGCCGTTCGTGCTCGTGCTGGCGGACTCCTACGCGTCGGGGTGGGAGATCGATGGTCTCCCTGATGGCTGGACGGCCACTCACATCGAAGCCGACGGTTACGCCAACGGCTGGAGAATCGACGGGTCGGGTGATGCCGAATTGACCATCCGCTACGGTCCGCAACGGCTCGTTCAGTACGCATCAATGGGCTCAGGGGCCACCCTGATGCTGGTCGCGATGACGATACCGCTCACCGCCGGGCGCAGCCGGACCTGGGACCGCCGAGAGTCGTGGCGTGGCGGGATCCGCTGGTGGTCGACGGCCTACCGCTGGATCATGCGCCTGGTCGAGATGATGGGGAACCGCCTCGAGCCCGTTCCGGAGACGGCGGCGGCGGGAGAGGGTGACTCGTGATCAGCCATCTGATCAGACCTGGACTGGGATACGAGCTCCCGGCAGCATCCTTGATTCGTTCTCGCCTGCGACAGGCAATCAGCAGTGGCGGTGGTTCTGGGTTCGTCGCCTCACTGGCCCTGGCCAATGTGGGGAATCTCCTCTTTCACACGATCGCAAGCCATCGCATGGGCCCGGAGAGCTATGGAGCGCTCGGCACCCTCCTGG
>JAAETV010000176.1 GCA_024227975.1 Actinomycetes bacterium
AACGCCAGAGCGGGTGCCGAGGCCCTCCAAGCGGCGGCCGACGAAGCCGGTGTACCACTCCAGGTCGCCGCCGTGGAGGGTGACGACCTCTTGCCGCGTATTCAGGAGGTACTGGCCACCTGCCCGAAGGACATCTTCACTGGTGTCGACGTGCCGACGAAGCTCAGTTCGTTGAACGCGTACCTTGGCGCCACGCCGATCGCAAGAGCACTCGACGCCGGCGCCGACATCGTCGTCACCGGCCGCTGCGTTGACGCCGCGGTCGTATTGGGTCCCCTCATGCACGAGTTCGGCTGGACCGACAGCGACTACGATCTGCTCTCCGCCGGCACGCTCGTCGGCCACATCATCGAATGCGGCCCCCAGAGCCTCGGCGGCCTCTTCACCGATTGGGCCGATGTCCCCGGCTGGGAGAACATGGGCTACCCCATCGCCGAGGTTCACCGCGACGGCAGCGCCATCATCACGAAACCACCCGACACTGGCGGTCTTGTGACACCCGGCACCGTCTCGGAGCAGATCCTCTATGAGATCGGTGACCCCGGGGCCTACATCATGCCCGACGTGGTCTGTGACTGGCGCCAGGTCACGCTGGAACAGGAGGGCACAGACCGGGTCAGGGTCTCGGGCGCCAAGGGCTCGGAGCCGACCCAGACTTACAAAGTCACCGCGACCCACCAGGACGGCTACCGCGCTATGACGACAGCAATGTTCGCCGGCGTCGATGCCGGCGGCCGCGCCCGCCGCGCCGGCAACGCACTCGTGGCGCGCACAAACGGGATCCTCGCCGAGGAGGGCTACGGGCCCCTCACTGAGTCGCTGGTCGAGGTGATCGGCACGGGAGACACGCTCGGTGCCGACCCGCCAAACGACGCGGCCATGGAAGTCGTCGTCAAGGTCGGCGTCCGCCACCCCGATCGAAATGCCCTCAGCCTCTTCGCCGGCGAGTTCGCCCCGTTCTCCTTGGTGGCTCAGGGCATGACCGGAGCGTTCGCCGGGCGCCCGCGCCCCGCCCCGGTGTTTCGGGTCTTCCACCTGCTGGCAGCGAAGAGCAACACACCGGTCGAAATACGCATCGGCGGCCAGGAGATCCCCCTCGAGGTCGCGTCCGGCACGCCCACGCCGGCCCTCGATACGCCAGAGTTGACGGAGGACGGGTCCGCTCGCTCGGCCAACGGCACCGCAGCCGACGAGGTGACGGTGCCGCTCAAGACGCTGGCCTACGGCCGCTCAGGGGACAAGGGGGACAAGGCCAACGTCGGCATCATTGCTCGACGGCCGGAGTTCATCGAGGTCATCAGGAACCAGGTCACGCCCAAACGGGTGGCCGCGTTCTTCGCTCACTACACCCCCGGCGAGGTCAAGGCCTGGGAGCTGCCCGGCTTGCACGCCATCAACTACCTGATCGACTCGGTTCTAGGCGGGGCGGGTGGCACGTCCACGTTGCGCTACGACCCTCAAGGCAAGTCCTATGCCGCCATGCTGCTCTCGCTTCCCGTGACGGTCCCCGCCGCCTGGATTCGAGACGGTCTGGTCCGCCAGCCGGAAGTCATCGCGTGAGCATGCCCTCCAAGGTCTTGATCGCCAACCGTGGTGAGATCGCCGTGCGTATCATGCGCACCCTGCGTGAGCTGGCCATCCCCAGCGTCATCGTCTACCACGCCGCCGACGCCGACAGTCTGGCCGTGCACGAGGCTGACGAGGCCGTCGAACTGCTCGGTGACCCACCAGTCTCGGCGTATCTCGACATCGAGTCGATCGTCCAGGCGTGCACCAGGACAGGTGCGGACGCCGTCCACCCCGGTTTCGGCTTCCTGGCGGAGAACGCCGATTTCGCCCAGGCCGTCATGGACGCTGCCGTCACATGGATCGGGCCGCCGCCTTCGGCGATGAGGTCGATGGGCGACAAGATCGAGGCCAAGCGCCTGGCCAGAATTGCCGGTGTCCCTGTGCTCCCTGGCTCCGAAGGAGTGTTATCGAGCACGGACGAGGCGCTCTCCGAGGCCGAGCGAATCGGCTACCCAGTGTTGCTGAAGGCCAGCGCTGGCGGTGGAGGCAAAGGCATGCGTATCGCCCGCGACGAGGCAGCGTGCGCGGAAGCCTTCGAGCGCTCCTCACAGGAGGCGCAGGCCGCCTTCGGCGACGGTCGCGTCTTCGTGGAGCGCTACATTGACCGCCCCCGCCACATCGAGGTGCAGGTTCTAGCTGATGGGCACGGCAACGTGGTGTACCTGGGAGAGCGTGAGTGCTCGATCCAGCGCCGCTACCAGAAGGTCGTCGAGGAAGCGCCTTCGCCCTTCATCGACGAGGCGACGCGTACCGAGATGGGCGAGCGTGCAGTCGATCTGGCCAGAGCCGTCGACTACGTCTCAGCCGGGACCGTCGAGATGGTGGCCGATGAGGCCCACAACTTCTTCTTCCTGGAGATGAACACCCGCCTCCAGGTCGAACACCCGGTCACCGAGCTGGTCACGGGCATCGACATCGTGGCCGAGCAACTGCGCATCGCCGGCGGAGAGGTGTTGGGGTACGGCCAGGAGGACATCAAGACGACGGGTCATGCGATCGAGTGCCGGGTCTATGCCGAGGACGCTGACAACGACTTCGTTCCCGCCACTGGCCAACTACATCTCGCTCGCTTCCCGTCGGGGGAAGGGGTTCGCGTTGACCATGGGGTGCGTGAGGGCCAACCGGTCACCGCGGCCTTCGACCCGATGATCGCCAAGATCATCGGCTACGGGCCAACACGCAACCAGGCGATCGAACGCACACGACAAGCACTGCGCAACACAGTTGTGCTCGGCACGATCACGAACACAGCTTTCCTCGAGCGGGTGCTCGCTCACCCGGAGTTCGTGTCGGGGGCAACCCATACCGGCTTCATCGCCGAGCACGAGAAGACGCTGAAGGCCGCACCGCCGGACATCGAGCAGGAGGGGCTACTTGTCGCCGCCGCGGCCTTGGCCAGCCCCCGACATGAATCGCGTGCCACGGTGCAGGAGCCGTTGGCGTCGATGGGCCAGTGGAGGCCGTAGGGCATGGGCTTGCAGATCACCATCGCAGGGGGTGAAGGGCACGAAGTCGCACTCACGCGTCGCGCCGGCGGAAACGCAGACAGCATCTGGATCGATGGGCGCGAACACC
>JAAETV010000177.1 GCA_024227975.1 Actinomycetes bacterium
CCCATGCCTTTGTGCGGGGCATCGATGTCGAGGGTGCCGACCTGGCTCGTTTGGAGATGATCCGGGTGGCCTGCGGCCAGGCCGTCGGTCTCGACTCGCTGGCGGTTCCCCGCCTGGCCATCGTCGATCCCCCGTCGGACAACAGCGTCGATATCGAGGGGCGCGCGACCTCGATGCAACGCATCCATCATGCCTTCCCCATGACGGGGGCTTTGTGTACGGCAGCTGCGGTGCGTATCGCCGGCACGATCCCCCATCAGGTCGCCACCTGGGCCGGCCAGGAGGCAGCCACCGTTCGCCTTCGACATCCCAAGGGTGTGGTCGAGCTTCGGGCCGATGTTGAAGGTGAGATCGTTCGATCGGTTGGGGTGACCCGCACCGCCCGACGGCTGCTGCGGGGCGAGGCGTTCGTGGTGGGTCCATGATGGGAGGGCTGTCGCCGGGCGCCCGGTTCCGTGAGTTGCTGTCCGAACCCGGCATCGTGGTTGCCCCCGGGGCCTACGATGCCATCACGGCCCTGGTGATCGCCCGCAACGGCTTCCCCGCCGTGTACATGACGGGGGCCGGCACCGTGAATGCCCACCTCGGTATCCCCGACATCGCCCTTGGTACCCTGACCGAGCTCGTCGAGAACGCGGCCCGTATTGCCGACGTGGTCGACCTGCCGGTGATCTGCGATGCCGACACGGGATTCGGCAACGCCCTCAACGTGATGCGCACGGTACGGGCCTACGAGCGGGCCGGGGTTGCCGGTATCCACCTCGAGGACCAGGAGAGTCCAAAGCGGTGCGGCCATCTCGACGGCAAGCAGATCGTCACCATCGAGGAGATGGAAGGCAAGATTCGAGCCGCCTGCGACGCCCGCCGCGACCACGACTTCATGATCATCGCCCGGGTCGACGCGGCCGCGGTCGAGGGACTGAACGCCGCCATCGAGCGGGCCGCTCGCTACGCCGCGGCGGGTGCCGACATGATCTTCGCCGAGGCGCTCACAACGGCCGACGACTTCGGAACATTCGGCGGAGCCGAAATCGGAGTGCCCCTACTGGCCAATATGACCGAGTTCGGCAAGACCCCATATCTCAGCGTCGAACAGTTCGCAGAGTTGGGCTTCGATGCGGTGATCTTCCCCATGCTCGCCTTCCGCATGATGCTCGGCGCCGTCGACGACGCCATGGCTGAGCTGGCATCGGTCGGCACCCAGGAGGGTCTGCTCGACCGGATGAGGACCCGGGCTGAGCTGTACGACCTGGTTGACTATGCCTCCTGGACCGACGCTGAGGAGCGCTACATCACCGACATCTGATCGCACCGCCCCCCTCTGCTACCTCGGGCCTGGGAACGCTTCGGCGCACCATGCAATGATGGCCCCCATGATCGCAGCTGATGAGACATTCGACGGGACCTGGCCCTTCGCTCCGAACTTCTTCGACGGGGCAGGATTCCGCCAGCACTATGTCGACGAGGGCGAAGGTGAGCCGATCATCTGCCTCCACGGTGAGCCGACCTGGGGCTACCTCTACCGCAAGATGATCGCCCCCTTGGCCAAGGCCAATAGGGTGATCGTGCCTGACCATATGGGGTTCGGCAAGAGCGAGACCCCTCAGGATCGCCCCTACACCCTTCAGACCCACACCGAGAACCTGACTGCTCTCATCGAACACCTCGACCTGCGAGATATCACCTTCGTCATCCAGGACTGGGGTGGCCCGATCGGCACCGCCTTCACCGTTCGGAATCCGGAGCGGGTCAAGCGCATGGTGTACATGAACACAGTCAGCGGCTACGGCCGAGCTCGCACCGATGGCCCCCGTCCCAACGAGACCCGCTGGTTCACCTGGATTGGGGCCGGCCTGGAGAGCGGCCGTACCGAGCAAGTCCTGCGCAACGCCGGGTCGACCGTCCTGTCGGTGATGAAGATCATCGGCTTCAACGCCGCCAATGTCGACGACACCTGGATCCGGGCCTACTCCGAGCCATTCCCCGATTGGGAAAGCGCCATCGGTGCCTACGAGTTCCCTATCGATGCCTATCTGGGCCGGATCGCCGACTATGTGCGAGCGGGGGCCGAGGGTGCGCCAGCATTGGCGGCCAAACCGGCGATCCTGTTGGAAGGCATGGCCGACGGCGCCATCGACCCCCAGGCCGCAATCGCTGGCTTCCGAGGCCTCTGGCCGACCGCTCCCGTGGTTGAACTGGAAGGTGTCGGCCACTTCTGTCAGGAAGATGCTCCGGAGATCCTCGTGTCCAACATCACCCAATTCCTCCAGGCAAACCCCTAGTGGACGACCACCGGGCATCCGGTCTCAGTCTCGGGGCCGGGCAGGCTCAATCCCCCGTAGCACGGAATGGGGGCTGAACGCCGCCGGGCAGTTGAACCTCGAAGGTGTTGAGCGTCATGGAGACAAGGGTGTAGAACCCGCAAGTGTTGATCAGGTCCGCGACGCCGGGCTCACCAAATCGCTCGACGGCGGCGGAATAGAGGACGTCTCCGACCTTCTCCCGATCGAGCAGGGTTCGACAAAAGCGCCAGGCGATCTCGTCTCCGTCGTCGCTGAAGTCGGGCTCGGCCCCAATCTTGATGGCCTGGATGACATTCTCGGGCAGGCCAGCGTCTCGAGCCATGGGCTCATGGGCAAACCACTCGAACTGGGCCTGCCAGAGTTGGCCTGTCATGAGGATGGCCAGCTCGACATAACGCCGTTCAATCGTCGGCTTGAACCTCAGCGCTCCTCCCAGCTGCCAGACCCGACGGCCCGTTGACGGGTTGAGGGCCCAGGCATCGAACGGCCCCCCGATCTGACCGTCGGCTACCACCTTTCGGTCACTCGCCATCTGGTGATAGAGCTCGCGTTGCTTCTCCGGCATATCGGCTGCTGGCCGTCGTATCAGTCGACTCATGAGCCCCAACCTCACCAGAACATCGACCCCAACCCCAAAATGACGCCTATGAGTTGCCACTATGCCGGGCCACATGGAGGCACGCTGTGTCAACGATTTGCCGTCTGCTGGACGTCTGTACTGCTGTGACCGAACCCATCCGATACGCCAGGGCCAGCGGCCCGTCGCTCGATTTCGTAGCCGAGCACGACCTGGCGGCATCACTGAGGATCGTCTACATCCGTGACCGCACCCACCTGGTTGGGCTGGCCCGCTGGATTGTGGGCACCCAGGGGGTGGCTGAGGAGTTGGTGCAGGACACCTTCGTCCACCTCCTCGAACGACCACCTCGCCTCGACAACCCGGCCGCCCTCGGCTCCTACGTCCAGCGAGCCGTCGTGAACCGGTCGCGGTCGCGCCTCCGACGCCTGACGCTCGAGCGCAGGCACGCCCGTCGGGAGAAAGCCTCCGACCCACCGAGACCGGCTGATGATGGGGGCGATCCGCGGCTCGGGGTCGCCCTCCGTGCCCTTCCGCCGCGGCAGCGGGAGTGTGTGGTACTCCGGTTCTATGCCGACCTCACCGTGGCCGGTATCGCTGAGGTCCTCGGCATCTCCGATGGATCGGTCAAGACCCACCTCCATCGGGCCATGGCTTCGTTGGAAGCTGCGCTGAACAAGGGAGAGGCCCAGTGACCAATATCGAATCCAGGCTCCGAAGCGAGCTGTCACCCCCGCTCCCCTC
>JAAETV010000178.1 GCA_024227975.1 Actinomycetes bacterium
CGAGGCCCGGCGCCATATCGAGCCCATGCTCGATCGGGTCACCATGGCCGTCGGCAACCGCAAGGAGTGCGAGGTCGCCATTGGTGTCTCCGACCCTGAAGCGGCAGCCGAGGAGCTATTGAGTCGGGGCTTGGAAGCCGCCATCGTGAAGCTCGGCGCCGACGGGGTATTGGTGGCGACAGCCGATGGGATCAGGGAGCAGATCGCCCCCTTCCCGGTCGAGGTCGTATGCGGCCTCGGCGCAGGCGATGCTTTCGGTGGCGCCCTGGTCCATGGGATCTTGTCGGGTTGGGACCTGGTCGAGTCGGTCCGCTACGGCAACGCTGCTGGCGCCATCCAGGCCACCAGAGTCATGTGCGCCGACGACATGCCAACTACCGCCGACGTCGAGGCCTTCATGTCCGAACGTGCGGCCCAGGAGGAACAGCTGTGAGCAGAACCCGAATCGGGGTAGCCGTCATCGGGTTCGGTTGGATGGGGCAGGCCCACAGCCGATCCATCGCCCGCATCCCGTCATTGTTTCCCGAGCGCACCTTTGATCCCGAACTGGTGATCATTTCTGACAATGTCACCAACCGGGTCGACGAGGCCGTCACCAACTTTGGGTTCGCTGAGGGGACGACCGACTGGGAGGCCGCCATCGCTCATCCCGACGTCGACGTCGTCTGCATCTGTGCACCCAACATGTTGCATGAGCCCGTCGCCGTCGCCGCGGCGGAGGCGGGCAAGCATGTGTTCTGCGAGAAGCCTGTCGGCGGCACCCCGGATCAGACGGTCCGGGTGGCAGCCGCCGCTCGAACGGCCGGGGTCATCACCGGGGTCGGCTACAACTACCGCTGGGCCCCTCTGGTCCAACACGCCAAACAGCTCATCGATAGTGGTGAGCTGGGCGAGATCACGAACTACCGGGGGCGGTTCTTCGCCATGTATGGAGCCGACCCTCTAGGTCTGCTGTCCTGGCGGTTCCAGCTCGATGGGGCCGGCTACGGGGTGTCGAGCGACATCCTCAGTCACTCCATCGACCTGGCCCACATGCTGATCGGCCCCATCGCCAAGGTCATCGGCACCGGCCATACCTTCATCACCGAGCGACCCCTGCCCAAAGCAGGGGGAACCCACTACGACATGGGTGAGCCTGGTGACCCGACCGGTCCGGTCGAGAATGAGGACTACTTCGCGGCCATGACCGTGTTCGAGAACGGGGCCCGCGGGGTGTTCGAGTCGTCACGGGCCATCGTCGGGCCCGAGAGCCAGAACGCCTTCGAGGTCTATGGGACCAAGGGGTCCCTCATGTGGAACCTGGAGACGATGAACGAGCTCAAGGTCTACCTCGACGGTGAACGGGCTCGTGGCTACACCACAGTCTACGGGGGCGACCGTTACCCGTACCACGGCCACTTCGTCCCCGGTGACGCCAACCCCATTGGCTACGAGGACCTGAAGGTCATCGAGGAATACGAGTACCTGTCGTCGGTAGCCGCCGGCCGTCGTCACCGGCCCAGTTTCGAGGAAGCCGTCGACTATGTCAGCGTCCAGCAAGCCCTGCTGACATCGTGGAAGAACGAGTCGTGGGAGCCCGTGGTCCGACTGGGTCAAGAGGGGGCCCTCTGATGGAAACTGTGCGTCTCACGACAGCCGAAGCCATAGTCCGCCACCTGGCAGCTCAGCGATCGATCCTGGGCGACGGCACCGAAGCCCCCCTCTTCCCCGGAGTATTCGCCATCTTCGGTCATGGCAATGTGACCAGCCTCGGCCTGGCCCTGGAAGCCCACCGGGATCAGCTCCCAACCTGGCGAGGCCAGAACGAGCAGGGCATGGCGTTGGCCGCCGTCGCCTACGCCAAGGCCAAGCGACGCCGTCAGATCATGGTCGCCACCTCATCGGTCGGCCCGGGAGCGACCAATATGGTCACGGCCGCCGGGGTGGCCCACGCCAACCGACTCCCCCTCCTCCTGCTTGGGGGCGACACCTTCAACAGCCGCCTGCCCGATCCCGTGCTCCAACAGGTGGAGGACTTCTCCGCCCCTTCGGTCACGGTCAATGATGCCTTCCGCCCCGTGACCCGCTATTGGGATCGGATCACCACCCCCGAGCAGATCCTGTCATCGCTGCCTCACGCCGTGCAGACCATGCTCGACCCTGCTGATTGTGGCCC
>JAAETV010000179.1 GCA_024227975.1 Actinomycetes bacterium
GAGGAGCATTAGATGGGACCTGGAACAACGACCACGGGCACAGCGGCATCTGGCTACACCCTCTACGGCGCACCGGTGTCGCTCTACACCGGCAAGGCTCGCTCCTATCTACGAAAGCAGGGCATCGATTTCGTCGAGTTGGCGCCCGGGAGCGACCGCTACCTGAACCACATCGTGCCGACCGTCGGTCGATGGATCATCCCCTGTCTCGAAACACCGGACGGCACCATCATCCAGGATGGTGCCGACATCATCGACCACTTCGAAAAGGGCGAAGGTCGGCCCCTTCGCCGCTATCCGGCTTACCCCGAAACCCCAGTATTGCTGGCCATTGGTCACCTATTCGAGTTGTTCGGCGGCGAGGGGTTGCTGCGGCCGGCAATGCACTATCGGTGGAACTTCGATGATGAGAACCTCGCCTTCATCCAGTCAGAGTTCGCCCTCAACTTCCCAACCCGCCTCTCCGATGACGAGGCGGCAGCCGTCTTCGCCAAGGCCAGTGGCCGCATGCGCTCAGCAGGAGTCAACTTCGGCGTCACACCGGAGACCGCACCCCTTATCGAAGCTGCGTTTCATGAGTGGCTCGACCTGTTCAGTGCGCATCTGGCCGACTACCCATACTTGCTCGGCGGGTACCCCACCATTGGCGACTTCGGCTTGATCGCGTCGATGTGGGCTCACCTGTTCCGGGATCCGGCGCCCCAGTCGCTGATCAAGCGCCATGCGCCGGGGGTCGGACGCTGGGTCGAGCGGATGACCACCAGCGAGCCGTACCTCCATGAATACGCCAGCTCCGGCGCTGAAGGCCCAGAAGGTCTGATTGCCGACGACACGATCCCCGAGTCGCTGCTGGCGATGATGCGCTTCGTTGCCGATGAGTACCTGCCCGAGATCTCGGCCCACGTCGAGAGGGCGAACGAGTGGCTGTCGGAGCATCCCAGCCTGGTCGCCGGAACCAATGGTCACGAAGATCCGGCCATACGTGGGCTGACAGGAGGTAGCGGCTTGGACGGTAGTGGTACGGCAGCCTTTCGCTGGCGGGGGATCGACATCGCCACGGTCGTCATGCCCTACCGGTTCTGGCTGCTCCAGCACCTGCACGATGATCTCGCTAGCGCTGCTGCTGATGATCAGACACGGGTACGTGAGGTGTTCACATCGGCTGGCCTCGAGCCTCTGCTCGATCTGCGCACATCACGCCGGGTTGAGCGAGTCAACCATCTCGAGGTGTGGGGCCCTGTGATCTGAGACGGAGTCTGAGAAAATGTCGGTGGCTTGGTGTAGCGACTCGACGCGTACCGGCTATTGGGCGGAGTCGGGATGCACGTCGGCCCAACTCAGGAAGTTCCGGATCAGCTTCTCACCGGCCGGGAACTCATCGGTGTAGTACTCGGGATGAAACTGGGTTCCGAGGATTCTCCGCTCATCATCAACGGCCATCTGGATTCTGCTTATGGGCGATGATGCCAACACCTCGAAGCCGGCAGGTTGCTCGGGCACTTCCAGGTGGTGGGCGTGACGAAAGACTGGCTCCGCCCCCAGACTGTCCACGAGCGGATGTTTGCCGCGAATCTCAACAGGGTGATACCCCACCTCCCCTAGGCGGCCGTCGGAGAATGGCTGCAGCAGAGAGCGGTGTTCTGCATCTACCTCTGAATCGATCGGGGCGATCCGGCCACCAAGAGACTGGGCCAAGAACTGGAAACCGCCACAGAAACCGAAGATTGGCACCTGGCCCGACCTCACCACATCTCCCAGTGGCTTCAAGCTGGCAGGGTCATACCGTCCAGGATCGGTCCCATTGCCACTGATGAAGACGGCCTTCGCATCCAGTTGGTCCATCAGTTGGGGAGTCACGCGGTCATAGCGGACAAGCATGCAGTGCTGGCCCGACAAGTCTTCGAGGCGGTAGGTAATAGTCGTCCTCGCCGCCAGGAGCTTTGTTCCCCACTTGGATCTGTGGCCTTCCGCGTGTTCGTAGTCGACGAAGACGATCATGGAACCGATCCTATGTTTGGTCGGATGCCCGGCACAGTTGGCCGAGCCGGGTGGGTTGGATCTCGCCCCTGACCGGCCCGGGACTATGCTCAGCCCGTGGCTGATATCACCGTGTTCACTGCTCGCCGGGTCAGGACAATGGAGCCGTCAATGCCGACGGCCGAGGCGATCGCGGTCAGGGATGGGCGGATCATCGAGGTCGGTTCGCTCCAGTCACTGCGGCCCTGGCTTGATCGGTTCGACCATGAGATCGATGACACCTTCGCCGACCATGTGATCATGCCGGGCCTGATCGATCCCCATCTCCACCCGTCGATGGCGGCCATCTTGTTGCCGATGCACTTCACCACCGCGGTCGGGTGGACACTGCCCTGGGAGGATGTCGGGGCGGTCCGGACCCGGGTCGAGCTCCTCGAGCGTCTGGTATCTCTCGACCGGGAGCTCGATCCGGACGAGCCACTCATCGCTTGGGGTCATCACCCGATCTGGCATGGTGACATTGACCGCAGTCAGCTCAACGAGATCTCCTCCTCCCGGCCCATCATCGTGTGGCACCGGGGGTACCACTCGTTCATCGTCAACGACGCCTGCTACCGGTGGATGGAGTTGGACATGGAGGCGGCCAGCCGCCACCCCCAGGTCGACGTCGATCGGGGGGCGTTCTTCGAGACTGGCCTAGCCTTCGGCTACCGCTACCTCAACCACTTCCTCCTCGGCACCGAGCGGTTCCGGGCCGGCCTCGACCGGATGCGACAGCTGATCCACCACGGCGGGCAGACCACGATTGGTGATGCCGCCATTGGCATGTACGACTTCGATCAGGAGCTAGATCACCTAGCGGCGGTGATGGAGCGGGACGACACCCCGTTCCGGATCCAGTTGCTGCCGGTCGCTTCTGGACCGGAGGGCGACGAGACGAGTGATGAGCAGATGGTGGAGCGGCTCTTGTCATACCCGGAGCGCAACACCCACCGGCTCCGATTCGGCGACCATGTCAAGATGTTTGCTGACGGTGGTTTCTTCGCCGAGTTGCTCCAACTCGGATTCCCCGGTCACCTCGACGGCCGTCATGGAGAGTGGATGACCCCACCGGAGCGGTTCGAGGAGATCGCCCGAGCTTTGTGGAACGCTGGACTCAAGATCCACGTCCACTGCAGTGGCGATCTCGGTGTCGAACTGGTCGTGGCCACGCTGGACAAGCTGCAGCGAGAGCGGCCTCGTTTCGATCATCGTTTCACCTTCGAGCACCTCGGCATCTCCCAACCCCAACAGATCGAGCGGTTGGCGGCGCTGGGAGCCCAGGCTTCGGTCCAGGTCTACTATGTCTACGAGTTGTCGAGGGCGTTCGCCGACCACGCCGTCGGCTATGAGCGGGCCTCGCAGATGTCACGGCTCGGCTCGCTGGAGCGGGCCGGGGTCCGGTTCGCAGTCCACTCCGACTTCACCATGGCCCCAGCCCAACCGCTCAACAATGCCTGGATTGCCACCAACCGCATCAACGAATCGGGCGAGGTGATGTGCCCCGACGAGAGGGCGTCCCTCGATGCCGCCATCAGGGCCATAACCATCAATGCTGCCTACATGCTGGGGTTGGAGGGCGAGGTCGGTTCGCTGCGCTGGGGCAAGAAAGCCGACTTCACGATCCTCGAAGCCGATCCCTATGACGTCGGCGCCGACGGGCTTCGCGATATTCCTATCTGGGGCACCGTGTTCGAGGGCCAGAAGTTCCCTATCTCTCCGTGACCAATGATCTGATTCCGGTCACCGTCATCGGCGGCTATCTGGGAGCGGGCAAGACCACCCTGCTCAACCGCTTGTTGGCCGGCGACCACGGGCGTCGGCTTGCGGTGCTGGTCAATGACTTCGGTCCGGTGAACATCGATGCCGATCTGATCACCGCTCACGACGGCGACACGATCAGCCTCAGGAACGGCTGTGTCTGTTGCTCGATCAGCGATGCCCTGGGCGATGCCCTCGACCGGGTGATCGACCTCAACCCCCTTCCCGACCAGATCGTGATCGAGGCTAGTGGGGTGGCCGATCCGGCCCGGATCGCTCACTACGGCCAGGGCTGGCCTGGCTGTCGACTAGACGCAGTGGTGGTGCTGGCCGACGTTGAGACGATCCGGGCCCGGGCCCGGGACGAGTTCGTCGGCGAGCTGGTGACCCGGCAGCTGCGGGGCGGGGATCTGGTGGTGGTGACCAAGGTCGATCTGGTCGATGGCGAGACCATGGCCCGGGTTGTCGGCTGGGTCGAGGAGGTAGCCGGCAGTGGATCTACGGTGCTGACTGCCAGCGAGGGCCGTGTAGATCCCCTACTGGTGCTCGACCCAGCGCCGGGGCGCCAGTATCAGCCGGCTCCGATCGGTGAGGCCGAGCCGGGCGATCCGGCCGAGGAGCTGTTCGAATCGGCACTGATCGAGCTGGACAGCCCGGTGGAGCGTGATCGGATGACGGCTGCCCTCGAACGCTGGCCGGAAGGGGTGGTCCGGGTCAAGGGGATCGTGACACTGGCCGAGGACGGAGCACAGCACATGGTGCAGCGAGTCGGTCGTCGCTGGTCGATCGAGCCGGTCGACCAGCCGCCGGAGCGCCACAGCCCGGACCGGCTCCTGGTCATTGGCCTACAGGGTAGGGTCGATCTAGCCCACCTGACCACCGAGATCGTCCACCTGGTGCCAGAAGACGAGGACCGAGACCAGAGACCAGAAGGCGGCTAGGGCATCGGCGTCTCGGCGCTCACCGGTAGACGGATTGTGAACCTACAGCCCTGTCCTGAGGCTGTGACCAGATCGATGGTCCCGCGGTGGCGGGTCACGATCGATTTGGCAATGCTCAGACCGAGGCCTGATCCTCCGCTGATCCGGGATCGAGAGGTGTCGCCTCGGTAGAAGCGGTCGAACACCCGCTCGGCTTCCTCGCTCGAAAGGCCCGGGCCGTCGTCGACGACGGAGATGGTGAGAACCTCGTCCTTGCTGCCAGCTTGTACTTCCACAGCGGCCTCAGGCCCGTACCGCACGGCGTTGTCGATCAGGCCGGCCACGAGCTGTTGCAGCTTCTGACCGTCGACCGTGGCCATGAGCTCACCGGTGGGGGGCGCATCGGCCGTGATGTCACGATCGGGCTGGGCGTTGCAGGCGTCGGCACAGACGTCGCGGATGAGCTCGCCAACGTCGGCCAGACTCAGTTCGAGCGGCTGCTCTTCGTCGAGTCGAGCAAGACGCAAGAGATCATCAACCAGGCCACCCATACGATCCGACTCAGATCGCATCCGGCGGACGGCGTCATCGAGTTGGCCTGGTTCCCGGAACCCGCCGGCCGCGTACACTTCGAGATACCCCCGGATCGACGTGAGCGGTGTCCTCAGCTCATGGGAAGCATCCGACACAAACCGACGCAGGCGGTCCTCGGCTTCGTCTCTCTGATCGAGCATCAGATTGAAGGCTTGAGCTAGGCGACCGGCCTCGGTGGTATCACTCAGCTCGGGGGCTCGCTGCCGTCGCTCACCGCTGGTAATGGCTTCGGCAGTTTCGGTCATATCGGTGATAGGTCTGAGACCGAGTCGGATGACCCACCAGGCAACTGCCCCCAGGGTCACCGCCACGAGCGTCGTCACGACGGTGAAGGCAGCGATCAGCCGGCTGATGGTCTGGTCTACATCGGTCGTCGAGATGGCGAAGGCCACCGTTCCGTTCCCATCGGGCGCCCGGTCGGCCATGACCCGAAACGTCGTCTTGCCGTCGACCGAATCGACTATGACGAAGGTGCGGCTCGCGGCTGGAGACGAGGCGAACTGTGAGAGGTCTGGCACGTCGTCGAGTAGTTGGCCTTCGACCAGGACCTCGATCGCACTGTCATCGGTCACGGTGGCGATATAGACATCGGAGATCGGACGTCGGAGGGGGTCAGGCCCGCCGGGGGCGGCTAGAAGCGGGGCTCCTGGCTGACCGTCTTCGAGCATCGGTGGCCGCTCGAGTGGGGCGATGGCGATCAACCTCTCGTCCAGCTGGCCGAGGAGCTGATCCCGTTGGCGGGCGACGACGACTATGGCCAGCGCGACCAGGAGCACCAGCACCAGACCGAGACCGGTGGCGACTCGAGCCTTGAGGGTCACCGGTCGGCTCGGATACAGAAGCCGACGCCCCGGATGGTGTGGATGAGCTTCGGCTCGCCCCGATCGAGCTTGCGACGGAGATAGCTGATGTAGGTGTCGACGTTTGACGAGTCACCGCCGAAGTCATAATCCCAGACCAGGTCGAGTAGTTGGGCTCGGGTCAGTACCCGACCCTTGTTGGCCAGCAACACATGGAGGAGCTTGTACTCGGTCGGTGAGAGGTCAATGAGCTGGCCACCTCGGGTTACTCGGTGGGTGTTGTCATTGAGCTCGAGGTCTGCGCATTGGAGCACCGAGTCGTTCCTCGTGGCCTTGTCGCCCGGCATCAGCCGGAGCTGAACCCTGGCTACCAGCTCAGCAACGGCGAACGGCTTGACCAGGTAGTCGTCGGCACCTGATGTGAGCCCCTTGACCCGGTCATCGGTAGCGTCGCGGGCGGTGAGGAAGATGATCGGGGTCTGATCGCCTGCGTCGCGCAGCCGCTTCACCACGTCGAAGCCATCGAGCCCGGGCATCATCACATCGAGCACGATGAGGCCAGGCCGATGCTGCTCGACAGCAGCCAGGGCCTGCCGACCATCGACTGCCGTCACGGTGTCCAGTCCCGCCAGTTGCAAGCCTGACTCGACCAGGAACCGGATGTTCTCCTCGTCATCGACCACGAGCACCAGCGGTTCCCGGTCGTCGCCCGACCCAGGCCCAGCGGTCATGAGGCCACCGGGAACTCGGCCACGATGGCCTCAGCCTCAGCCTCGATCGTGGCCGCATCGACCAGGCCAGCGGCATCGGCGGTGAGGACGCTGACCCATGTCTCGACGATGTCGTCGGCGGCCCCGCTGCGGTAGAGCGTCTCGGTGAGCTCGACGGTGGCCTCGTCAACCATGGCTTCGAACGTATCGTTGGCTAGGAAGCGGCTGGCCAGCACATTGCTCCCGCCTCCCCCTAGGCCACCTGCTCCTGGGCCGCCTGCTCCCGCTTCCGGGCCACCTTCGGGTGGGGCAGGGCGTTCACCGGTGGCGCCGTCCAGTCCGGCCGCACCCGGTCCAATGCCACCTGGACCGACTCCACCCGGACCGGCGCCGGGCCCACCGGCCACGTTGGCGGTATTGAAGGCCAGGTTATGGTCCCAGGCAACAACCGTGAACTGCTGGGAGTCGTAGTCGTAGTGGAGATACGAGTTGTTTCCCCGGCCGTCGATGTCATCGGCGTTGGCGATCAGGTCCTGGAAGGCCAGATAAGTGGCGAAGGAGTCGATGTCGAGCCAGTCACCGAGATCGGCGGCGAAGGTGGCGTCGTCGCTGTTGTTCACGAAGTCGAGGAAGTCGATGAGCGGCTCATAGTCGTCCTCACCGGCCTTGATGTCGAACACTTCGGTGTAGGCCTCCTCATCATCGCCCCGATAGGTGTAGTCGCCTTCGCTGTCGGCCTTGTAGAGCACGGCCTCATCGGCGTCGAAGTTGTCGTCCTCCCACACCTCGTCGGGATGCTCGATGGCCAGGCGCAGTTCGGTGTCGCCCCCGTTGACCGTGAACGAGGTGGCGATCCCCTCCTCGGTGGCCAGCCCGGCCAGCCCGAGTAGCTCCAGTGCCACCGCTTCGTTCATCGCTGTCTCAGTCGAGTTGGACCGGATCACGAGATCTCGGTAGCCCTGGTAGTTCTGGTCGTCGACATACTTGTCGAGCTTGATGAGCCACGGAAGATCCTCAGGGTTGCCTGCCGTCTCCGACGTCACCGAGAACAGTGACGAGTTGCCCTTCAGCCGCACACCGACATCGACGAACGTCGTCCCGTCGATGGTGATGGTGGCATCGATCCAGTCCTTCTCACCGCTGGTTTCGTAGGTCACGATCATCTCATCGTAGGCATCGGTGTCGAACGTGATGTCGATGTCGTGCACGACGCTGCTGTCGAACAA
>JAAETV010000180.1 GCA_024227975.1 Actinomycetes bacterium
GTGCTAGCTGACGGTGAATGCGGATGGGTAGGTCGAGGTTCCGTAGGCGATCCAGAGGTCATCGTCGGAGTTGCCGGGCACAGCAATCTTCAACATCAATCCCCGACCACTTGTGAGCTGGGTGTCGACCTGGCCCATGGTGATCACGACCCGACCGAAATCATGACCGAAAGCCGACTGGTTGAACGAAGCGCCTCCGGTAGTGAGCAGGGTGCAATTGGATGGGGTGGCGGGGCAGTCGTACAGCCCGGCGACCAGACGTCCAGTCTTGCCAGTATCGAAATCCTTGGTTGCGACCCAAAGCTCGAGTTCCGGTGTGCCGGTGACATGGGTGGTTGACCCTGGCTGGTACCACCATCGTTGCATCTTGGTCTGATCTTGCTCCGACAGTCCTTCGCCCTTCTTCACCATCAAACCTGCGTCGCTGTCTCGGTCGCTGTCGTAGTTGGGCAGGGAACCAGCTTGGAGGGTTCCATCTAGCGGTAGCAGCGACTGCGAACTTGTCGCTCCGCTAGACCCGATCGCCCACACGAATGACGGGCTGCCCGACGTTGTCGATGGCAGTCGTGTTGTCGATGGCAGTCGTGTTGTCGATGGCTGTCGTGTTGTCGATGGCAGTCCTGTTGTCGATGGCAGTCGGGTGGTATGAGGTGTCGCCGTGATCGTGGTGGTGCTCGCGGCGCCCGGGGCGACAATGACTTGGGGTAGTTCCGCTATGTCTGGGTTATCACCCCAATTCTGCGTAGTGGACAACAGTGGACTGGTAGAGGCGCTAGTCGAGCCGGGGTCAACCGTCCCTTTGGTTGAGGGTTCGGGTTCAGTGCCGGAAGTTGTCGATGTCTTTTCAGGCGCAGTCTCGACGTCCGCCTCTGCGCTTCCCAGTGTTGACGGGTTCGATCCGGCTTCCAACGAGACATGGTCATTCGACGACCCCGAGGTCGAGAGGGGCCCGGTCGCAGTGTTCGGGGGACTCCCTGCTTGGTCCAACGACCGGCTGAAATAGGCCAGCCCGACCGCAATCACTGCGAAGCATGTCACGGTGACCAGCGTCGCGAGGCGTAAACGCTTCATGGCGAGGCCGGGCTGGTGCTGCTTCGCACGAGGGACTTCA
>JAAETV010000181.1 GCA_024227975.1 Actinomycetes bacterium
GTGGGGGAGGGGACCCCGGGCCGACTCGTAGGCGGCGGCGAGCCGCAGCGACAGGGCCTCGTCACCACCCCGGCAGGCGAACTGGATCGAGGTTGGCAGTCTGCCTCCGTTGAGCCCGCTCGGGAGGCTGGTGCCGCACATCCTCAGGTAGTTCCCGGCCCGGGTGAAGTGGGCGGGGGTCGCTTCCTCGTCGAGTCCGTACAGGGGTTGGGCCACCATCGGAGTGGTCGGCATGACGAACGCATCAAAGGGAGCGAAGGCGGCGAGAAAAGCCTCCTGGTCGGTTCGCCTCTGGAGGGTGGCGGCGACATAGTCGGCGGCCGTGATGGAGGCCCCCGGCGCGATCCGGGCTCGGACGTGTTCATCGATCCGGGCCGCCGGATCGTCGATGAGGGCTCGGTGGTAGTGGTAGCCCTCGGCCACCACGATCACGAACGTCGCCTCCTTCATGTCTTCGAACGGCTTTGGCGGATCGAAGGGGCTGACGGTCGCCCCCCGCTCCTCCAACTGGGCGAGAGCCGAGTCGTAGATGGCCAGGATCTCGTCGTCGACCCATTCCCGTTCCTGAGAGCCGAGACAGGCCAGATGCAGGCCGTCCACCCCTCGGTGGAGCTGGCTGTAGAGTCCGACCCCGGAGCGCCAGTCGGCGTCGACCGAGGCTGCGTTTCGGCCCCCGAGGGTGTCGAACATGAGGGCGGTGTCGGCCACGGTTCGGGCCATGGGGCCCGGGGTGTCGAGGGTGTGGGAGAGGGGCACGATCCCGTCGGTGGGGAGGAGCCCCTCGGTGGTCTTGAGACCCACGATCCCGCATAGGGCGGCGGGGAGGCGGACTGAGCCGCCGGTGTCGGTGCCGATGGCGCAGGGCACCATGCCCGATGCCACCGCCACCCCCGAGCCCGACGATGAGCCGCCCGGGGTTCGGGCCACGCTCAGGTCCCACGGATTGTGAGGGGTACCGAGATACTGGTTGGTGCCCCATCCGCCCATGGCGAACTCCACCGTCTTGGTCTTGCCGATGAGGATGCCGCCGGCGGCCAGGAGGCGGGCCCCGATGGTGGCGGTGGTTGGCGAGATCCGCTCGGCTTCAGCCCATTCGGCACAACCGGCGGTCGTGACCCTGCCCTCGACTTCGACGATGTCTTTGAGGGCAAACGGGATGCCGTGGAATGGGCCGATGCGGTGCCCGGACCCGATGGCCTCGGTGGCGGCCGCCGCCCCCCGTCGGGCCTCGGGGGCGTAGACATCCATCCAGGCCCCGAGCTTCGGATCGAGGGCCTCTATTCCGGCCAGGCATTGGTCGACGGCATCGGTGGGCGTGATCGAGCCGTCGAGGTAGCCGCTGGCCAACTCGGTGATGGTTTGGGACACCTAGGTACTCCTTGCCTGTTTGCTCCGTTGGCCAGGGGGCAACCGCCATCGGGCTCCCAGTATTGCCCTCCGGTCCCTATCGGGGCGACTGCGAGACCCACTCGGTTTCACCCTCCTCCGATGCTGATCTCACTGGTTCAACCGGATGTCGGCGCCTTCGTCGTCGAAGGGGTGGGGCACTAGGTTGGCTGACGATGACAGTGTCGGAGGCCGATCTGATGGGGGTGGACCATGGCTGATGGGAGCACTGAGCCTTCAGCCGACGAGGTTCGTGATGAGGTTGGCCAGTGGCTGGAGGTCAACTGG
The DNA here is from genome assembly GCA_024227975.1 of Actinomycetes bacterium. Next base: position 1,675 of record JAAETV010000181.1, read on the forward strand.
GATCCTGATCGGGAGCTGTTGGAGTGGCGCAACCTGCTCGTCGACTCTGGCTGGGGATGCCCGACCTGGCCGATCGAATGGTTCGGTCGGGGACTGCCTCCATCGGTTGACCGGGCGGTGCAGGCCGAGTTCGAGCGGGTAGGGGCCGTCGGGGTCGCGGCCGGTGTCTCCATGTATCTGGTGGCTCCGACCCTCCTGGAGCATGGCTCATCGGATCTGCTGGACCGGCTGCTCCGCCCCATCCTCACCGGGGAGCACAAGTGGTGCCAGCTGTTCTCCGAACCGGGGGCCGGGTCGGACTTGGCCGGGCTGACGACCAGGGCCGAACGCGATGGTGATGAATGGATCGTGAACGGTCAGAAGGTGTGGAACTCGGGGGCCCACAAGGCGGCCTTCGGGATCCTGATCGCCCGCACTGAATGGGATGCCCCCAAGCACCGGGGGCTCTCCTATTTCGCCCTGCCCATGGATCAGGACGAGGTCGAGGTCCGGCCCCTCCAACAGATGAATCGTCATGCCTCGTTCAATGAGGTGTTCTTCAGCGACGCTCGGGTGTCGCACGACAACCTGATCGGGGCCACCGGTGAAGGGTGGAGGGTGGCGCTCACCACCCTGGCCCATGAGCGAGCGGCGGTGGCCACCCGGCGGCCCAAGTTCGCCCGAGACGGTGGGCGCTGTGTCGATCAGGCTCGGGCCGAGTCCGACGCCTACTTCGCCACCTATCGCTGGTATCCACAGCGAGCAGGGAGGGCCAACATGCTGGTATCGGAGGCTGAGCGACGGGGTCGGGTCGGTGATCCCTTGGTTCGCCAAGAGCTGGCGGCGGCGCTGTCGCTGAGGGACATCTCCGGCTGGACGACAGATCGGGCTCGGGCCGCTCGGCGGGCCGGAAAGCCACCGGGGCCGGAAGGGTCATTGGCCAAGTTGCACCTGAGCGACATCTCCCGTCTCAGCCATACCGCCCACACCTCGATCGTTGGGACCGAGGGGATGTTGACCGGCGCCGATGCCCCCAAGCCCGAAGGTCGGAGCCGGGCCCCCGAAGAGATCGTGGCCGAGGTGTTGATCAGCACCCCAGCCCAGTCGATTGCGGGTGGGACCGACGAGATCCAGCGCAACATCATCGGGGAACGTGTCCTCGGTCTACCCAAGGAACCCGACGACACCATCGATCAACCCTTCCGCCAGGTCCGCACCAACCAGTAGCTGGTGGCACCCTCAGGTCAGACTGGGCTCATGGTGAGCGACAAATACGCGGTCGGCGAATACGAACGCCGATTCCTCCTTGGTCAGATACCCCCGGGGGCCACGAACCCTCGGCCTATCGTCGACCACTATGTCGACGGCACCCGGCTCCGTCTCCGGGCGGTCACCGATCCAGCCGCGGGCCGGGTTCAGCGCAAGCTCGGCCATAAGCACCGGCTGATGGTCGACGATCCGACCGCCATCATGCACACAACCATGTACCTCGACGACAACGAGTTCGCGGTGTTGTCATCGCTCCCAGGGCGGCGGTTGGTCAAGACTCGTTGGGCCGTCGGTCTCGACGGCAACCAGCAGGGTTCGGTCAATGTGTTCGGCGAAGACCTCCTGGGACTCATCATCTTGGAGGTCGACGTGGGCCGACCCGATCGGCTGGAGACGTTCCAGCCGCCACCGTGGGTGGGACCCGAGGTCAGCCACTTCGAAGCCTTCACTGGGGGTGATCTGGCGGGCCGAACCCTCGATCAGCTGATCTCGTCGGATAGGTTGCCCCCCGACGTCGTAGCGCAACTGCTAGCGACGGCCACAACTAGTACGTCAAACGAGGCGAGCCCGTGATCGAGAAGAGCAGATGGGTCCAAAAGACCGAGCAGGATCCAAGTCATTCGACGTGGTATATCGAGCGGTTCCGGTCCAAGGCGGCAGCCGGTGAGGACCTGGGGGGAGAGGCCCGGTTCGTCAACGCTATGGTTGCCCCCGGCTCCCGCATTCTCGATGCTGGGTGTGGGCCGGGCCGGGTTGGGGCCTTTCTCAACGATTTCGGCCATCAGGTCGTCGGGGTCGATGTCGACCCTGTTCTGATCGCCGCGGCCGAGGAGGATCACCCCGGTCCGACCTGGCTGGTAGGTGACCTGGCCGAGCTCGATCTCCCGGCCCGAGGGATCGACGAAGGGTTCGACGTCATCTTGAGCGCCGGCAACGTGATGGCGTTCCTGGCCGCCAGCACCCGGCTGATGGTGCTGGAACGGTTGCGTGATCACCTCCTCCCCGACGGGCGGATCGTGGTCGGTTTCGGGGCTGGTCGCGACTATGACTTCGGCGAGTTCGAGAATCATGTCGACAAGGCCGGCCTCATGATGGAGCTCCGGCTGTCGACCTGGGACCTGCGTCCCTCGACTGCCGACGCCAACTTCCTCGTCGCCGTACTAATCCGCCGTCCCAGCTAGCGACCGTGGCCCCGACGGCGGGCTGATTCTCGGGCTCCGAGCTCAGGACCGGGCCCAGCGTTCAGGATTCAGGAGGAGGGCTCGAAGAAGATGACGGGCCCGACCACATCTCGAACCCCTTCGACCCGTATCTCGCGGCCCGTCTCCAGCTCGACGAACTGCACCTCGCCGGCAGAGGCCGTGGCCAACCATCGCCCGTCGGGAGAGATGGCTGGTGATAGCTCGTAGTAGCCGGGAAGCTCGGCCTCGGA
>JAAETV010000182.1 GCA_024227975.1 Actinomycetes bacterium
ATCATGGGCTTGGTGCTGGCCTTCATCACGGCCGGCATCATCGAGGGATTCATCACCCCGAGCCCTCTCCCGACGCTGGCCCGAGTCGGCGTTGGGTTGGCCATCGAGCTCGCTTTCGTCACCTACATCATCGTCTTCGGCCGGCGGGCGGCGTCTGAAGGATTGACCGGGCTGGCGTCCGAAGGCCTGGAGGGCCCAACGGGCCGAGCCGTCCTCGATCTCTGATCGAAGCTACTGTTCAGAGTGACTTCGGAGGGAGACCGATGGCAGGGCAATCACGCGACATCGCCCGGTTCACCGATGCCAGGCTGATCGGACGAGGGGGCTTCGGCTCCGTCTACCAGGCGACTGATCATGAGCACGGTCGGGAGGTGGCTATCAAGGTGCTTCAGGGGACCCTGGGCGAGACCGAGCGGCGTCGTTTCGATCGGGAGCGCCAGACCATGGGCCGGCTGGGGTCGCACCCCAACATCATGCCGGTCCACGAGTCGGGCTATACCGACGAGGGCGAGGGCTATCTGGTGATGGAGCTGGCCCCCGGAGGGTCACTGGGCGACTGGCTGGAGAACCACAACACCCTCCCGTGGGAGAACGCGGTCTCGGTCATGGCCTCCATCGCCGATGCCACCCAGGCTGCCCACGACCAGGGGGTCCTTCACCGCGATATCAAGCCAGACAACATCCTGATCGACGCCTACAACAACCCCCGCCTCACCGACTTCGGCATCGCCGCCGTTGCCAGCAATGCCACCGCCACCACCAGTATGACTGCCACCCTGGCCCACGCTGCCCCCGAGGTCCTGCAGGGGATGACCAACACCGAGGCCGTCGACATCTACGCCATCGGTTCCACCCTCCACAATCTGATCGCGGGCTCAGCCCCCTTCGAACGGGCCGACGACGTTGGGGTGACGGCCATGATGGCCCGTGCTCTGACCGAGCCACCGCCCAGCCTCGTGCCCTACGGAGTACCCGAGGCCGTGGCTCAGGTCGTCCAGCGAGCCCTGGCCAAGGAACCGACCGGCCGCCAGGCCAAAGCCAGCCAGCTAGCCCAAGAGCTGCGAGTGGCGGCCGCCGGAGGATCACCCCCAGCCGTCCCGCTACCACCATCGGACGACGTGTCGATCGATCCGAGCTCGGCCCAGACGATGCTGGCCCAGCCCTCAGCAAGTGATGTCGCCAATGCGGGCGGTGTCACCAATGTCGGCCATGTCGCCAATGCGGGCGGTGTCATGGGGCAGGGGCCAGCGAGCGGGGCGGAAGGGGAGACCGTGACCATGGGGTCGTCTACCCCCGACCCGACTCCGAGCCCGTACCCCGCACCCCAACACGCCTCTTTCGCCCCGGCGGAGACTCAGAAGAGGTCTCGGGGGGCCTTGATCGCAGCTGGGGTGGTCGTCTTGGTCCTTCTCGTGGCCGGTGGTGCGTTGGCCGCCTCCCAAGGGGTCTTCGGTGGAGGCTCGAACACCGAGGCCATCGGTGACTCCGGCCCCGGAGGTGACACCGATACTGAAGACGAGACGACCTCCACCGCCTCATCCACCACCGTGACGACCGCCTCGACCAGCTCCACCACCACCCCGACGAGCACCACGACATCGAGCACAGCCCCCACTACCTCCGCGGCCTCCACTACGGCAACGACGGCAACGACGGCAACGACGGCAACGACCGTCGACACGTGTCAGACGGTGGTACAAGCCAGGACGTCGAAGTTCAACGTAGAGATCTGCGCCTTTTCCTCCGGCGCCCTCACCTATATCGGTTCGAGTCGCACCTCGAGCGACAACATCAGGCTCGCCGCCTGCCACCAGGGGAACGGCGTCTTCCTCGCCACCAACGAAGCCCACGAGTACTATGTCGATCTCTCCTCCCAGAAGCTGAGGGTCTATGACCCCGACGGGGTACTGATCGTGAACCAGGAGCTGCTGGATCCGATCACGAGTGACCTGAGCGGCCCCTTGCAGTCCTGCTCCTGACGGGCTGTCGCATGCTCTGGCGCTCCCCCACTGGCGCCTGCATCGTCGGCGGAGAACGAGAGCGGTCAGCCAGGGGGAAGCACTCACACTCTATCGAACACTTGTTCGAGTATCAACGGGCAGGGTCACCCTGACCCCCCACACCCATACAAGGGGCCATACGAGGGGCTCAGAGCCGACCGGCAGCCTTGGCGTCGAGGTAGACCTCGCCCAGGGTCGACGAGAAGCGAGCCGGCTCGGTGTCGACCACGATCGTGCCCATGGCCCGGAGCCTGGCCGCCACCACCTCCCGGTCGTTGAGAGCCGCGACCGAGGCCGAGCGGAGGAAGGCACCGTCTTCGTCGTTGGTCGTGGCCCCGGTCCAGTGGACGACATCGGGATCGCGTAGAGCAGCGATCACCACGATGTGGGTTCTGATCAGGAGGGGGAGGGCCGGCATGAGGAATTGCTCGATGGCTTCACGACCCAGCTCGGTCAGGATCACCAGGAAGGCCCGGCGTCGGTAGCGAGCCAGAACATGGGTTGCCGCCTGCTGATAGTTCGACTCAGCCAGAGCAGGTTCCAGATCGAAGAGGGTCTCGGTCACAGTGGCCCGCTGGGAGCGACGATTCGAAGGCTCGATCGAGGCATTGATTCCGGTGTCGAAGGCAAGCAGGCCCATCCGGTCGCCGAGCCCGGTTGCCAGCTCGGCCAGGAGCATGGCCCCATCCATGGCGTGCTCCAGGCGGGGGACCCCATCGACCCGCCCGGCCATGGTGCGGCCCGAGTCGAGGAGGCACAACACAGTCTGGTTCCGTTCGGCCCGGTAGGTACGGACGATGGGGCGTTGGGAGCGGGCTGTCGCCGCCCAGTCAATCCGACGGGTCTCGTCGTCAGGGGTCAGTTCTCGCAAGCTGTCGAACTCGGTTCCCCCTCCCCCGACCCGAGCCGAACGGATCCCGATCTCCAACGTCCTGGCCCGCCTCAAGATCAGCTCGGCGTCGCGAGCAGACCGAAACGGGGGGATCACCTTGAACATGGTCGGCTCATTGCGGCGCCGCTGCTTGTTGACCAGGCCCAGTGGGCCCGAGGTTCGCACCACGATCTCGGCCGGCTCGAAGCGGCCCCGGCGGGTGGGGACGAGGGGGATCGTGGCTCGCACCATCCCCTGCTGGGGCAGGGCGACGGTCACCCGGCGAGTGGCCGCTCGAAGCGATGGGGCCAGCTGGTCGGCCACCCGAACCTGCGACGATGCCCCCCACCGCCGTTGGCCGACCTTTGGCTCGACCTCGAGGGTGATGGCCGACTCGACATCCAAGGTCATGAGGCGAGGATGGACACGACGGACCTGGACCGTGGCCGGCCCCGGAGCCAAGACACCATCGACCACAGCCAAGGCCAACAACACCCCGTTCACACCAACGAAGCGCACATCGAAGCCGACACCCAACATGTCGAGGCGGCCCAGGTCAGGGAGCAGCCAGAGCCCGATCGAGACCGCCGCCGCCAACACGACCAGACGACGGGTGGGAACGGGAAAGGTCACTGGGCCAAGCCCACGGCTGGGGTCACGGGGTCGCGACCTGGGACAGGACTCCGTCGAGGACCCGATCGGCATCGATCCCCTCGATCTCCAACTCGGGACGGACCAGTACCCGATGACGCAGTGTCGGCCTGGCCATCATCTTCACCTCATCAGGGGTCACGAAGGGGCGGCCGTTGAGCCAGGCCCAGGCCTTCGACGTCTTCAACAGGGCGGCGGCACCGCGGGGTGAGACCCCGAGCGAGAGTGATGGGGATTGGCGGGTAGCCCGGATGAGGTCGATGATGTAGCGCAGCACAGGTTCCTCGACGACGGTGGCATCGACCTGGCGTTGGGCCTCGGCCAGGGTGGTGGCGTCAGCGACCGCAGCGACCCCGGCTGCCACCGGGTCATGGGGGTCGAGTCCGTGATGGTGGCGTCGGATGATCTCAACCTCGTCCTCGGCCGACGGGTAGTCCACCAGGAGCTTCAGCAGGAACCGGTCGAGCTGGGCCTCGGGGAGGGGGTACGTACCCTCGTACTCGATGGGGTTCTGGGTGGCGATGACCACGAAGGGATCAGGGAGTGGCCTCGAGGTGCCATCGATCGAGACCTGACCCTCCTCCATGGCTTCCAGCAAGGCGGCCTGAGTCTTGGGTGGGGTGCGGTTGATCTCGTCGGCCAGGAGCAGGTTGGTGAACACCGGGCCAGGTCGGAAGCGGAAGTTCCCCTGGTCGAAGACCATCTGGCCGATCACATCCGATGGCATCAAGTCGGGGGTGAACTGGACCCGGGTGGTCTCCAAGCTCATCGAAGCAGCGAGTGATTTGACCAGCAGGGTCTTGGCCACACCAGGCACCCCTTCGAGCATGACGTGACCTCGGGCCAAGATGGCGCACAACATGCCAGCCAGGACATCGAGCTGACCCACCACGACCTTGGCCACCTCGGTGTGAATAGCTACCAGGTTGGTCAGTACCTGAGGCTCAGCGGGCCCTGGGGTCGGTGGTGGGTAGTCGGTCACGTCGGTCCTCCAACTGATTGCAGATCATCGTCGGCCAGAGCCGTGTTGATGGCGTCGATCGCCGCCATCAGGTCGATCAGGTCCTGACGGGTGTTGGCCCTAGGAGCAATCAAGGCCCTGGCCACAATGGCTCGGTCATGGCCCGTTGCTTCGCTGATCATCGAGATCAGCTCATCGACAGGAAGCTCAGGTGACACCTTCAATCGGCGGCGGAGCTGGCGATCGAAGTCGGTCCGCAGGATCTGGTCGGCCCGGCCATGGCCTCCCGTCCGCCGCTGGAGCTCCGCGGCCGCTCTGACCAGGAGTGAACCTGGCAGCTCAACGGGTTGGGGTTCGGCCACCGGCCGACCGAAGCGGCGACTGCGCCAGACCACATAGAGGCCGAAGGCAACCAGGAGCTGGATTCCCGTCCATCGAGCAGATGTGGGGATCAGATCACTCAGCGTCTTCGACCCTGGGGTCAGGACGGGATCGAACAGTACCGAGATGGCTGAACTGTCGGCCGGGTTGGACAACAATGTCTCGACCGCAAGCACAGCGTTGTCGGCCTCGTCCAGGTTCTGGTTGACGAGAGCTAGGCCGCCACCGATGGCAATCACCCTCCCATCACCCACCTGGCGCACATGGAGATAGGCACCATCACCGTCGGTGAAGCATCGATCGACACTCTCGTCGATCTCGTATAGGAGGAAGGCATTGGCCTCGAGGGTGAGCCCTTCAAGCCCAGGGATGGTACAAGCCCCCGAATGGATCGAGTCCTGAACGCCAACCGACGGGTCCACCAGGTCGGGCGCCAGCGAAGAGCTCGGGTCGGTGATGACCAGGGTGCCACCGTTACCGATCCACTCGTTCAGCTCCTGACGTTGGGTGGGCGTGAGCTGGTCAATCAGAACCAGGACCGTCGTGGTGTCAGACCCGGGAAGGCCGAAGTCGACCTCGGCCCCGAAGGTCTCGACCAGATCGATGAGAGCAAGTGTTCCGAACCCGCCGGTCGACTCCGGATCAAGGGGTCGACCGGTCTCGTTGCGCCGACCCGAGGTGATGATGGCCACCCCGAACAGGATCACGGCCAGCACGACCCAGAAGAGGCTCCGCCGGCTCATGCCCGGGACCGACCCGATCGGTTCGTTCCCACTACGACCTGATCGGCGCCGGCCATGGCCGCGGCATCAGGCTGATCCGCCGCCTGACCCCCGAACCAGACCTGCTCGTAGCAGTCGGTCGCCCCTTCGAAGCTGGCAACTCGCTCCGGTTCGGCCTTGGCCGCGGCGCTGAACGTCGTCCGGTGCTCACCGCTGGTGACCGAGCGGTCGGCCGACAGCTCGTCGCTGGCGGCCAAGCCGGCGGTGAGGGCCCGGTAGCGGGCGTAGACGGCCCGCCTCCATTGGCCCGCCTGTTCAGCCTCGGTCGCCCGAGATAACCATTCGGCTCGATCCGGGGATCGGGTGTCGACGGTCTCGATCTCCACCCCCACCAGCCCCTGCGAGGAGCCCAGCCGACCCCAACGATTGTGGCGCACCAGGAAGTAGAGAGCGAGGCACACCCCGAACCCGAGCACCAGGTAGCCGAACCAGAGGCCGCGGCCACCACCGAAGGCGACGGACAGGAACTGCCCGAGCTCCTCGAAGAGCCGGTCGAGGATGCGCTCGACCAGGGTCGGTGGCTCCTCCCTGAACTCGCGTCGAGAGAGGATCTCATCGGCGGTGTCTCGGGCCCGCTCCGGATCGATGTCGCTCATAGACCGAACTGGGCCTCAATCCGCCGCTCTAGGTCGAGGCCCTCGGTTCGGAATCGGATGTCGAGGTAGGTCAGGCACATTGTCGCCCCCGTCACGGGAATGAGGATGATGGAGGTGAGCAGGTTGGCCACCACAATCAGCGGCCAGGCCCGATCGGGTCCGATGAGCAGAGCACCGGCTTGAGGCAGGGTACCGACCGCGGTCGAGACCCCGTACTGGACGAGACCGAGCAACAAGATGATGCCGATGACCGAGCCCGTTCGCCGCTTGACCAGCTCCCACGATCGCTTCATCGACTCCACCGGCCCTAGCTTCTCTATGGCCAACACCGGCGACGTCAAAGAGCTCAACACGATGACGGCCAGTCCAGGCAGGATCAGGAGGATGAGACCGAGCAGTTGGAGCAGATGGATGACGACGAAGGCACCAAGGATCGCTCCCATCCGGCGGACAGTGAAAGCAAGAGCCTCGATCGCGGTCGGATCACGCCCTTCGAACCAACCGTGGACGACCCGGCTGACAGCCACCCCGGCGATGGCAGTCACCAGAAGGCCCAGGAACTGGCCGATCACAGCGCCCAGGTCGAAGATCGAGGTCGACTCCGAGACCTCCTGAGCCACGGTTGGATCGTTCATCATGTCGAAGAAGGAGGCCCCGCCCAGATCATCTCTGGCCACCCACCCCTGGAAGAGGCTGAGGGGGATGATGAGGCCGGCCACGATGGCGACGATGGTGCGTGCCCGCTGGCGCAGCGCACCGAAGGCACCGTCCAGCAAGTCGATCACGCCGAGGGGGCCCTCGCTGATCGGTTGTGGTGATCCGGTCGACATCGCCAACCATTGTGGCCCCGTTTCGACCCATCAGTGCCCCCAAGTGGCCATGATGATCAGATGAGCAATCCTGGTGCCTACGGCGAAGCCTTCGCCGATGTCTACGACCACTGGTACCAGGACGTGACCGACGCCGAGGCAACGGCACGGTTCGTGGCCCAGCGCTGCCCATCGCGGCTCGTGGTCGAGGTCGGGGTTGGCACCGGCCGCCTGGCTGCCACCCTCCTCGATCAGGGCCTCACCGTGATCGGCGTCGATGCCTCCACCTCCATGCTGGCCCGCTGCCAGGCTCGGGGATTCGGCCCCCGCCTCCACCTCGTCCTGGCCGACATGGCCGCCATGCCAATCGCCGATTCGGATCACACCGGAGGCGGAGCCTCGGTCGGGGCAGTGCTGATCGCATTCAATACCTTGTTCAACCTGCCATCCGAGAGCGGGCAACGGGCTGTGTTCCAGCAGGCGGCTCACATGCTCGACGCCGGCGGGGCCCTCATCACCGAGACTCTCGACGCCGACACCCTCGATCGTCAGGCCGGGATGTCAGTGGGAGTCAGGAACCGAGATGACGAAGCCCTGACAGTGGTGGCGACCGAGGTCGACCCCGAAGCCCAGACGATCGTCGGCCGCCATGTGGCCATCAGCAACACCGGGATCGACATTCGCCCCTGGACCTTGCGCTGGTCGACGGTCGACCAGCTCGATGACTACGCCGATGCTGCCGGACTGGTGCTGACCGAGCGCTACCCCGACTGGACCGGCCGACCGACCTCATCCAGCTCAGGAGTCTACATCTCGGTGTACCAGCGGGCCCGGAAGTGAGCCAGGGGCCAGATCTACAGGCCCATGACCGGGGGGAGCCGGTCAGGAAAGACGACCATGCCCGGCACGTCCCATTCCAGGGCCAGTAGCTGGCCCAAATCGCTGGAGGTCACATAGAGGGTCTGGTGGTCGGGGCCACCGAAACAGCAGTTGGTTGGCCCCGCATCGGGCAGCTCGACGGTGTGGAGGGGGCGACCGTCGGCCCCGTCCAACACGAACAGGGCGTTCGTTTCGTGGCCGGCCACGATGATGCGACCGAGGGAATCGAAGCAGAATCCATCGGGGACCGAGCGGCGGCCAATCATCCCATTGCCTTTTGATCCTTCCGACAGCACACCGGGTGACTCGATACGGAAGCTGAGCAGCATCCCGGTGAGCGACTCACTCACTATCAGGGTCTGGCCATCGTCGCGAACCCCTATGCCGTTCGGGAACCTGATACCGCCCGCCACCCGATTGGCCCGCCCCTTGCCGTCGACATAGCAGACTGGGCCGGTGTCACCAGCACCCCCCGTTGACCCCGCCCAGCGGGGATCGGTGAAGTAGAAGCCGTCGTGGCCGTCGAAGGCGAGGTCATTCGGCGAGTTCAGGGGCACCCCGTCGATCTCGGTGAGAAAGATCTCGACCTCACCGTCGGGCAAGATGCGCTGGATGGAACCCCGCCCTTCCGGTGGGGCACCGGCTTCGACTGTCGATGGCATGTCACTGGGCCAGCGACCTCCATTGTTGGCAACATAGAGGTAGCCATCGGGACCGAAGGCGGCACCATTCGGGCCTCCCCCCGTCTCGGCCAAGACCGAAACCCCACCATCGGGGGTGACCCGACCTATGCGCTGCCCGGCGATCTCGGTGACCAGCACATCACCATTGCGGGCAATGGCTGGACCCTCAGGAAACCACAGCCCAGAGGCGACCACACGAACGTCCATGTCCGCACGTTAGCTCGGCCTCGATCGGTCAGCAGATAGGTTCGAGTGGTGATCCTGGTTGACATCGACGGCGTGACGATGACCCGCCCCGAGCGTGACCTGTTGCGCGACGTCTCGCTCACCCTCAGCACCGGTGACCGGGTCGGGATCGTCGGGATCAACGGCACCGGCAAGTCGACCCTGTTGCGGATCCTGGCCGGAACCGAGGAGCCTGAGTCCGGTACCGTCCGGCGCGGCAACGGGGTGTCGATCGCGGTGCTCGATCAGACCTCAGTCCTTCCTCCGGGCACGGTGCTGGAGGCCCTGGGCCATGGGTGGGAGGCCGAGGCCATCCTCGATCGCCTTGGCATGGGGGCCAAGCTCGAGGCCCAGACCTCTGAGCTGTCGGGGGGCGAAGCCCGACGGGTGGCCCTGGCTGCGGTGTTGATGGCCGACGCCGACCTGCTCATTCTCGACGAGCCGACCAACCACCTCGACATCGGCGCCATCCGCTGGCTGGAGGCCCGCCTGGCCGCTCACCGTGGCGGGCTGCTCATTGTCGCTCACGACCGTCACCTCCTCGATCAGGTCGTGACCCGAGTGGTCGAGCTCGACCGGGGTCGGGCCTACATCCACGAGGGTGGCTACGACACGTACCTCGAAGGTCGGGCCCTGAGGGAGGCCATGGACGCCAAAGCTGAGCAAGTCCGCAAGTCATTGGCCAAGCGGGAGTTGGCCTGGCTCCGTCGAGGGGCCCCGGCCCGGACCTCGAAGTCGAAGGCCCACATCGCTCGGGCCAGGGCCGTGGTCGACTACGAGGCCCCCGCCGCCGCTCGTGACGGGGAGCTGAACCTCCATATCGATGTCCCCCGTCTCGGTGACAAGGTGATCGAACTGACCGGGATTGGCCACCGACACGATGAGCACTGGTTGTTCCGTGGCATCGATCTCCTGATCGGACCCCGGGAACGGCTGGGCATCGTCGGCTTGAACGGGTCGGGCAAGTCGACCCTGCTCAACATCTTGGGCGGCCGCCTCGACCCGGCCGAGGGCACCTTGGAGCGGGGGCCGACGGTCAAACTCGGTTATCACGACCAGGTCGGAGCTCGTCTCGATCCCGAACAGCGGGTGAGGGAGGCCGTGACCGACGGCAAGCGTGATATCAGCTGGCAAGACCAGCGGCTGATGGAGCGGTTCTGGTTCGACGACGATGCCCAGTGGGCCCCCATCAGACTCCTGTCGGGGGGCGAACAGCGACGCCTCCAACTGATCCTGGTGTTGACGGCCAACCCCAACGTCCTCCTCCTCGATGAGCCGACCAATGACCTCGACCTCGACACCCTGCGGGCCTTGGAGGACTTCCTCGAGGACTGGCCTGGGGCCCTGATCCTTGTCAGCCACGACCGGGCCTTCCTGGAGCGCACCGTCGACGATGTACTGGTCATGGACGGCCAGGGCCGAGCCGGCCGCTACCCCGGTGGCTACGCCGCCTGGGAGAGCGAGCAGCACCTGAGGGGAACCTCCCGGCGGGCCGAGTCGGCTTCTGACCAGGTGGCCAAAGCCGCTTCGGCGGTGAGTACCCGGGCCGCCGCTTCCCGTCCCAAGGACCAAGCCAAGCGATCCAGCAGCACGATCGGCCACGAGCTTCGCCAGGTCGACAAGGCCATGGCCAAGCTCCAGCACCAGGTCGACGAGCTGAACCAGCAGCTGGTCGAAGCTGGCGACGACCATCAGCGGTTGGGCCAGCTCGGCTCAGCGCTGTCGACCCGCCAGGCCGAGCTGGATGCGACCGAGGAGCGCTGGCTGGAACTGAGCGAGGAACTGGAATCCCGCTAGGCGGCCTAGAGGTGGACCTCGACCCTCAGAAGCCCAAAGCGGCCGGACCGGCAAGGGCGACCCCGGCCAAGATCACGCACAGCCCCACGGTGGTGCCGACAGCCACCCCCATCGACTGGTTGTACCGATCGGGCAGCCAGGACAGGAGCCAACCGGCAGCGAAACCAGCGGCGATACCCCCGAAGTGCCCCCAGAACGAGATGCCAGATACCAGAAGGGGCAGAGCCAGGTTGATGATGAAGATACCGCCGAGCGAGGTCTGGGTAATGGCGATCCCCCTCGACCACAACACAGCGGCCAAGGCTCCGGCCAGGCCGAGCACGGCTCCCGAGGCACCGAGGGTCGGCGTCTCGAAGTTGAACAGGAGCACAGCCATTGCTCCTCCCAACAGCCCGGCCGCATAGGCCAACCCGAAACGGATCGGCCCCAGGCCTCGTTCCAAGGTGGGACCGAATATCCAGAGGGCGTACATGTTGAACCCGATGTGGAGGAGGCTGCCGTGCAGGAAGCCAGAGGTGACGATCCGCCACCACTCCCCCTCTTGAACCGCGGGACCGAAGAGCAGCCCCCACCATTGGACGGTGGCGGGTGGATCTCCGACAACCAGGTCTTGGATGACATAGGCACCGACGTTCAAAATGATCAGGGCGATCGTCACCGGAGGTCGGGCTCGAGACAGGTCTTGGGCCCGGATCACCTTTTGAGCCCCGCTGCTGGTGCACTCAGGGCAATGGAACCCGACCGAGGCCTGGGTCATACAATCGGGGCAGACCGGCCGCTCGCAGCGTTGACAGGAGACAGCGGCAGCACGGTCGGGGTGGCGGTAGCAGGTTGTGTTGTCGTCAAGCACGGTGGTCGACGACGCTCACAAGGAAACGGCGGTGCCATCATCGGCACCGATGAGTTCTTCGCCAACATGGCGGACCGAGGTGACACCGTCGATCCGTTGCTTGAGGATCCGCTCCAGCCCTTCCTTGAGCGTCTGAGAAGACGCCGGACAGGTGATGCAGGCTCCCATGAGCTCGACCGAAATCAGGCCCGTGTCCTCTTCGACATCGCGCAGGAAGATGTCGCCCTTGTCGGCCTGGATGGCGGGGCGGATCACCTCGATGACTTCGGCTACTCGCCGCTCGAAATCGGTGGTAGCGACGAAGGTGTCGCTGCTGCTGTTGGTCTCACTGGTTGACAACCCAGGCTCCTTGTTGACAGGACCTTCAATCTACCGGCCTACGCTTGTTGATATGAAAGCATGGCACCCAGAGGCCGTATTCCCGTCGGTCCTGGCCCACCAGGGTGGGTGGGACGAGATCCTACTCGTCGGCGTTCCCCTTGTTGTCGTCGGTCTGGCCTTGTGGCTGGCCAACAAGCGGGCAACGGCCCAAATCGATGAAGCTGGAGTAGAGGAAGCCCCGTCGGAACACGACGGCTGATGCCGGTCATTGCCACCAATCATGTCGTAGACGAGGCTGGGCTAGCCTCCCTCCGAGAGCCACGCACCGATCTGGTCATCGAAGCCTCACTGGGGGGTACCAGCGGACCGTGGGAGGCCGAGCGGGGGCCGTTTCGCCACTATCGACGGTCCCTGAGCACACCTCGGGCCCTCCCTGACGATCGTTTCGAGGTCACGGAGGAAACGAGCTTCGCCCTGGCCATCCCCCTGTGGTGGCCCCTGGTCCAGCCCTTGATGAAGCGGGCCCTGCGGTCGACCGAGCGGACTCCGCGGCTGCGGTTGTGGTGGCCCCGGGAGGTAATGGCAGCTCAGACCACGTCATTGGTGGCCGCCATCTGCGTGATCAGCGTCATGACCGGCTACATGGGGGTCATCATCGGCCAGACCATCACCTTCGCCGCCGAGGACTTCGGCAGTGGGGACTCGGCCCAGGCCAACACCCTGGCCGCAGTGCGGATTGGGGTGTTGATCTCGATCCTGTTCCTCCGTCGAGCCGATCGGATCGGTCGTCGCCCCCTGGTGTTGGGGTTTGCCGCCGCCGCCATCGGCTTCACTATTGTCGGAGCCCTCGCACCAAACCTGGTGGCCTTGGGGGCGGCTCAGATGATCTCGAGGGGGCTCACCACCGGCCTCATCACCCTCCTGGTGCTGGCCGTGACCGAGGAGGTCCCGGGCACGGCCCGTGCCTTCTCCATCAGCCTGGTCACCATCTGCGCTGCCTTGGGCGCCGGGATGGTGGTTTGGGTCCTCCCTATCGCCGATCTGGTGTCTGGCGGGTGGCGCATCGTCTATGTCGTCCCCACCTTGTTCTGGCCGGTGTTGTGGTGGGTGGAACGTCATCTCCCGGAGACCCGTCGATTCGATGCCGCGGCGGCTACCGCTTCTGCATCCGGAGACGAGACCCCATCCTCTATCAACCGGCGCCGTTTCCTTCTTCTGGGGGTCGCCGCTTTCGCCGCCGCCCTATTCTTGTCGCCCGCGTCCCAGCTGCGAAACGAGTTCCTCCGAGACGACCTGGGCTACTCCGCCGCCACCATCAGCCTCTTCCAGCTGGTCATCTCGGCCCCGGCGGGAACGGTCGTTGTGATCGCCGGCGTGGCTGCCGATCGGATCGGACGGCGCTGGATCGGGGCTATCGGGCTGGGGGTCGGGGCTCTGCTGTCGGCCCTGTCGTATCAGCTGACGGGCTCGGTTCTGTGGCTGGCTGCCTCTGGAGGTGTTGTGCTCTCAGGAGCCGCTTTCCCTGCCCTGCGGGGCTACCAGACCGAGCTGTTCCCCACCCGGGCTCGGGCCAAGGTCGGGGGCTTGTTGGACGGGGTTGGGGTGGCCGGCAGTGCGGCTGGCCTGATCACGGTCGGCTACCTCTCTGATCGCTGGAATGACCTGGGCCAAGCAATCGGGGTGATGGTGTTCGCCCCCCTCCTGGTGGCCGGCCTCGTCATTGCCTTCTTCCCCGAGACGGCGTCCACGGAGTTGGAGGCCTTCAATCCCCTGGACCCCGAGCTCGACGGCCCGAAAGCTCCTTCATCCACTGGTTGACAGTGGCCACGATGTCATCGTCATGGCCCTTGGGGTCATGGTTAGCGTCGATCCATGACTCCTGGCAGGGGCCACCCAGGTGGGGCAGGTGTTCAGCGAGCTCATCGGGCTTGCCCATCGGATCGCGGGTCCCCTGGATCAGAAGGACGGGGCAGGTGATCTGATCGAAGTGATCGACTCGGAGCTTGTCTGGCTTGCCCGTCGGGTGGAGGGGGTAGCTGAGCAAGAGCAGGCCCCTGGCCTTCATCCCCTCGGCAACGGCCATGGAGGCGGCCCGACCTCCCATGGAGCGACCGCCGACTACGATCTGATCCGGCTCGAGGTTCCACACCTTGCTCCATTCCTCGACGGCTTCGATCACCGCTTCGATCAAGCGGGGCATGCGATCGGGGGGACGACGGCCTTGGCCCTTGCGGCGATACGGGAAGTCGACCCGGGCCACCTCGACGTCGAGCCCGTCCTCCAAGGCCAGGAAGCTGTGATGGTTCCGGTCACCGCCGGCACCATGGAACAAGATGAGGCCGCCGACCGTCACGAGGTGAGCAGGATACGCCTGGCTTCGCTCAAATCGGCGATGCGGTCAGCGGCATGATCGCTCAGGCCCCCGTGATCGGGGTGGGCTTGGCGTATCAGGGCCCGGAAGCGCCGCTGGACCAGGCGCCTGCTTGCCCCGTCAGCCGGATCGCCCTTGATCTCCAGGATCTCCATGGCCCACGCCGTCGGGTCGTTCCAGGCCCGCAGGTCGACCAGGGCCGCTGTAGCGCCCCCCATCACGAACGAGATGAAGCGATTGTCGACCGCCTGACCCCATGCCAGCGACGATTTGATGATCTCGAAGACGACGGGCCGGGCCGCCGCCGGCAGGGAGGCGGCAGCGTAGACGGCCCCGAGGACGAGCTGAACCGGATGCCCGAGGGTGTCTTCGAAGTCGAACTCGAGGGCTCCGTCGACGGCGATGAGCCGCTGAGGGCTCTGGGTGAGACCGACCTGATCCCGCTGGAAGCGGTGCCTGACCCGAGGTTGGACCACCCGCTCGCCGGCGGCCAGGGTGTCGATCACGTCGACTAGGTCCTCCCTCAGCTCGAAAGCGATGTTGGGGGCACAGTTGGCCACGATCCCAGCCAGCAGCACTCCTCCGGCTCCGGGGGCAGGATCGACGGGGAGGTCACGGGTCCCGAGCGCCACCCGCCGGGTGGGGGCGATCGGCCGGGAGTGGAAGACGTCCAGCTCGGCCACAATCACAGTCATCAACGTTAGCGCACGGCGCAGCAACGCTCGCCCCACCGTGTGCCAACATGGCGGGCACCATGACCAACAAGCCACACACCTTCGACATCGACGAGTATCGGGTGAAGCCAGGAAGGAAGCTGTCGTTGTCCAAGCTCGACACCCGGGCCACCCCCTTCTGGGACCCCGGGGACAAGGACGAGGCCAAAGCCAAGCTGTTGGAGTTGAACGACAGGCTGGAGGCCCTCCAGGAGTTGCTGTGGGCACAGCACGAGCACCGGGTGTTGGTGGTGCTCCAGGCCATGGACGCTGGCGGCAAGGACGGCACTATCCGTCGGGTGTTCGAAGGGGTCGACCCGTCAGGAGTCAAGGTCGAGTCATTCAAGAAGCCGTCGACTCGGGAGCTGGCTCACGATTATCTGTGGCGGGTCCACTCAGCGGTCCCATCTGATGGCGAGCTCGTGATCTTCAACCGCAGCCACTACGAGGATGTGCTGGTGGTGAGGGTGATGGGCCTGGCCCCCGAGGATCGCTGGTCGAAGCGCTACCGCCACATCGTCGACTTCGAGCAGATGCTGGCCGACGAGGGAACGACGATCATCAAGTTGTTTCTCCACATCTCCCGAGATGAACAGCGGGAACGGCTCCAGGCCCGACTCGACGAGCCGGACAAGAACTGGAAATTCGAAGAAGGCGACCTGGTGCCCCGGGCCCGCTGGGACGACTACCAGGAGGCGTTCGAGGACGCCATCAGCGCTACCAGCACCGACGATGCCCCCTGGTACGTGATCCCGGCCGACCGGAAGTGGTACCGCAACCTGGCCGTCTCGGAGATCCTGATCCAGACCCTTGAGGGCTTGGACATGTCATATCCGCCGGCGGCCGGCGATATCCGCAACATCACCATCCCCGAGTAGGGATCAGCCAGGAGCAGAGCTCAGTCCCACCCGACCTTCTCGTGCTGGTGGGTGGCTTCGATCAAGCGCACGGTCCCCGACCGGCTGCGCATCACCAGGGATTGGGTCGTGATGCCCGAAGACCCGACTCGGACCCCGTGGAGCAGATCACCGGTGGTGATACCGGTAGCGGCGAAGAACGAATCGTTGCCGGAGACGAGATCGTCGAGAGTGAGAATGCGCTCGATGTCGTGGCCTTCGGCGATGAGGATCTCTCGCTCCTCGTCGTTGCGAGGCCAGAGGCGGCCCTGGAGATCCCCGCCCATGGCCTTGAGCGCGGCCGCGGTGATGACGCCCTCGGGGGTGCCCCCGATGCCGAATAGGATGTCGACGCCCGAGTTCGGCCAGGCGGTGGCAATAGCGCCGGCGACATCACCATCGGGGATGAGGCGGATACGGGATCCGCAGGAACGGATCTCCTCGATCAGGGTGTCGTGGCGGGGCCGGTCGAGAACGACAACGGCCAGGTCGGCAACCGATACCCCTTTGGCCTTGGCCAGAGCGATCAGGTTTCGCTCGACGGGAAGGCGGATGTCGACGAGGCCAGCCCCGGTCGGTCCCACCGCCATCTTCTCCATGTAGACCGCAGAGCCTGGGTTGAACATGGCTCCCCGGTCGGCAACCGCGATCACGGCAATGGCGCCACCTCGCCCCAGCGCGGTGAGCGTCGTCCCGTCGATGGGGTCGACAGCGATATCGGTCTGGGGTGGGTTGCCGTTGCCGATGGCCTCACCGTTGTAGAGCATGGGGGCTTCGTCCTTCTCCCCCTCGCCGATGACGACCATTCCATCCATGTCGACGCCACGCAGGACGCTGCGCATCGCGTCGACCGCGGCCTGATCGGCCCCGATCTTGTCGCCCCGTCCCATCCACCGGGCCGCCGCTACCGCTGCGGCCTCCGTCGTTCGCACCAGCTCGAGAGCAAGGTTGCGTCCAGGAATATGATCATCCGAAGCCGTCATGAGCCCAACCTACCCGTGTGGGGCTGGCAGGTGGCTAGTTGATGGCTTCGAGGCGGACTTCGGCCCAACGCAGATCGTCGGCTGCATAGGGATCGTCGGGGTTGGCCGCGATGGTGGCTTTGGCTTCGGCTAGTTCAGCCTCGACCACGGACCGGTCTATCTCGTCGGCCGGCTGGGCCGCATCGCTCAACACGGTGACCTTGGTCTCGGACATGGTGCCCGACACCGACACGAACCCGCCACGAACGGCGAAGCTCTTGATATCACCGCTCTGCTCGGTGACCCGAACCTCACAGGTCATCAGGCTGCCGATGAAGGGCTCATGACCGGTGAGGAAGGCGATCTCACCCCCGCCGCGGGTCCGAGCGATCACCTGGATGGCGATGTCGGAATACAGCAGGTGCTCGGGGGAGACGAACTCGACCTGGTAGGCCATCAGGAACCGGCCTGGCTGCGCAGCTGCTCCGCCTTCTCCCTGGCCTGGTCGGCGCCTCCGACGTTGAGGAAAGCCTGTTCGGGCAGGTCGTCGAGCTCGCCGGTGACGAGAGCCTCAAAGCTATCGATGGTCTCCTCGACCGAGGTGAAGATCCCGGGCAGGCCGGTGAAGACCTGGGCCACGAACATCGGCTGGGAGAGGAAGCGCTGGACCTTTCGAGCCCGATCGACCGTGATCCGGTCTTCCTCGGAGAGCTCGTCGAGACCCAGAATGGCGATGATGTCCTGCAACTCCTTGAAACGCTGGAGGATCTCCTGGACCTGGCGGGCCACATTGTAGTGACGGTCACCAACGACCTCGGGGGCGAGGATGGTCGATGTCGAAGCCAGTGGGTCCACCGCGGGGTAGATACCCAGGGCAGCAATGTCACGGCTCAGCTCGGTGGTCGCATCCAGGTGGGTGAAGGTGGTGAATGGAGCCGGGTCGGTGTAGTCATCAGCCGGTACGTATACCGCCTGGAGCGAGGTGATCGAGCGCCCACCGGTAGACGTGATGCGCTCTTGGAGCTCACCCATCTCGTCGGCCAGAGTCGGCTGATAGCCAACGGCCGATGGCATACGACCGAGCAGGGTCGACACCTCGGATCCGGCCTGGACGAAGCGGAAGATGTTGTCTACGAACAGGAGCACGTCCTGGCCCTGTACATCACGGAAGTACTCGGCCATGGTCAGTGCCGACAGGGCAACACGGAGGCGAACCCCCGGTGGCTCGTCCATCTGACCGAAGCAGAGGGCGGCCTTGGCCAAGACCGGGGTCACGCCATCGCCCATCATGGTCTCGCCCATCTCCAAGAAGAGATCGGTGCCCTCACGGGTCCTCTCACCGACTCCGGCGAAGACCGATACACCACCATGGTTGGAGGCGACGCGGGTGATCATTTCCTGGATGAGCACGGTCTTGCCGACACCAGCACCACCGAACAGCCCGATCTTGCCACCCTGTAGATAGGGGGTGAGGAGGTCGATGACCTTGATGCCGGTCTCCAGAACCTGCTTGGTCGGCTCCAGGGTGTCGAAGGCGGGGGCCGGACGGTGGATGTCCCAGCGATTCTCGATGTTGAGCTCATCGATCGGTACATCGATGGGCTCACCGATCACGTTCCAGATGTGGCCCAGGGTCACATCACCAACCGGGACCTGGATGCCGTGACCCAGGTTGCGGACGGTCTGGCCTCGCCTGAGGCCATCGGTTGGCTTCAGGGCTACGGCCCTGACGCGGTTGTTGCCGAGCTGCTGGGCAATCTCGGCCATGACGACCACGGTTTCACCGTCGATGACGACGTCGAATTCGACGGCTTGGTTGATCTCGGGGATCGACCCGGACGGAAACTCCGCATCGACCACGGGACCGGCGATGGCGACGATCCGGCCTTCCTTGAGTTGTGGTTCCGTTGCTGTCATCTCGTGCTGTGCTCCTGGGCTTCGAAAATCTGGTTTCAGGCTGGCGGGTTGAGGGCCGTGCCGTTGAGGGCCGTGCCGTTGACGGCGGCGGCAATGAGCTCATCGATCTCGGCTGAGTCGCCGCCGAGAGCTTCGGCACCGCTGACGATCTCCATGATCTCAGTTGTGATGGACTCCTGTCGGGCCCGGTTCATGGCTCGCGACAGCTTGACGATCAATTCCTCTGCATTGTCGGTTGCTGCCTTCATCGCCCGCTGCCGGTTGGCGTGCTCGGATGCGGCCGCGTCGAGGAGGGCGGTGAAGAGCCGAGCCTCGACATAGCGAGGCAGGAGGTCTTCCAACACCCCTTCGGCCGAGGGCTCGAAGGCGTAGCCGGCCAGGGCTCCCTTCTCGCCACCACCGGCGGTGGCAATGACCTCGGTCGGCTCCAGCGGAAGGAACCGGCGAACGACCGGATGCTGGGTACCGATACTGATGAACTCGGTGTAGACCAGCTCGACCTGATCGACCTCGGAGCCGTCGAACAGCTCTCGGACCCGACGGGCCACGTTGCGGGCGTCTTCATAGGTTGGGTTGTCGGTGAAGCCGTCGAAGCTGGTGTCGATCTCGTAGCCCCGGAAGCGGAAGTAGTCGTGGACCTTGCGGCCGACCGCGACAATTTTGTAGTCGCCGCCATCCGCCCGCAGGGCCTGGATCTCTCGCTCGGCCGAGCGGACAACATTGGCGTTGTAGGCTCCGGCCAGACCGCGGTCGCCAGCACAGACCACATAGGCAACCCGCTGGACATTCTCGACCTGACGGAGGAGGGGATGATCGATCTCAGCGCCGCCAGCAGCCAGGTTCTCGATGACGCCAGTCAGCTGTTCGCTGTATGGACGCGCCGCCCTGGCCCGGTCCTGGGCTCGAGCCACCCGGGTGGCCGCAATCAGCTCCATGGCCCGGGTGATCTTCTTCGTATTCGATACTGTGCCGATTCGCCGGCGCAGTATTCGTTCGGCTCCACCCGGCATCGCCTACTGATCCTCTCGCATCATCGTGTCCAGTTCTCTTCCTGCGACGTTTCGGCCGTAGGTCGAAACTCGGGGCGAACGGGCGCCGCCCGTCACACGCTCTCCGCTCGGCTCACGTCTTCTTCGGGCAGGGTGTTCGGCGCATCAACAACCGATGTCGATGCCTCGGCCTGAGCCTCGACATCGGGTTCACCCGAGCCGTCACCGCTGCCGACGAACTGATCGGCAAACGCTCCGATGGCAGCTTCCAGCGCTTCCTCGTCGGGGACGGCGCCGGTCGAGCGGACACTATCGAGTACATCGCTGCGGCGGGTACGGAACCAGTCGAGCAGTTCATTCTCGAAGCGGCTGACATCTTCCACTGCGACCCCGTCGAGGTAGCCCCGGGTGCCGGCATAGATGACTACAACCTGTTCCTCGACTGGCATTGGAGCATTGATGCCCTGCTTGAGAAGCTCGGTCAGGCGGTAACCCCGATCGAGCTGAGCCTGCGACACCGGATCGAGATCAGAACCGAAGGCGGCAAAGGCCGCCAGGTCGCGGAATTGCTGAAGGTCGGACTTCATGGTTCCAACCGCGTTCTTCATCGCCTTGATCTGGGCCGCTGATCCCACCCGGGAGACCGAGATACCCACGTCGACGGCCGGGCGAATACCCGACTTGAACATGTCATCCTGAAGGAAGATCTGGCCGTCGGTAATTGAGATCACATTGGTCGGGATGTAGGCCGACACGTCGCCAGCTTTGGTCTCGATCACGGGTAATGCGGTCAGCGAACCGGCCCCGTTCTCCTCGGACAGCTTGGCTGCCCGTTCCAGCAGGCGGCTGTGGAGGTAGAACACATCGCCGGGGTAGGCCTCGCGCCCAGGCGGGCGGCGTAGTAGCAGCGATACCTGGCGATAGGCCTCAGCTTGCTTGGAAAGATCGTCGTAGATGGCAAGGGCGTGCTCGCCGGTCTCCATCCAGTGCTGACCCATGGCGCACCCGGCATAGGGAGCCAGGAATTTGTAGGGAGCGGGGTCTGAAGCGGGGGCGACGACCACGACTGTGTATTCCATGGCCCCGTACTCTTCGAGCAAGGCGACGGTCTGGGCTACGGTCGAGCCCTTTTGGCCGATGGCGACATAGATGCACTTCACCCCAAGGCCCTTCTGAGCCAGGATGGTGTCGATGCCGACCGTGGTCTTGCCTGTCTTGCGGTCACCGATGATCAGCTCCCGCTGACCCCGTCCGATCGGGATCAGGGAATCGACGGCCTTGATGCCGGTCTGGAGAGGCTCATGCACCGGCTGACGACCGGTGATACCGGGAGCCTGGATTTCCATGCGACGGGTCTGGACGCCGCTGAGGGGGCCCTTGCCGTCGACGGGCTCACCCAACATGTTCACCACTCGACCGATGACGCCGTCACCGACCGGGACCGAGAGGATCTCACCAGTGGCCTCGACCGATTGGCCTTGTTCGATGGCGTCGACCTCTCCGAGGACTACGGCCCCGATGGTTTGCTCATCGAGGTTCAAGGCGAGGCCGATGGTCCCGTCCTCGAAGCGCAGCATCTCATTCACCCCGACGTCGGGGAGCCCGCTCACGCGAGCGATGCCATCACCGACCTCGGAGACAACGCCTACCTGCGACGACGTGTAGTCCGGCTCGAACCCTTCGAGGTTCCGACGGAGGGCGGCGCTGATCTGCGCGGTATCGAACGTAATGTCAGCCATTTGTCTCTTCCTAGAACGCCTCGCGCAGCTGCCCAATGCGGCTGCGCACGCTTCCGTCGATGATCTGATCGTCGATCTGGGTGACCAGACCACCCATGATCGTGGGGTCGATCACTACCTTCACTTCAACCTCTTTGCCGGTTGAGGTGCGCAATGCTGAAGCCAACCGTTCTTGCTGGTCAGCATCGAGAGGAATGACCGAGCGGACCTCAGCCACGACCCGGCCCTTCTTGGCCGCCCCGAGCTCGATGACCCGATCGGCGATGCGGCTGAGGTCGGTGGAGCGGCCAGCCCCGACGACCATGGAAACCATGGCCCCGACGACCCGATTCTGGCCTCCGAGCAAGTCTTCGACGATCTGTTGACGTCGAGCGACAGGGATGGAGGCGTCAGCCAGGGTGGCTCGCAGCTCTTCCGATGCGTCGATGGCACCAGCCACCTGAGACAGCTCGGTTCCGATCTGCTCGCCCCTCCCCTCAGCCCCGGCCAGGGTGAGGAGTGCCTCGGCATAGCCGTTGATGAGGTCGTCGGCCATCTCTACTGGCTTCCGACGCTTGCGATGTAGTTCTCGACCAGTTGACGCTGGGCCGCAGGATCGAGGTTGGCCTCGACGACCCGCTCGGCCGCCCCGACCACGATGTCATTGACCTCACCTTGCAGGTCTGACAGAGCTCGCTGACGAGCGGCGACCACATCGGCGTCGGCCCGGCGGCGCATCTCGGCGATGTCCGCTTCGGCCCTGGCCTGCAGATCAGCTCTGACGGTTGCGGCCTCTTGGCGTGCTTCGTCGATGACCCGATTGGCGTTGGCCTTGGAGTCGGCCAGCTCGGCATCGACCTGAGCTCTGACGTTGGCCGCCTCAGCTCGCTCGGCTTCGGCTGCCTCGATATCGCTACGGATCTTCTCGGTACGGCCCTCCATCGCCGAGCGGACGGCCGGGAAGCCCCACTTCACCATGGCGAACAGCAGGACCAGGAAGGACAGTGAGCCCCAGATGATCTCGTTGAGCTCAGGGAGGATGGGACTCGGGGCCTCTAGACAACCTTCGAGCTCGGTTTCGGCGTCCGTCAGGGCGTCGGCGGCGTCGGTACTCGCACCTTCCTCATGGCCATCGTGGATGATCTTCTCAAAACCCTCGAGGCCTTCGGCGCCGCCGATCTCCTCCATGGTTTCGACAAGGCAGGACCCCACCGATTCTTCGGACGCACTGGCCGGCGAAGAAACAACGAGAACCCACGCCGCGCTGACCAGAAGGGCTGCTACTACGTGTGTTCGTTTCATTGGAATCTCCGGGATCAGGGCAGCAGGAGGATGAAGACGACGAACCCGATCAAAGCCAGCGCTTCGGTGAAAGCGATACCCAAGAACATGGTGGTCCGAGCGACACCGGCCGCCTCAGGTTGACGGGCCATGGCAGTGATGGCGTTACCGACGACGATACCGATACCGATACCGGGGCCGATTGCGGCCAGTCCGTAGCCGAGACCGGCGCCGATGGCCTTGAGGCCAGCCTCGGTCTCGCCTGCCCCTACCTGGGCCAGAATTGCTATCTGTGCAAAGACGCTAAGCACGCGGTGTCTCCTAGTGGTCCGAGTGGATGGAGCCGTCAATGTAGACGGCAGTAAGGATGGTGAAGATGAACGCCTGGAGGAACGAGACGAGGATCTCGAACCCAGTCATCAGAACCAGCATCACGAACGGGGCTGCCGCCCCGATGTAGGTGCTGTCCCACAGTGCTGCCGACAAGACAGCGAAGGTGACCAGCAGCAAGTGCCCGGCGACCATATTGGCCCAGAGCCGGATAGCGAGCGAGGCAGGGCGAATCACCAGGAGCTGCAAGAGCTCGATCAAGGCGACCAGCGGCAGGACGGCGATCGGTACACCCTTGGGGAAGAGGTGATTCTTGAGGTAGCCGAGGCCGTTGTGTTTGAACCCCTGGTAGTTGTAGATCCCCCACACCATCACGGCCATGGCCAAGGGGAGGGCCATCCTGGCATTCGCCGGGAACTGGATGAACGGGATGACCTCGAAGATGTTGGTGAAGAAGATGAAGAAGAACATCGTGGTCAACAGGGGCAGGAACTTCTTGCCGGCGGCCCCCATGGTCGGCTCGATGATGCCGTTCTCGACGAATTCGATACCACTCTCGGCGATGGTCTGGAGCCCGGTCGGAACCAGGGCCTTGCGAGCCCCGGCGATCAGGAACAGGCCGAGGGTCAGAGCGAAGGCCATCAGGTAGATCAGCACCGTCTTGTTCATGGCCAAGGGGGTGCCGTCGAAGGCGAAGTCGGGCCATTCGAACAGGTGAGAGATCGGTGGGAAGTCGAGACCTAGCATCATCGGTCGGATTCACTCCTCGGGCGAGCGTTGGTGAGGGCTTTCGCGTTCTTCGGCGGCAGCCCCGGATAAGCCAGCGTGAGCGAGACTCGGGTTGTCTCCCAGGCCAGCAGACCAAGGTGACCACCAACGAGGGTCACGGCGAACGGAACAGAATAGAACCAGCTGAGGTCCCGGATTGGCAAGACGACGGCCGACATTGCCATCAGACGGAACAAGAATCCGCCGAGGACAGCTCCCATCAACAGGTTGGGAGACACCGCGGCCGCTCGGCCGATGACCCAGGCTCCGAGCAGGAGATTGACGACCACGATCACGAAGGCCAACAAGCTGGAGGCCATGCCCCCGAAGCCCCAGATCAGGCCAGACACAATCACGAAACCCGGACCCAGCATGAGCCCGAGGCGGGCCATGTCAAGCGCTACTTCGCGCTCCGGGCCATTGACCTCGTTGACCGAGTCGTTCATTGATCCTCGGTCCTGAGCATGTCGAGCACGTTGCGCTCAATCCGCTCACCTTCGAGGCGATCCATCTCGGCGTTGTATCCGTGGCAGAGTTTCCAGACAACGTAGACAGCAACAAAGACCGTCAACCCCAGTGTGAAGAGAGGAGCAGTGCCGAGCTGACGGTCCACGAAGTACCCGATGAGCCCAAAAAGGGCTGGTGTCATTACCAACTCAAAGGCAGCCGTGAACCCACGCTCTACGTGGTGCCCACTCCCGCCTGGTTGTGAGTGATACTGGTCCCTAGGCTGACGAGCCTCTCCGGATAGGGACAATGGGACGAACCTCCAAAGTTCGCATTCTGCGCGCCGTACTGGCTGGTCGTGGACGTGACGACGGACAACCTACCGGCGGCCCTGGTTGATCGCAACCGAGGGTTGCTCACCGATTCACAATGTCAGGAACCGGTCGGGGTCGGGCCGCGAACCCGACCGTCGGAGCGGTCAGATCGGGCTCTGGAAGCGCTTTGGAGGGGGTTTCGGGAAGGGGGTCGGCCGGGGTTCGCGGTTGCCCCATCCGGACTGGTTCTGGTCGGGTATCGGCCGTGGGACGCCTGGCCCTGATCCCGGGCATGAACAGGGTGAACAGTACCAAGGCGGCAGCCCCGACCCCCATCGGCACGATTGCATCGCCCTGGCCTTCGTTGTAGGTCGGGTAGAGGACGAAGGCCGACAACAGGGCCGTCCACGCCCACAAGATCCAGACACTGCGGCGGTGCCCATGGCCGAGGCGGACCAGGCGATGGTGGAGGTGGCCCTTGTCTGCGGTGGCCAAACCCTTGCGTTTGGAGGCCCGGCGGAGGATGGCGAAGGCGGTATCGAAAACGGGGACCCCGAGGATCACCAGGGGGATTACGAGGGGGGCGTAGAAGAAGAACGTCTGCCCGGAGAAGGGGTCGGGGATTCGACCTCCGACCGACATGGTGGAGGCCGCCATCAGGGTCCCCAACAGGAGGCTGCCTCCATCTCCCATGAAGATGCGGGCGGGGTAGACGTTCCAGGGCAAGAAGCCGATGCAGACTCCAACCACCGTGGCTGCCACCAGGGGGCCGACATTGCCTGGCAGGAGTAGATCGACCTGACCGAGGCGGATTCCGTATAGCAGGAAGGCAGTAGCCCCGATGCCCATGATCCCGGCCGCGAGCCCATCGAGTCCGTCGATGAAGTTGACGGCGTTGGCCATGCCAAGCACCCAGATGACGGTGGCTACGAAAGCCATGTCGTAGGGGAGGACGAAGACATCCCAGAATGGGATCCGGAACCAGATGATGCTGACGCCCCCGGCGGCCAGAAGGGCAGCCGCTCCTACCATGCCGGCGATCTTGGCTGGGGGTGAGAGCTCGCGGATGTCGTCGAGGAGACCAACCCCATAGGCCACGGTTGCCCCGGCCAGGATGGCCAGGGGCTCGGTTGAGCCGGCAAAGGTGGACTCGAAGGCACCGCTGATCCAGGCCGCAACGAAGGCAACAACGAAGCCGACGTACATGGCCCCACCACCGAGTACGGCGGTAGGGCGTTCGTGGAGCCGTCTGGCGTCGGGTTGGGCGATGAGGCCGAATCGCTTCGAGAGATGGACGAAGGCGGGAACGGTCGCCAAGGTCACTGCGGCGGCAACGACGGCCACGAGCAGGTAGGAACCGAGGGACGGTCTCACGACAGCCCCTGCTGCATTGTGTTTCGAGAACTCATAGTGGGACTCGCATGACACCCGCGCACGGCATCGGGCAGCGACCAATCTTCGCCACCGCGAACCACGGCGAAGACGCTAGCCGGAGTTCGGCTTGCTTTGTTGCCGCCCCGATCAGATACAGGACGGGATCATGGCTAGATCATGGCTAGGTCGGGTATGGGGAGTGCGAGGTGCACAGTTCTCGCACCTGTTTGCGGACAGCGGCAATGGCGTCGGGATCGTTCCGCTGGCGGAGAGTCTCAGCGATGAGGCGCCCGATGAGGGCCATGTCGGCCTCCCCCATTCCCTGGGTGGTGACCGCTGGGGTACCGATGCGGATACCCGAGGTCACGAAAGGGGAACGGGGATCGTCGGGGATGGAGTTCCGGTTGAGCGTGATCCCAGCCTCATCGAGCACGGTCTGGGCTTCCTTGCCTGTCAGCTCGGCGTCGAAGGGTTGGAGATCGACCAGGAGGAGGTGGTTGTCGGTGCCGCCCGAGACGAGACGGAAGCCGTGCTCGGCCAGCGATGTGGCCATGGCTCGGGCATTGGCCACGATGCGGGCGGCATAGTCGTTGAACTCCGGGGTGGCAGCTTCGGCGAAGGCCACCGCCTTGGCTGCGATCGAGTGCTCCTGGGGTCCCCCTTGCTGGCCGGGGAAGACCGCCTTGTCGATGGGACCGGCCAGGGCCTCGGTCGACAAGATGCACCCGCCACGGGGGCCACGCATGGTCTTGTGGGTGGTGAAGGTGACGATGTCGCTGTACGGGGTCGGGTTGGGGTGGGCACCGCCGACGATGAGCCCAGCGATGTGGGCGGCGTCGAACATGAGCAGGGCCCCGACCTCATCGGCGATCTGACGGAAGGGTTCGGCCTCGATGATCCGTGAGTAGGCGGTGGCCCCGGTGACGATCAGCTTTGGTCGGTGCTCGGCGGCCAATGCTGCCACCTGGTCCATGTCGATCCGCTCGTCGCTGGCGGTAAGGCCATAGCCGACGAAGTGGTAGGTCTTGCCCGAAGCGTTGACCGGTGAGCCATGGGTCAGGTGGCCGCCATGGTCGAGGCGGAGCCCGAGCACGGTGTCACCCGGCTCCAGCAGGGCCTGGTAGACGGCCATGTTGGCGTTGGCCCCGGAGTGGGGTTGAACATTGGCGTGATCGGCACCGAAGAGCTGGCAGACCCGCTGGCGGGCCAACTCCTCTACCTGGTCGACGATCTGGTTACCCCCGTAGTAACGACGGCCGGGGTATCCCTCTGAATACTTGTTGGTGAAGACTGATCCGGTGGTCGCCATCACCGCCGGTGAGGCGAAGTTCTCTGAGGCGATCAGCTGGACAGTCGTGTTCTGACGTTCGAGTTCGGCTTCGGTCAGCCGGTTGATGTCGTTGTCAGGCGCGGAGGGCCAAGGCACAGGGAGGCTCCTTGCTAGGGCTAGGGTCTAGGCGACCAGGTCGGACTATTCGAGATCCATGATCTTGGCTACCCGCCGACTATGGCGCCCACCGCAAAAGCTAGCGGCCAGGAAGGCGTCAACGGCGTCGAGGGCGACCTGAACACCGGTCAGGCGTTGGCCAAGGCACAACACATTGGCGTCATTGTGTTCGCGACTCAATCGGGCCCCGGTCGCATCGGAAATAGTTGCCGCACGGACGCCATCGATCTTGTTGGCGGCCATGCCGATGCCGATGCCGGAGCCGCAGACGGCGATGCCCAGGGTGGCCGGCCCATCGACAACGGCCCGTCCCACAGCCGCCCCGAAGTCGGGGTAATCGACCGAGGCGTCGCTGTCGGTTCCGACGTCGTCGACATCATGGCCGCCCTCACGAAGGTGGTCAGCCACCGCCTGCTTCAGCTCGAAGCCGGCATGATCCGATCCAACAACCAGTCGCACAGGCTCTCTCCGATCGGGTCGACGGGAAGCTACGAAGGCTACTGGTCTGATTGCTGGTCGCGTTCCTTGTTCTCAGCCAGTCGATCGTGCAACATCGTCATGACCCGATCGTGGGCATTGGGGCTTCTCGACAAGAGCTTGTTGAACTCCTTGGTCCCGAAACTGACCAGGGTCATCTCAGTCTCAGCCGTAACGGTGGCGTTGCGAGGCCGGTGTTCGACGAGGGCCATCTCCCCAATCATTGTCCCGGGCCCGACTGTGGTCACGAACTCACCCCGAATGTGGATGGCGGCGGTGCCGGTGACAATGACGAAGCACTCATCACCGACCCGACCCTGGTCGATCAGCTGGGCGCCGGCGGCGGCGTCAAGGCGTTCGCCAAGCGAGGCGACGGCCTCCAGCTCAACCTTCGTGAATCCGTCGAAGAAGCCGACACCCGCCAGCCACTCAGTGTCCAACTTGTCGTTTCGTCCGAACATCGAAGACCTCCAAACCTGACCCTAGTTCCTAGCACGGTTGGGGTCACGAGGCCGGCGAGCAACCAGGGCCCGCTGCCGGCCAGTCAGGTCGACCTCGATGGCAACCTCGGCGAAGTGGCGGGTTGCCCTGGTCGCCATGGCTTCGGTCTGGGGTGGCGACATCTCGATGACCATGGCCCCTTCGGGCTCCAGCCAGCCGGGGGCCGCGTCGATGAGCAGCTCGACGTGCTCGGTCCCCGTCGGCCCACCTATCAGAGCGCTCTGGGGTTCCCAGTCGGCCACCTCGGGGGGCAGGGTCTCAGCCTGGCCGACATAGGGGGGATTGGCCACGATGACTCCGAACCGGCCCCGGAGCTCGTCGGGTAGGGCCTCGAACCAGAAGCCCTGGGCCACCCGGGCTCGGGCCCCTGCTCGGCCTATGCCAGCCAGGTTGGCTCGGGCCACGGCCAAGGCCCCCGGGGAGATGTCGGTCAGCCAGATCTCGGAGCCGGGGTGTTCGGTCAGCAGGGCCAAACCAATGGCCCCGGAACCGGTACCCAGATCGGCGGCCAGGACGGGCTGGTTGTCAGGGGCCAAGCGTTGGAGCTCGTCGAGAGCCAGACCGGCCAC
>JAAETV010000183.1 GCA_024227975.1 Actinomycetes bacterium
CTGGTGTCGACGGTTTGCTCGATGTCGGCGGTCACAGCCTGCTGGAGGCCGAGGTCTTCGAGCGGGGAAGCGGCGAGCGCCTGCATGGCGCGTCGTGCCTCGGAGAGACCGACTCGGGCGATCTGTTCGGCCTCGTTGAGTCGGTGCCTTGCGCCAAGGGGGTCGCTGTCCCATCGGGTGTCGATCGCTCCGAGCTGGATGGTGAGGCCGCTGAGGCTATGGGCGAGGGTGTCATGGAGCTCGTGGGCGAGGCGATGGCTTTCTTCGACCGCGGCTGTGGTCTTCACCCTCGCGGCGTAGCTGGTGATGCTTCGGTTGGCTTCCAGAAGATCCTCGGTGGATGACCAACAGGTCAAGGCCACCCTGATCCTCGATGACGATCCCCACCGGTAAAGTATGAGCACGACCACGAGCAAAACGAGATCGACAACGATGAGCGCAGTGCCTTGTTGAGCCGACCGGACGTCGGTCCCAGTCGGGATCCGATTGCCAGCAGCGGCATAGGGCCAAACCACAAGCCGGGCGATGAGAATGGCACCGAAGGCAGCCAAGACGCTGCGTTCAACACGGCGAGCTGATGTCACGCCTCGACTGCAACGAACCTCGAGGTCACCGAGAAGTGCCACCCGACAGTGTTGATCGACACTTCTCACCAAGAACGAACTAGCCAACGATGGGTCGCATGGATCGACGCCAGTTCTTGAAGACGGGAGCATTGGCGGCCACCGGGGCCGTCTACTTCGGTGGCGCTCATCTGTATCTCTCAGACGAGCGATGGACACCCAATCGATCGTATTGGGTGTCGCGCGGGCGAGCATCTGTGAACCCTCCCATGCAGGGGGACCACTCCGTGGACCTGGCCGTGATCGGCGGAGGTGTCACCGGTCTCTCCACCGCCATCCACGCACGGGAGATGATGCCGAAGCTCCGAGTCGCGCTCGTTGAAGCCGAATACGTCGGCTACGGAGCCACCGGCCGTAGCGGCGGCATCTTGGACAACGGTACGTGGGTGGGCGCTCGAAGTGGCACTGAAGACACCGTAGGGTTCACCACCGGGCTCATCGATCGCCTCGGTATCGAATGTGATCTCGACCGAGTGAACGATGAGTTGGATCCCTACAAGTACGCCGTCGGATTGAAAGCGGCGGCCGAACGGGCCGGGGCTCAGGTATACGAGGGCACACGGGTCGTCGATATCGACAAAGGGAATCCCGTCCAGTTGGCGGGTGATGGATTCAGTCTGAAGGCCCCGCGCGTCGTTGTTGCTACCAACGGCTACATGCCGAAGCTTGGTGTCGCCGCCGAGCGCATTTGCCCGGTGCACACAGGCGTGGCGGTCACCGTCCCGGTGCCGGATGAGGTGACTTCCGCCCTTCTCAGCGTCGTGGCCAACGCAGATTCGTCCGTGTGGGGTCGAGAGGTCCCCGGGAAGCGAATGCTCATGGGGGCGGGAGCGGAGTACTACTATGACAACGGCCTGTACGATACGCGGCATCGCCATCTCCTCCGAGCGCTACGGCGATCCATGACAAGTGAGTATCCCGAGCTAGAAAAACATCCATACGAGTTCACATGGAGTGGACCCTTGGGCATGACCGGAGATCAAGAGCCGGTGATCGGCGCGGAGGGCAGGGACGACAACATCCTCTACTGCGGTGGGTATACGGCTCTCGGGCTCGCGATGGGAACGCGTGCGGGTCAATGGCTGGCCGGAATGCTTGAGGGAGTCGCCCCTCCCGACTGGCTCTTCCGCGAAACGTTCCGCTTTCCGGGGGAGCCTCTGCGCTACATCGGTGTCAATGGTGCCATCAACCTCGTGAATCTCGGATTCTGGGGGTAGCGGAACGTGATAGAAGAAGACGGTGTTCTGAGCAATGGGCGAACTCCGCGGTCGGACTCGGTATCCGCCGTCGTCCTTGGGGTCCTTTCCCTGCTGTTCTTCTGGATACCTTTGCTGGCCCCCTTGATTCAGCTCGCCGCCCTAATCCAGTCTGTCCGCTGTGCACGCCGGAGGCTGGCCCCAGCGTGGAGCCTCGCAATCGGTTTTGGTGGAGCCGTGGTTGGTCTTGGTTTGTTCCTAGCGGTCGAGCACGTATGGCTCGTTTGAGTAGCGGCATCTGACTTGACAGTCTCGACGAACTAGCTGGCAGCCGATCAGAATCATTGCCCGTTTGCTGTTGATCGTGCTGGGGTGGCTGTCGTCACGCAAGTCGCTTGGTTGCGCACCGACGGTCTGCGCTCGAGGTCGGGTGGAATCGCAGTTGGTGTCATTGTGATACCACCTGGCCATGGCTATGACCTTGCGTCTGACAGATGAAGAGCAAGCTGCCCTCCGTGAGCGAGCTGAGTTCGAAGGTATCTCGATGCAGGAAGCAGCTCGGCGAGTGGTGCGTGAGTTCGTTGTGAGGTCAGCTCACCGTGATCGGGTGGCGGAAGCTGCGGAGCTGATCAGCGACCGTCACGGCGGTGCGCTGCGCCGTCTCGGCGAGTGAGCGACAACGTGAACAACCACGCTCTCGTCGATGGCAACAAGCGCCTGGGGTGGTTGGCTACCGCTGTCTTCCTGGAGCTCAACAACGTGAGTGTGAGCCATGCTGTCGATGACGACATCTTCGAACTTGTCATCGACTTCGCAGCGGGCGACGTGGCGGTTGAGGAGATCGCTGCGTCCCTGCGTCGATTGAGCGAAGCGGCTGATCTGTTTCTGCTCCGATCTCACAACGATCGCACATCTCGTTCCGAGTCGGTGTATACACTGGCGTCTCAGGTCGACTGAACTGCCCGGTAGGCACGGTCTGAGACACACGGGGACACGCTCTACACAAATGGCATGGAAGAGGTCCGGAGCTCGATTCTCCTCGACAGTTCGTAGAGGTCGTCGATGTCCGTCAGGCGTAGGCCCCCGATCGCAGTGGGTTCGCAGTGAGCGCACCGGCAACAATGGCGCGACCGAGCAGATCAGGCGAAGGGCTGTTCGATCGTGAGGCCGGTGGGCCACCGGGCATCCACCCGATCGTCTCCGGATGACGTCATGTGTTAGGTCCGACGCCGATGGTCCGCCCGATGCTTGACGTTCAGCCGAAGTCGCTCCCGAGCGCCGAGCCATCGCGGTTTTCAAGCCGGTACCGTGCTGATATACAAGGCTTGCGAGGCATCTCCGTCGGTCTTGTTCTTCTCTGGCACGCAGGATTCGATTGGATCCCCGCAGGTTATGTTGGAGTAGATGCATTCTTTGTTATTTCAGGGTTCCTGATCACTGGCATTTTGATCCGAGAACGCGCCAGAACGGGAAGCGTATCGCTTCCGATGTTCTACGCCCGACGGGCCAAGAGACTCCTACCCGCCTCGGCATTCATGATCTTTTCGACCGTGATCCTGACACTGCTCTTGGTGCCAAGAATCCGTTGGAGCGGAATAGCCGAAGACGCGATTGGCAGCGCGTTGTACTTCCAGAACTGGCGATTGTCGTCACAGGCTGTCGACTACCTGGCTCAAGAGGATGTCGCAAGCCCGTTCCAGCATTTCTGGTCGCTCGCTGTCGAGGAACAGTTCTACCTTATTTGGCCCATACTAATCCTACTTGCGACGCCGGCTGGCAGTATGCGCAGGGGAAGACTTTTCCATCAGTTGGCTATTGCGGCGACCTGCGTATTCGGATTTTCGTTGGCCTGGTCGATCTACTACTCGGAGGAATCACCCGGACAGGCCTATTTCGTTACAACCACAAGGGCATGGGAGTTCGCGATAGGTTCCCTGGTTGCGCTGTACGTACTCGCCGGGCGGATGCCAGCTGCACCGAGGGCTAGGCCAGCCATGCAAGGACTCGGCCTGGCTGCGCTAGTCGGATCTGCCCTCTTCCTGCCGCAGAACACTCCGTTCCCTGGGTGGATCGCCCTTATACCGACTCTGGCAACGGCCGCGGCCCTGATCGGCGGCGAGCCCGCCGATCAGTCTTCGGGCTCACACCTGAGGGCATCGCGCGGAGCGAGCAAGATACTCGAAGCCTCCCCGCTGGTGTTTGTCGGCACGTTGTCGTACTCCCTGTACCTTTGGCACTGGCCCCTGCTAGTCGTTGCCGATGCCGCCTGGGGCCCCAACCCGCTTTGGCTGAAAGCATGCATCGCGGCAGGTTCTATCGTGCCCGCATACCTAACGCTTCGGCTGATAGAGAATCCCTTCCGATTCCGGAACTCTCAAAATGGGGCCCGGAGTGGCCTTCTTGTGGGTGCTTCGTGTACGGCTATCGGCGTGGCAAGTGGCATTCTGCTTCTTCAGGCGGCCCCAACGGTTTCGTCAGGTTCTGAGCGCGCCGAAGCCATCTTGTCTGAGGTGGAGACTCAGGTGTCTGATCCACTTGAAGATCCCGAGGCCACGGGGATAATGCCAGAGGCGAGCCCCGACCCCGGGTCGGCAGATAGTACTACTGATCCCGCGGCTGCCGTCGGCGCTCTATCGCTGGAGCAAGAGACTGGTGGAGCCGAGAATCCCCAGGTACCCACCGTTGAGGACATAATCCCCGACCCTCTCGCTGCCCGCAAAGATCGGGGTGCCTTCATCTCCTGTAGGTCCTCCTACGAAGCAACCGAGCCTGAGGATTGTGTTTTTGGCCAGCAGGACAGCGCGCATCGAGTCGTACTCGTCGGCGATTCGCATGCAAATCAGTGGGCTACAGCAATCAATACGATCGCCGAATCTCGTGGCTGGTCCTTCCGTATTCTGACCAAGGCTGCTTGCACTTATACTGGCCTGGACATACTGCGAGACGCCGAGTATGAGGAATGTATTGCTTGGAATGAACGCGTACACGCAATCATTTTGGATGAGGCACCTGACCTGGTTGTCTTTACTGGTCGGGAGGCTCGGATCAGTGTTGAAGGTGAGACTCTCTCCCTTGAGGATGGACGCCCCTACCTAGTTGAGGACAACAAGATTCGCTGGACTGAGCTGATCCAGAATGGCACTCAAGTTGTCGCTCTCGCTGATTCTCCGATTCCAGGTTTCGATGTTGCGGAGTGTGTTTCGGAGAATCGAGATGATCTTCGAGAATGTACGTTCGGGCGCACAAGTGCAACACGACGTCTGGGTGTTTCGTCGCGCGAGGCTGCAGCCGCTGTGGACGGAGCTGACTTCATCGACCTCACAGACTCGATTTGTCCATCTGAGGAGTGCCCAGTCGTGGTAGGCGGTGTACTTGTATACCGCGACAGTCAGCACCTGACTGATAGCTATGTTCGGACGCTGACGCCAGCGCTTCGAGCTGAACTCGACCGGGTTCAGGCGGTTGAGGGCGACTAGGCCATTCTTCCGGCTCACAAGTGCCGCCGTCGCAACGTCGATGGACGACAGTCGGAAGTGTGCGAAACCGGTGCGGGTGCCACCGGCGTACCGACAGGTCGTCAGTAGTAGGAGAGTTGGGGCATTGCTGGACGCACACTACGGTTCACCGCCGGTCTCAGGTACGAGCTCTTGGTACGGCTCCAAACCAAGACTCGTGTAGTAGTCTTCTCTC
>JAAETV010000184.1 GCA_024227975.1 Actinomycetes bacterium
GGCAACGAAGCCGAGTTCGAAGTCAAATTCGACAAGGAGAACGAGGGCGAACTCAAAGTCAAGATGGAGCACTGACAATGGACGATCCAACCCTGGAAGAGCGGCTGGCCGCGCTCCGAGCTCGACGCCAGGAGCAGGTCCCGGAACCCCAACCGATGCGCCCCGAGCCTTCGTCATCGGTTCCGTCGCGGGGTGGTTTCGTCGATGCCGACCCCGACAGCATCGACGGCCGGCTAGCTGCCTTGCAGGCTCGGCGTCAGGCATCAGCGCCGGCCAACCCAGGCTGGGCCGATGATGCCCACCTCAAACCTTCTGATCACACCATCAGGATGGACCAGGGCGAACAGCAACCGGTGTTGTCCTTGGCTTCAGAGCCGACGCATCGCTACGAGGAGGATTGGCCAGCCTCCATCTTCGAGCAGCTCGGGCTAGATCGTTTCCGGCTCAACTGGTCGACAAGTCGTTTCGTTGCTGCTGGCGCATCGGCCGTGTCGTTCGGGGCCATGATCGTGGCTATGGGCCCCCTCTTGGCCGAAGCCGAGAGCACCGACGCCGGTGCTATCGAGGGCACAGATCTGGCGTCGCAATCGGAGGTGCCAGAAGCGCCGAGCGTCGAGATCGAACTCAACAATGGGAATGGGGGGATCAGTCCTGGGGCTGTGGCCGACCCGGCCAACAGCACTCCAACAGCACCAGGACTCCCGGCCGACGATGGCTCTGGCGGGGCCACCGATCAGGTTGTCGACACGACAGCACCGTCGTCGAGTAGTACATCGGAGACAAGTGGCTCCTCCGATACTGCTGCTCCGACGACGGCGGCCGGGGGAACCACAGCCCCGACGACGGCAGCTCCTACGACGGCGGCCCCCACGACGGCATCTCCGACCACCGCAGCTCCGACCACGGCGACCCCCACGACGGCAGCCCCGACAACGGCAGCTCCGACCACGGCGCCTCCGACCACAGCCCCACCGACCACGGCGCCTCCGACCACCGCTGGCAGTGAGTGAGGGCTGATCCGCCCGCCCTGGAATTCAGAGCAATGGGGGTCCGATGTCGGATCGTGACCGACGGTGGCCCTGACGATCTGACCGACAGGGCTCGCCAGTTCGTCGACGACCTGGAGCAGCAATGGAGCCGATTCTTGCCCGATAGCGAGATCTCGGCCCTCAACCAACGTCCGGGCCAAGTGACACTGGTGTCCGAATCGACCTACGAACTGATCAGCCAGGCCGAAGCCGGGCGCAACGCAACGATGGGAACCTACAACCCGCTGATGCTCGACCAACTCGAAGGTCATGGGTACCGTCAGTCTTGGTCCGAGAGTGAGGTCACGCCCGACAATCGACCAATCGAGCGAGCAACCACCGAACCGATGGTGCTCTTTCCCGAGCTTGCAGCCGTCTGCATCCCTGAGGGCTGTCGGTTCGATCCAGGTGGAATCGGCAAGGGAATGGCTGCCGATCTCACGGTCGACATGTGCCTCGAAGCCGGAGCCACCACCGTGTCGGTCGAGCTCGGTGGTGATCTGCGGGTCGCTGGTGAGCCCTGGTACGGGCCGAAGTGGAACATCGGGGTGGCCAACCCCTTCGATCGAGGAGCCAAGATCGGCACCTTCACCCCAACCGAAGGGGCCGTGGCCACCAGCACCACCTTGATCAAGCAATGGGACCATGGCCCCAACCACTACCACCATCTACTCGACCCTCAGACGGGCCATCCGAGCTCATCCGACCTGGTGGCGGTGACCACCTGCTCCAGCAGGGCCTGGTGGGCCGAGATCGTGGCCAAGGCATCCCTCATCAAGGGATCAGAGCACGTCATCGCTTTCCTCGACCGGTTGAAGACTCCCGGGATCGCGGTGACCGCCTCGGGTGAGATACTGTCGACTGGGCATGATCGGCCGCCGGCTCTGGCTGGAGGAGGCACGTTGTCGTGATTGGAATTGCTTTCAATGAACAGGTCTGGTGGTTCGTAGCCCGCTCGTCGGGTATCGCCGCTTGGGTCCTTGTAACTCTCTCCGTCTGCTGGGGCCTCATGTTGTCGACCAAGGCTGCGGCCAAGGCGACCCAGCCCTCCCAGATCCTGGACCTGCATCGGTTCTTCGGTGGCCTATCCGTTGCGTTCACCGCAATCCACATCCTCGGGCTGGTGATGGACAGCTATGTCTACTTCAGTTGGTTCGAGGTATTGGTCCCGTTCAAATCCCAGTGGCAGCCCCGAGAGGTGGCGTGGGGAGTGTTCGCCTTCTACCTGCTCCTCGCCCTCGAGATCACCTCGCTGATGATGAAGAAGCTGCCGAAGCCACTGTGGCGCCACATCCACCGGACCAGTCTCGCCCTCTATGTCTTGGCGACCTACCATGGCATCACCGCTGGATCCGACACCGGTAACGTCTGGTATCAGATGATGATGCTGGCCTCGATCAACATCGTCGCTTTCCTGGCCATCCTGTTGGCCCTGGCCCGACGCAAGAGCAACGCAACAGCGAAGCGAGCCGCTCGCCCCCGGCCCGTACATCGCACCGCAGCCTAGGATCTGCGCTGCTGGCCTGCGGTCGGTCGGGCGTCGGCGATGCAGGTCTTGTCGCCATGGGCCAGTGATGCTGACAGGGCCACCTCGGTCTCGCCGTAGAGCGTGCTGAGCAGGCCCTTGACCATCCCCCGGTCGACGGCACAGATGACGGGATGCTCGATGGCAACATCGCCGAATGGGCAGTGGCCGGACACGATCCGCAGCTCCTTGCCGTGGCGCTCAGCGTGGGCAGCGAACCCATGAGCCGACAGAGCATCGGCCACCACATGGAGGGCGGAACGAAATGACCGCTGGCCTTCGGTTGAGCTGCCCATGGAGGCCGCCATCTGCTTCCCGAACTCCTGGCCAACCTCTTCGGCCAATGCCGTGGCCTCGGGCTCACCAAGACGAGACAGGGCCTTGCCGAGCAGGGTCACCAGGATGTCGTCGTGGCCGACGTCGAATTCCAGGTGGAGGCCAGGATCGGTGGCCTGATAGACCTTGGCCGGACGGCCAGCACCCGATGACTGGCGCTGGGTGACTTCCACGTAGCTCCCACCGACCAGCTTGTCGAGATGGTGGCGGGCCACATTGGCATGCAGCCCAGTGGCCTCGGCGACCTCGCTTGCGGTCAGGCCTTCCGGGCGCTCATGGACGAGAAGGTAGATGGTCCGGCGCGTCGGATCGCCAAAGGCTGAGGTAATGGCATTGACCAGATTGGCAAATTCTGTCGGGTTGAGGGCTCGGTTGGCCACGTCGATAGTCTAGCTCTATTCATTCTTCCTATCCCGGTAGGAGAAATTCCGGAGGACACCCGGACTGGATCCGAAGGAGTAACTGTGGCCCTGACCGAAGCCGACATCATCGAAGCCCTTCGCCCCGTTCAAGACCCTGAGCTGCACCGCAGCATTGTCGAGCTTGGCATGGTGCGACGGGTTGATCTCGCCCCCCCACAGGTCACGGTGGCCGTCGATCTGACCATCGCTGGCTGCCCCCTCCGCAATGAGATCAACCGGTCGGTGGTGGAAGCCGTTGAGGCTCTCGACGGCGTCGACGAGGCCATCGTCGAATTCGGGGTCATGACCGACGAGCAGCGCCAAGAGCTGCGACGGAGCCTTCATGGTGACCCAGCGGCAACGGCTGGGGCCCAGACGAGCCATGGGCACGCCGAGGGTCGGGCCATCCCCTTCGCCGACCCTGACAACCGTACCCGGATCATCCTCGTTGCCTCGGGCAAAGGGGGTGTCGGCAAGAGCTCGGTGACGACCAACCTGGCTGTCGCCTTGGCCGACAAGGGCAAGTCGGTTGCCCTTGTCGATGCCGATGTCTGGGGCTTTTCGATCCCCCGCATGCTCGGTGTCGACCGGGAACCCGTCGTCATCGACGAGATGATGGTTCCGCCCGAGGTGCACGGGGTCCGCTGTATCTCCATGGGTTTCTTCGTTGACGAGGACCAGCCCGTGATATGGCGTGGCCCGATGCTCCACAAGGCGCTCGAGCAGTTCCTCACCGATGTCTACTGGGACGATCCTGAGTATCTCCTGATCGACCTACCGCCGGGAACAGGCGATATCGCCCTCTCTCTGGCCCAGTTCCTGCCACGAGCCGAACTGGTCGTCGTCACGACCCCCCAGGCGGCAGCCCAGAAGGTGGCCCAGCGGGCTGCCTATATGGCCCGCAAGGTCCATATCACTGTGGCCGGGGTTGTGGAGAACATGAGCTGGTTCACTGGCGATGACGCCAAGCGGTACGAGCTGTTCGGATCCGGTGGGGGAGAGACCCTGGCCAACGAGCTCGGAGTTCCCCTCCTGGCTCAGATTCCACTTGTCCCCGCCCTGCGGGAAGGAAGCGACACCGGCAACCCGGTTGCCGCCGATCCGACAAGCGAGGCAGGGGCTGCCTTCGCCGAGCTGGCCGAACGGGTCGATGTCGAACTGGCACCGAAGAAACGCTTCCGCTCCGAACTGAAGATCGTCTGAAGCACCGCTGAGGGGCGCTAGGTTGCCTCCATGGACGTCCGCATCGGGATCACGCAATCTGGCCAGGTCATCGAACTGGAGCTCGACGAAGAGACAGACCGGGAGACCCTCAGGTCTCAGGTCGACGAGGTCCTGGGCAGTGGGACTGGCGTACTGTGGCTGACTGATCGCAAGGGCAAGGAAGTTGGTGTGCCATCGGGGAGTGTCTCCTTCGTCGAACTGAGCTCGGCCGATCCCGATCGCCGCATCGGGTTCGGGGCCTGACCCCTTCC
Organism: Actinomycetes bacterium; assembly: GCA_024227975.1. Next base: position 4,766 of record JAAETV010000184.1, read on the forward strand.
CGGGCTCGGGCTGCGGCCAACTCCTAGGTCGGAGTGCCGGCGACCAGGTTGCTCATCGTCGTCGGAAAGGGGGGCGTCGGACGTTCAACCGTCAGTGCTGCCCTTGCTCTCCAAGCCGCCGCCACCGGCAAGCGCGTGCTCGCCATCGACGCTTCGGCTGGCAACGGGCTGGGTCGTGCCCTGGGTCTAGGGGAACCCCTTCCCCCCGGCCACCAAGTCAGCTTCGATGACCCTCCTACCCTGGTCGCCTTGGCCCTCGACACCGAGGCCGCCCTCGACGAGTACGTTGGCCTCAATCTGAAGACCCCCATCTCGCCACGGCTGGTGCGATCCGTGGCCCGGATCTTCGAATACGTAGCAACGGCGGCACCGGCGGTGAGAGAGATCCTGACCATCGGCAAGATTGGAAATGAGGTCAGGCAGGGTTCCTGGGATCTGGTGGTCGCCGATGCTCCGGCAACTGGCCATGCCGTTGAGCTTCTCTCGGCTCCTGACACCCTGAAGGGCTTGGTTGGGCGTGGCCCGTTGGCAGCCGACACGGCCTGGATCTCCGAGTTGCTGGCCGATCCCGAGACGACCAGCCTGGTCGTCGTTACCGTGGCCGAGGAGCTGGCGGTGAGCGAGACCCAGGAGCTCCTCGATCGGCTGGCGGCGGAGACCACGGCCAGTGTCTCCTCACTCGTCGTCAACCGCTGGCCCCCGGCCGTCACTGCCGCCGGTCGGGCCGAAGCTGCCTCCTTCGTTGCCGGCACCAACACCACGGCCGGCAGTCGTGCTGTCGAGATCAACGATGCCCAACTGGTTGGAGCGATTCGGGTTGCCGTCTTTCGCGCCGCCAGGGCGGCCGAGGAGTTCCAGCGGCTAGAGGTGACGGGCCTGCCACTCCGGACCATCGATGAGGCCGATGATCCAGTGGCGGCCGCCATCGCCGCGCTGGAGGACTCCGGCCTGTGAGCGCCGAGATCGACACCCTCCTGAGCGAGGGATCGGTTGTGCTGGTGATGGGCCCAGGAGGGGTCGGGAAGACGACGCTGTCGGCCGCCATGGCTTGCCGGGCCGCTGCTCGCCATGGTCGCCGGGTACTGCTGGTGACCGTCGATCCTGCCCGGCGTCTGGCCGACGCGCTCGGCCACGGCTTGACCAATGAGCCGGTACTGGTGCCGGTGGGGGCTGGTCCGGGTCGGTTATGGGCCTCGATGGTCGACATGGCCAGGAGCTGGGACGCGCTGGTCGCCCGATGTGCTCCACGGCCCGCCGACGAGACCGCATTACTGGCCAACCCCCTCTACCGAACGCTGACCACGCGTTTCGTCCAGAGCCACGACTACATCGCCCTCGACCAGTTGTGCGAGCTGGCCGACGGTGAGCGCTACGACCTGATCGTTGTCGACACCCCACCGTCGACCCATGCCATTGACATTCTCGACGCCCCCGACAAGATGGTGGCCTTCTTCGATAGTCGATTGCTGCGCTGGTTGACCGCCCCGTACCGGAGCAGGGTGGCCGGGGCCACGGCCAAACCATTCTTGGCCGTGGCCGAACGCCTCCTTGGAGGCCCGTTTCTGGCCAGCATAGGCGAGCTGTTCTGGCTCTTCTCCCGCCTCCAGCCTGGCTTCGTGGCTCGGGCCCGAGTCGTCGCTGATCGTCTGGCCGCCCCCGAGACCTCCTATGTACTGGTATCGACGTCGGAGCCTGGTGCCTTGGCTGAAGCCGAAGCACTAGCCTCGGCCGTCGAGCACCGGGGCCGCCGGCCCGACCTCGTCATCAACAACCGAGCCCTGTTCGCGATCGGTGAAGACTCGCTCGACGTCATCACCGACCCCTCTCTCCGAGCCGCGGTCGAAGCCATGATCGAAACGGGTGCACCGTTCGAGGAGCAGTGGAGAGCCAAGCACGAGCCTGGACCGGTCGTCTCGGTCCCCTGGCAAGCTGAGTCGATGCACACACTCGAGCAACTGGCCGCTCTCTTCGACTGAGAGCCGATTCCTCTCCGCCGGTACCCTCACTGGGCAGGAGCCAGTCCGAGGGAATACAGCTATGGCCAGTCTCAACGACATCGTGCGTCGCCACACCGATCTGGGGTCTGGTGAGCGTGAACACCTGCGACGACTCGTCGGCTCGTGGGGTCCGCTGGCCGACCTCTGCTTCGCCGACATGCTGCTGTTCGCCCCAGTCAACGAGGAGCAGGGCAACAAGCTGGTCTCGTTGGGTCAGATCCGGCCGACGACAGCCCAAACCATGTACCGAGACGATCAGATCGGTCGCTTCTTGTCCATGGAAGAGCGTCCCATGGTGGCGCTGGCCTACCGGGAAGAGAAGATTGTCGAGGAAGAGGTCGATCTCACCAATCCTGAGCTCAGGGCCAAGGTTCTGGCTATCCCCGTCCGCTACCACGACCGGGTCATCGCGGTCGTCACCCGGGAGACGACCAATATCGGGCACCGGTCCCTTGGCGACCTGGAGCTCGCCTACCTGAACGTCTTCGAGCGGCTAGCCCAGATGATCAGTGAGGGAGCCTTCCCGTTTCCCTTCGAGGACTCGGTCATCGAGGTATCGCCCCGGGTCGGCGATGGAGCCCTCGTCCTGGACAGGATGACGGCCATCGTCTACTCGTCGCCCAACGCCGTCTCCGCTTTCCACCGCCTCGGTTACCATGGCTCCATTGCCGGCCGCAAGTTGGAGGATCTGGGCTTTCGGGCAGAAACGGCCCAGACCTTGACCTCCCTCAAGGTGCCAGTGGTGGAAGAGATGGAGCGGGGCGACAGTGTCACCATCTTGGCCCGGGTCGTGCCCTTGTTGACCGAAGGAGAGATCGACGGGGCTCTGGTGTTGATGCGCGATGTCTCGGAGCTCAGGAGCCAGGAGCGGCTGCTGGTCTCGATGGATGCCACGATCCGTGAGATCCACCATCGGGTGAAGAACAACCTTCAGACCGTGTCGTCGCTGCTCAGGATCCAGGGGCGCCGGGTGGCGGCGCCGGAGGCCAAGGCCGCAATCGCAGAGGCAGACCGCCGTATCGGCTCCATCGCCATCGTGCACGAGATGCTCTCCCGCGGTGGGGGAGACGATGTCTTGTTCGGTGATGTCGTACGGCCGATCCTGGACATGGCCGAAGCGGCGGGAGAGGCCCCGGTTCGGATCCGGCTGGTTGGTGAGGGGCCAGTCGTCTCGACTACGAC